>NZ_JADPJF010000148.1:24124-39743 GCF_023073295.1 Bradyrhizobium sp. 23 | reverse complement strand
TATGAAGGCGCCTGCCGTACCGGGCTCGCGCAGCGCGAGCTGCCCTTCGCCATCGGCGGCTATCTGTTTCTGGTCGCATTGACCTATGCTTTCACCCACGTGCTGAGCGGGCGCGGCGCCTTCAACCAGATCGGGGCGATCATCGGCACCATCATGGTCGCCAACGTTTTCACCCTGATCATCCCGAACCAGAAGAAGATTGCGGCCGCCCTGATCGCAGGACAGGCGCCCGATCCGAAGCTCGGCAAGACCAGCAAGGAGCGCTCGGTCCACAACAACTATCTGACGCTGCCTGTCGTCGTGCTGATGATCAGCAACCACTATCCCCTGCTCTATGCCACCCGCTTCAACTGGATCATCGTCGCAATCATCCTGGCGCTCGGCCCCGTGATCCGCCATTTCTTCAACGAGCGGCACGCCGGGCGCAAATCGCCGTGGTGGGTGTGGGGCGTCGCAGCGGTCGGCGTGATCGCGATCCTGTTCCTCTCGGCGGCCGGCCCGCGCGAGGTCAAGACAAGCGCGCTGTCGGCGCAGCCGACGCTTGCCAATGTCGAGGAGATCGTGATGTCCCGCTGCAGCATGTGCCACGCCGCCGAACCGGTCTGGGCCGGCATCGTCACCGCGCCGAAGGGCATACTGCTGGACGCGCCCGAGCACATCCATCGCAACATCCGCCTGATCGGCCGCGTCGCCGCCTGGTCAAACGCGATGCCGCCGGGCAACATCACGGAAATGACCAGCGAGGAGCGCGCCATCCTCGCCGCCTATATCGAGCAGGCGCGCTGACGCCATCAAGTGTCAGATATCGCGCTTCACGGAATGAAATTTCCGCATGTCCCACCGATTTGAAAATGACTTGACCGCCTATCCGGCGTAGACAGGATTTGCGGCCGCCGACGGCGGTCCAGTCAGTTTGCACTCGGGGAAAGAACAGTGGCCCTCAAGAACGTCATCGGTATCGACCACGCCGTGGTCATGGTGCAGGACCTCGACAAAGCCGCCGAAAACTACCGGCAGCTCGGCTTCACCATCTCGCCGCGCGGCACCCACAGCGCACATATGGGCACCGGCAACTACACGATCATGTTCGACCCGGATTATATGGAGCTGCTCGGCGTGCTCGCGGCGACCGAGCACAACGCGCCGGCGCGTGCCTTCCTCGACCAGCGCGGCGAAGGCATCGAGCGCATCGCCTTCACAGCGGTCGATTCCACCGCCGGCGCGGAGGAAATCCGCGCGCGTGGCCTGGAGCCGATCGGCCCGACCGATTTCGAACGGCCCGTGACGCTGCCTGATGGCACGATCTCGGCGGCGAAATTCCGCACCTTCATGTGGCCGACCGCAGAAGCGCCCGGCGGCGTGCGCATTTTTGCCTGCCAGCACAAGACGCCAGAGACGGTGTGGATTCCCGAGCTGATGAAGCACGCCAATGCGGCCAAGCGGATCAAGCAGACATTGATCGCGACGCCCGAGCCCGCGAAGGAAGCCGCGGATCTGGGACAGCTGATCGACCGCGAGCCGAAGGCTGAAGCCGACGGCGCAGTGACCGTGCCCTCCGGTGGCGATCGTGCCGAATTCGTTTACTTGACGCTGGAGCAGCTCGGCAAACGTTATCCCGGCGTGCCGCTCGCGGGTCTTTCCGAACGCGGTGGCGCTGCCCTGGTGCTTGTCAGCGGCGATCTCGCTGCCACCGACAAGGCGCTTGGTTCGGCAGCCGTGCGCAGCGGACCTGCGATCTGCGTGCCGCCGGCCAAGGCGAACGGCACCCTGCTCGCCTTTGTTGCCGGCTGATTTGAACTAATTCTTCAACGAGCGTCTACAGGGCGGCCCCAGGCTTCGGGGCTACCCGCGCCTTCAGGGCCAAGCGCATGTTCAAAGAGATATCGCCGGTCGCCTATGACGCGCCGGCCGAACTGAAGAAGTGACCGTCGCTGAAGGGCCAGAGGCAAAAGGATCGAGGTCCGCCCTATCCCGTCTACAACGGCACGCTCGCCGACTGCGTCCGCGAGCTCATGGGCAAGCCATCAAGGGCATCTCGCTCTACGATATCATGACGAGGGCAAGCAGCGTTCGACCAGACCGTGCTGTCGCCCGGTGATGCCGCCGAAATCGCGATGCGCAAGGACTTTCCCAAAGACTAGTTCGAGGCGCGCCTACCGCCGGACTTCCGCCGCTGCTCGGACGAGGAGTCCGTCGGCGCATCCAGAAAGACCACCGGTGTGCCGCGCTTGACGTGCTCGCCCAGCGCGCGCACGTCCCAATTGGTCAACCTGACGCAGCCATGCGACGCGGACTTGCTGACCCTGTCGGGCTCCGCCGTTCCGTGGATGCCGTACCCCTGTGCGGACAAGCCGATCCAGTATGCTCCCACCGGATTGTTCGGGCCCGGCTGAACATCGAACGGCTGTTTCGATTTGACGCTTCTGAACTTGTAGTCAGGGTTGTAGTGATAAACCGGATTCTCGTGGGTGCTGGTGACCTTGAGCGTACCGCTCGGCGTCGGACGATCCGGACTTCCGATTGACGCGGGATAGAACGCGATCAGGGTGGCGCCCTGGTCGAATGCTTTCAGCGTCCCGTTCCTTTTGTCGACGTCGAGCCGCGCGATGTTCGGAAGCTCTCGCCGCGCCGGAACGTTTGCAACGACGATGGTCGCTCCCACCTTGTCGAAGGCCTTGTCCGGGTTGAGCGCCTTGAGCAGATCGGCGCTCATGTGGAATTTCTCGGCAAGCCCTTCGAGCGGGCTGGTGTAGCTCAGCGCCTTCAGCGGCTTCATGTCATCAAGCTTGCCGGGCAGCTCCTTCAGAAACGGGCCCTTCACATCCGCGTCCGTGATCTTGTATTCGACGAGGACGGCGCCTTCGCTCGCGGCGTTCAACTTGTCCCAAAGCTCGGGCGCGATCGTTTTATCCGATGCAACGCCGTTCTGCTCGGCGAATGCTTTCAGTGCCTTCTGCGCGTTCTCTCCGAGCTTGCCGTCGATCTCCCCGGGCGAGAACCGCGCACGGTCGAGCAGAATCTGAAGCTTCACGATCGCGGCGTTGAGCTTGTCGCTAGCAGGTTGCTTTGCGGGACGCGCAGCATCGTTCACCGCTGCCGCATCGAGATTGCCCGCAAGCGCCGAAGAGATCGCCGCCAGCGAAATCACCGCGCCAAGCATCCACCGCATCATCTCGCTCGTCCCAATTCGCCCACCCCGCAAAATCGCGGAGAAGAGAGTTTCCCGCGGGAACACCGTAGTAACACCGTGGGAACCGACGAGACCGCAGCTTTGCCGCAATCGCTCGGTTAATAACTCTTTATCGCCGGCGCATCGCTGGCCGTTCACCCACAGTTCGAGGTTGCTCCAGCAATGCGATTTGTCGTCGCGGCGTGCGCCGCGTTCATGATTCTGATGTGCGACTTCGATCCGTCGGCGTCCCGCCAACCATCAGCTTTCGATCACGCCGTTCTTCAAAACACTCAGGCCTCGTCACTTGTTCCGGTGGTCGAGCTGTTCCTTGCAAGCGTGCAGGCCCTCGAGCTCGCCAATGCGCGTGCGGCTTATGAGGAGACTCCCGAGACGCCGGATACGGTCGAACCCGTCGCACAGGCGCCGGTTTCGTCGACGGAACGCTTCTGCCACGCGCTCCGCGGAGCTGCCGAAGCCAGCGGCATTCCAGTGCCGTTCTTCGCGCGTTTGATCTGGCAGGAGAGCCGCTTCAAGTCCAACGAGGTCAGCCAGGCCGGCGCGCAGGGCGTCGCGCAGTTCATGCCGGAAACGGCAGCGGAGGTCGGGCTAGATGATCCGTTCGATGCGATGAAGGCGCTGCCGGCATCGGCCAAGTTCCTGCGCAAGCTGCGCGACGATTTCGGCAATCTCGGCCTTGCCGCAGCCGCCTACAACGCAGGTCCCGGCCGAATCCAGAAATGGCTCGCCAAAGAGAGCGAGCTGCCGCGTGAGACACGCGACTATGTCCGCATCATCACCGGCACCAGGGCCGAGGACTGGACCGAACGCGCGGAAGCCCTCGCGATCCGGATCGACCTGCCGCGCGAAGCACCCTGCGAGGGCATCGGCAGCCTGTCCAAGACGAAGGACGTCGCCTGGGTTCCGGTGAACCTGACGCCCTCGGTCGCCACCATCATTCGCAAGGCCGAGCAACTGGCGGCGCGATTGACCGCCAGCCACGCACGCAAGCGGCTCGCATCTCTGATCCGGAAGAACACCCACGGCAAGGCACGCAGCATGATCGCCGCGCGTGCGGCGGGAAAGAGCGCGAAGGCCCGCGCCATCCGTTTTGCAGCGCGCGAACGATCTTCGGGCTGATGCGCAAATCCGGAAGCCGCTCGATGGAGCGGCTTCCAGTGGCCGCGAACTAGTCGATCTCCTCGATGATGCGGCGTTCGCGGGGCTCGACGACATAGGTCCGCGTATCGCGGTGGATGTAGCGGTACTCGCGCAGGTCGGGCGCGTCCCGATAGACGGTGCTCGGGAATTCCTCGACCTCGACACTCTCGGGAACGCGGTCACCAACATGGATCTCGGACCGCGCGGTGCTGCCGGTGGTCTGTCGTTCGCTCCGTCCCTCGGTGCGGGTCTTCGCATGCTTGCGGATCACTTCGCGATCGCGATCCGAAAACTTGCTGGCGCTGCGCTCACGCGTGGTCGTCGTTGTCGCGGTGGATTGTCCCGAGTACGGCAGCACGGTTACGATCTTGTATGTCGCCGGATCGACCACGACGATTTCATCCTTCACCAGCGCAAAGCTGTAGCCGCGATATTGCGGCACGATCTCGACCACATCGGGTGGCAGCGTCGATAGCTGGACATCGCGCGGCACCACCGTGCCGACGTTGAGCGAGAAATTGACGCTGGTCAGCGGCCGCACGTTGAGATGGGAGATGGACGCGCTGATCTTGGTCTCCTGCTGCTTGTTGAGGTTGACGTCAGTGCGGGCGGCGGCCTGTGAATTGGCACCGGTCCGCTGGTCTTGCGCCTGATTGCTGCTCGGCGTGTTTGGCGATTGCTGGGCCTGGTTGGTACCAGATGAACCAGGCGCCTGCTGCGCCTGATTGGTATTGTTCGACGGAGGGTTCGAGCGATCCTGCGTCTGGTTCGAGTTCGCCGCCGGCGGATTGGCGCTCTGCTGCGAGGCGGGCTGGTTGCCGGCCGCGTTGGAGTTTGCCGTACCACTGGGCGGCCGCGAGGACGTGTCCGCGCTGTTGGTGGCGTTGGTCCCGGAGCCGGAATTGGCCGATCCGGAAGACGGAGTGGTCGCCTGGGTATTCTGTGTCGACGCTCCGGGCGTTGATGATTGCTGCGGCTGCGATGGCGACTGCTGTGTTTGTGCCGCGCCAGACGGCGACGTGTTGGACGGAGCTGCGGAATTGGACTGGGATTGCGGCGTTTGCTCAGACTTGGTGTTGCTGCTTGGCGATTGCGCAAAGGCGGCGTTCGCCAGCACCAGCCCTAAGGCTGTCGTTGCCAACAGGCGGATCATGGTTCACTCCCTTGTTCGGTCAAAGCGTTGGCTATTAACCTGCGCTAAAAGCGTCTGTTCCGCTTTTTCCCGGGCGAATGCGCCGCCTACACGGAACCTGCGATGCCATCGAAAAGCGCCGGGATCATTGCCTATCGCAAACGCGGGGAGCTCGAGGTTCTGCTCGTTCATCCCGGAGGACCGTTCTGGCGCAACAAGGACCTCGGGGCATGGTCGATTCCGAAGGGCGAGTACGCAGACGAAGACGCAGAAACCGCCGCGCGACGGGAGTTTGCCGAGGAGCTTGGGCTTGAGCTGTCCACGCCGCTGACTTCGCTTGGCCAGGTCAGGCAGCGCGGCGGCAAGATCGTCACCGCGTTCGCGGCCGAGTTCGACGTCGATTTGCGCAGCATTCGCAGCAACACATTCGAGATGGAATGGCCGCCACGCAGCGGCAAACGTCAGACCTTCCCGGAGGTCGACCGTGCGGAATGGTTCACGCTCGCAGCAGCGCACGAGAAGATCAACACAGGACAGCGCCCGCTGCTCGAGCGGCTGGCTGAGGTGGCCGACAGCACGCCAAGCAGACGCCCTACTCCGCCTTGATGTTCGCCGCCGCCACCACTTCGGCGAGTTCCTTGATCTCCTTCGCGATCTTGGCGGCGTAGTCGGCCGAACTCAGCACGCTGACGACGCCCTGCGTCTCCAGCCGCTCCCGTAACAGCGGATCGTTGGCTGCGGCGACGATCTCCCGGTGCAGCATCTCGAGCGTCGGCGCGGGGGTTGCCTTCGGCATGAAGAAGCCGACCCAGAACGAGATGTCGAAGCCGGGATAGCCGGCTTCCGCGACGGTCGGCACATCAGGCAACGCCGGCAGCCGCTCGGCGGAGGACACCGCGAGCGCGCGCAGCTTGCCGGCCTTCACCAGCGGCACGGCGGATAAGGGATCGAACACTGCCAGGACCTCCTGCGCGAGGATACCGACCTCGGACGCAGCACCACCGCGATAGGGCACGTGGATCATCTTGACGCCGGCCCTCTCGCTGAGCAGCTCCATGGCGAGATGGGCAAGGTTGCCGTTGCCGCCCGAGCCGTAGGCAAGCGCGCCGGGCGCAGCCTTTGCCGCGGCGACGAGATCGGCGACGGTGTTGATGTTGGCCGTCTTGGAATTCTCCGGATTGACCACCAGCACGAGCGGCGCCGACACGACGGTGGTGAGCGGCGCGAAGTCCTTTTCCGGGTCGTAGCGGATATCCTTGAACAGCGTCTTGTTGAGCGTGATCGTGGAGGAGTTGCAGGCCAGCATCGTGTAGCCGTCGCCTTCCGCACGCGCGACCCCTTCGGCCGCGATCATGCCGTTGGCGCCGGCGCGGTTCTCGACCACGAAAGCTTGTCCGAGCTTGTTGCTCAGCCGATCGGCGACGATGCGCGCGACGACGTCGACCGGGCCGCCCGCGCTGAAGCCGACCATGATCTTGACCGGCCGCACCGGATATTTTTGCGCGAAGGCCTCCGTCGTCACGCACAATCCGGCGACGATCGCCAGCAGGCGAAGCGTTCGTTGCATTCGTTCTCTCCCCAGACGAATCGCGCCACTTCTGCGGGCCGCGGCGCTTTCGCGGATCATGATGAGCGGCCGCGGCGGATTTCGCAATCGCGTTTTCAGGCCGGCATTCCGTCGCGCGGCAGGTCGGAGCCGGTTCGAAACAAAAAACGCAAAAACAACCCCATGCACAGTAGCCGACGCTTGCGAGATCAAGGACTTGCACGAACGAGGATTTGCACGAACGAGGATTGCGCGCTTCGCAATCTTCGTTTGACACGTCGGGCAAAACACCGGCAGAATGCCATCATCGCAACAATCGTCAGCGTCCACGCCGCCCGACCACGGGGCGTCGCGCGGCGATTGCGCGTAAGCCCTTCATCAACATCCCGAAAATCCCACAGGCGCGCAAGCCGAGCGATCGATGTCGCGCGCAATGAGCCCCGCGCGGTCAAAGGACACAGCACATGACGACATCTGCCAAACGCCACAGCAAGCTGCCGGTTGCGGCAAACGATCGCAGCGGCCCCGACGCGAGCCCGCGGATCAAGCTCTACAAGCGGGGGATTGCGATCCGCCATGCCGACCCCCAAGCCGGCGAACGGCTGCTGGCCGAGGCGCTCGGTGCCGCCGACCGCGACGCGCTGCATGGTCTCCTCAAGCAATTGGTGAAGGCCAGCGTGACCGGACGGAAGCCCGATGAAGCCAATCTCGCCTTCATGATCTCGCTGGTGAAGAGCATCGCGCCGAAGGACTCGATCGAGGCCATGCTCGCGGTGCAGATGGTGTCCGTTCACGCCGCCACGATGCGTTCTGCCTGCCGCCTCGCCCTCACCGACGACGTTCCGCAGCAGGAGAGCCTCACACGCGCGCTGACCCGGCTGGCCCGCACCTTCGCAAGCCAGATCGAGGCACTCAGCCGCCACCGCAACAACGGCGAGCGCGCGATCACGGTCCGGAATTTGTCGGTGCAGGACGGCGGCAGGGCGATCGTGGGCAACGTGACCCAGCACGCCAGCATGATCGTCGCGGAGCCGCACGCTGCGGCAGCCGCAGGACTGGTCCCGCCGCGTGAGGCCGGCGAATACGAACGGGCCGAATCCAGACAGGGCAGCAATGCATGAGCGGCGATCACATCCGCAACACCGGCGCGATGTGGACGAGCCCGCGCTGCGGCGCCGGGACGCGCAGCGGCCTCGCCTGCCGCGCGCCTGCAGTGCACGGCAAGTCTCGCTGCCGCATGCACGGCGGCGCACGGAGATCAGGCGCGCCGAAGGGAAATCAGAATGCGCGGACGCATGGCGAATTCACGGGTGATGCGGCCGCTGAACGAGCGCAGGATCGAGCCGTGCTGAATGATGCGTTGAAGCTCCTTGCGGAGCTGTCGCGAGTTGCCGAATAGGCCATAAAGGTGATGCACCGTAGATCGTCGTCGTTGACGAACGCGGTTGTGGAGACCCGCAACAGATGCCCTGCAG
Source organism: Bradyrhizobium sp. 23 (assembly GCF_023073295.1). Classification (NCBI taxonomy): domain Bacteria; kingdom Pseudomonadati; phylum Pseudomonadota; class Alphaproteobacteria; order Hyphomicrobiales; family Nitrobacteraceae; genus Bradyrhizobium; species Bradyrhizobium sp. 23. The sequence goes on along the minus strand of NZ_JADPJF010000148.1, from coordinate 31,260 downwards.
ACTCATGCACCGTGGGTCATTTCCTTAAGTCTGTGAGGGCTTTGGTCGGCTACGCCGTCATGAGCGGACAAGCTCGGCGCCAGCCCAGAGGTCGGCTAAGGGCAGGCTAGGCCAAAGAAGCAGCTGCACTGACCTTTAGTTGAATCGTTGTCGTATTTGAACCTTCGCTCGAATTTCCGGACTCACCTCAGTGGGGATGGGAATGAACTGTCCCATCACAGCATCGAGCGATCGTAGCTATCGTCACTCGTCAGCGGCAGTTGCAACGGATTTAGTTTCCGGGTTGCCAGCCTAAGCCGCACCAAGCCAGCGGATCGGCCGGCGAATATCGCGGAGGCAAACAGATGTTTCCAGCGAAACTTGCGGCATCGTTGCTGGGTTCAGCGTTGCTACTGACGCCGGTCCTTGCACGCGACGATGGCCGATACGACCACTCTCCGCTGAAGTCTTGGTTTGAAAGCTTGCAGAGCGAATTTGGAAAGTGCTGTACTGATGCCGACGGATACATAGTGTCCGATGCCGATTGGGAGTCCAGTCGGGGCCGTTACCGCGTCCTCATCGACGGCGAATGGGTGCTCGTACCTGACGGTGCGGTTGTCACAGAACCAAACCGCTTCGGCCGTACAATGGTCTGGAGGCATTACATAGACGGCCATCCGCGCGTCCGATGCTTCATGCCCGGATTCATGACTTGACCTCACTTTCAAGGTGCTCCGCTTCGGGTCATTCGCGCCGATTTGCCCGCGTATTCTCGATGTCCGCTATGGCCCTAGCTGCCGGCGTGCCGGATACTTCGCCTTCAGGCCCACAAGCAGACCAACGACGATAGCGGCGGCGGGGTTAAAGCTCGAAACAGCCCCTAAGGCCGTCAAAAAGCCAGAAGCCGCATGAAAGGCCGTGCACGCTCATCCGAGTTTCCGACGACGCTTTTTTTGCTAGGCCACTAAGCCGCACGACGTCGGGAACTTGCGGTTGGTCGCTTTGATCCAAATCAACGGATTCCTGCCTCCGAGACCTAGCGTCAGACCCAGACCAGATCGTCGGAGAAAGAAGATGCTGAAGCACTTGCTGGCCATTCTTCTTTTGCTGGCTTTCCCCTCGGCAGTCCATTCCCCAGCCGCGGCAGATGACCGAACTGCGGGACAAGTAATCCAAGAGGAAATTTGGGCGCTGCCGTTTCCACTGCCGGTGCTTGCCTTCCTGGTACGGCCGGTCGGAGATGGTCCGTTTCCGCTAGTGATTATGAACCATGGAATTTCGCTGGACGCCAACCAGCGGACGATGTTTCCGGCGATCGAGTATCGGGACGCGGCACGTTGGTTTGCACGTCGCGGTTATGTGGTCATCTCGCCCGTCAGGTACGGGGCCAGCAGTCTCGATGATAAAGATCAGGGTCTCTACGGAGCCGTCTTTGCCCACGTCGGTAGCTGCGACAACCCAAACTTCCGTGGTCCCGGGCTCGCCATCGCCACTCTGAACGAGTGGGTCATCGACTACATGAGCAAGAAGAAGATGATCCAGCCGGGTAAGGTCATCGTCGTTGGCCAGTCGGGCGGCGGATGGGGCTCGATTGCTCTTGGGAGCCTAAACCCGTCATCAGTTCAGGCCATCATTACCTTTGCAGCGGGACGCGGAGGCCGAGTTGACGGCAAACCCAACAACAATTGTGCTCCCGACAAGCTCGTTGCCGCCACTAGCGAATTCGGCCGCACCGCACGCGTACCGATGCTTTGGATCTACGCGGAAAACGACAGCTACTTCGGTCCGGAATTGACGATGAGGATGCATCAGGCCTTTGTCGAAGCGGGCGGAAATGCCGATTATCGTATGCTCCCGTCCTTTGGGACCGACGGGCACTTCATGATCGATTTCGCCGACGCGGTGCCGATCTGGTCGCCCTTGGTATCGCAATTTCTGGAGAAGCATTCAGCGACCGCTCCGCCGCTTGGGCAGCCAGTCAACGGCCCTTCTGCCCAGCGGGAGCCTCCGTCGAAGCCGCCACGATTGCGGCTGCCTGAGAACATCCATTTCTCAACCTGGAAAAAGCTTTGTTTCGCCTCATCCGATCGAACCAACATATGCCGATCGACGTCAACCGCCACGGACGATCTCGATCAGATCGTGGCCCGTGTCGATCTGATCGAACGAGCTGACGGTCCCGCTCGCCTGCAGCTGTTCGTTCCGCAAGGGGCAAATCTGCAGCAGGGAGTCAAGGTGACGGTAGATCAAGGCAGTCCTGTCCAGGTTCCTTTCACCTGGTGTCTCACCAACATCTGCATCGCAGCACGTGGAATTGAACCAACGGTGGCGGCTCAAATGGAAGCCGGCCAACAGCTCAAACTCGAACTCACAGACCTTTACTCCTCTTCGGTGACGATAAAGTTGCCGCTGAGCCAGTTCGGGGCTGTTCACCAAGACCCGCCTGCCGAAACTTTCGATTTCAGCCTGACTGAAGAATGAATGGAGTTGGACCGCCTGACGGGGCTGACCGAAAGGAAGCTCGACTGTGAGTACGTCGGATATGCCTCTACGGAGCACGAGACAACGGATCCTCGCTCTTAACGGACTGAAAAAATTCTCCGGATCGACGATCAAGCAGTCAATCCGGCAGCGAATTGTAGCAATCGCTGTCGGACTGATCATCCTCATGCTCGTGACGTCGGTCCTATCGATCGCGATGGTCAGGCGAGTCGGCTACCTCCTTGATGAGCTCTCTGCACGTTACGCACCTATCAACGCCCCGTCTGACACGGATCAATACTCTATCGCTCGAACGAGGCCTCGGGCTCCGCCGCATGGTGATCGCGAAGATGCAGGAGCCGCCCGATGTGCTCGGATATAGAGCCCGCTTGGAGCTCTACAACGAGAAGGGAGCCGAGGTCGAAAGCGAAGCGCAAGCCGCGCGGACACTGATCAATTCGATCATTGAAGACACAAGTACACCATCGGACAACGCAGCCCTGGCGCGCATCGACAACCGGATTGAAAATCTGGACGATACTCGCCGCCAGCTGAAGCAGGAGACCAGAGAGCTACTTTCACACCTTGAGGCGAGAGACTTTCCAGCGGCGAGACGCAGCCTTGCGCGAGCAGACGCTGTTCGCGACGACTGGATGAGAAGGTCAGTGCTATTCGATTGAGTATGCTGACCGTCAGCGAGGGGGCTATCGCAAAAGTGAGGTCGGAACAGACCCGGGTGGCGCTGACCTCGGCCATCGTGACGCTGCTTGCCGCGATCGTCGATTGATCTTCGCCAATCTGGTCAGCGGCGGCATCATTCGCTCTGTCCGACTATTGCTTGAAGGTGCCCGAGCGGTGGAAGCGGGTCAGCTCGATCAATCAATCGATGTAAGGGCGACTGACGAAATCGGACAACTGGCTGCCGCCTTCAATCGAATGATTGTGCATTTGCGCAACAACCAACGATCAAGGAAACATTCGGAAAATACATCGATCCGCGCGTCGTTGAAGGCTGATCGATCACCCAAATTTGGCGGCCGCCGAAGGCCAGCGCCGGGTGATGACTGTGTTGTTCTGCGACTTGAAGGGCTTCACCAGCCTTAGCGAAGGCGTGACCGCGCAAGGTCTCGTCAAGGTCATGAACCACTGCCTTTCGGTCATGTCCGAACCAATCCGGAACAACCGAGGGATCATCGACAAGTATATCGGCGACGGCATCATGGCTTATTGGGGCCCACCTTTCGTCGACGAGCCCGATCATGCCCGCCTTGCATGCCTCGCCTCCCTGGAAATGATCGAACGTATCGGAAAATTGCGCGAGGAGATTCCTGAGCTACTTGGCGTTCGCGCAACTCCAATGAAGCAATGCGATCTAAGGATCGGGATCGCGACCGGCGAGGCGCTGGTCGGCAGCATCGGCTCCGACGTGATGATGAGCTACACCGTCATGGGCGATGTGGTGAACCTCGCCTCGCGGCTGGAAGGCGCGAACAAGGTGTACGGCACCCGCAATCTCGTTTCCGAAAGAACTATTGCTGCCGTGGGCACTTCACTTGAGGCGCGGGAGATCGATCGCATTGTGGTGGCGGGTCAAACTCGTTTCGAGGCCGTTTTTGAAATCCTCGGAAGCCGAGCTGATGTCACGCCACAACAACTGGTATTGCGGGACAAGTATCTGGAAGGGCTCTCGAACTATCGCAACCGGCGATGGGATGATGCGCTTGCTGCGTTCAATGCGTCGCTTGAAGCGATGCCCGACGACGGGCCTGCAAGGGCCCTAATCGAGCGCATCGGAAGCTTCAAAGCAGAACCACCTCCGAACGACTGGGACGGGTCGCGGCACATCGAAAAATGAGCGCCGGGCTGATACGGCGGACGTCTCCAATGGGTCACAAGCGGTCCTCCACCGGCTGCGCGCGGCAGGTCAGCTACGGGACAGGACACGACATGACGGCGGGCCCGTGAGGGGCTCCTCGTCCTCGCGGCAGTCAACATGGGTCGGGTAAAAGCTCCCACTATTGTGGTGACATTTCCAGATTTTCGAGCGGAGCCGTGAGGCGGCAAGTGAGTCCGGTCGATTCATAGGACACCGCAACCGACCCTCTGAAGTCGTATTCCAGCGCCCCCGAAATGAGTTGCGAACCGAAGCCTTTATCGGCGGGCTCCGACACAGATGGACCGCCGAATTCTTGCCAGACGAAGACGAATTTTTGATCACCCGCCTGATCTTCGGTTGACCACACGATGGACACCCGGCCGCCTGTCACGCTCAGAGCGCCATACTTTACTGCATTGGTGGCGAGCTCGTGAACCGCTAAGGAAAGGGCGAGAGCCTGTTGCGATCTGAGAACAAGCGGAGGACCGGACGTCGTAATCCGGCCTTCGCCTGTTCTGTAAGGGCTCAGGGCCGTGTTGACGACATCTCGAAGAGGGGCAGCAGCCCAATTCGCCGCAGTCAGCAAGGCGTGTGCTCGTCCGAACGCGGCAAGTCGTGCCTTATACTTTTCAAGATCGGCGCGGCTCGATACGTCACGAAATGTTTGGCTGGCAACAGCACCAAGCACAGCAAAGGTGTTCTTGAACCGGTGCTTTAGCTCTTCGTTGATAAGCTTCAGGGCTTCCCTTGCCATGTGCTCGGAGGTGACGTCTTTACAGACAACGAGTACGCCGCCGACTTTATCTTCAAGGTCAATTGGACCGAAGCTGTACGTCCACCAGACATCCTCGCGCCGACCGTGGCGGGTTACAGGCACCAATTGATCCTCATGCCACGTCGCCCCCTTACCTGCCATGACGTATTCAATCTGGGGACCAATGATGTCCCATATTTCATCCCAGCATTCACGGCCGCCCGCGCCCAAGGCGCTCGGATGCCGCTCGGGACCCATCGTTTCGCGATACGCATCGTTATAGAACTGGATGAGGTCCGGTCCCCACCAAATGAACATCGGGTGGCGTGAGGTAAGAACGAGCCGCACCGTGACCCGAAGACTTTGCGGCCACGCTTCCGGCGAGCCGAGCGATGTTTTTGACCAGTCAAACGCTCTTGTGAGAGCGCCCATCTCGCCGCCCCCCGACAAGAAAAGGCTACCTGTGTCCCCGCCCATGCGCGCAACTCCTGACACGTTGCCCAAGCCTAAAGCCAAAATTCTCGGCAATGCAATGTCGATGGTTGGTCAAAGCGGTCCACGCCGGGCGCTGCGATAGATCAGTTTCGGGCCAGATGGGGGTGCCACTACACCGGGCGCGCCGGCGACATCGACCGGACCCTGGCGATGTCCGTTCCGGGTCATTCGCGTCGGTTTGCCCGCGTGTTCTCGATGTCGGCTGGCCCCCGCTCCGGTGTACCGCAGGCGATGGCGACCTTCGCCTTCGGGCCACAAGCGAGCTTCAATCTGTTTGTCGTTTGATGACCTCTGCCAAGACAAATCGCTCTGTCGCTTGCGGAGCGTGGATGACTATCCGGCCGCGTGCGATGGCGAGGTGTTCCATCGCGCAAACAAAACGCCCCAGCGAAGCTGTCGAAGGCAAGCGAGGCAGAGAACGATGCCCGCACCGGCGATGATATCGATGAAATAGTGGCCGCCTACAGTAGGTGTTGCAGCAAGCATCAGCAAGTTCAAGACAAGGTATAGTGGGAAAAGCATCTTCACGCCTCGGCTGGCGTATATAAGTATTGTGGCCAGCGCAGCGTGGAACGAAGGAAATGTGATCAGACCATTCACGTGCGTCAACGAAATGCGTGTCATCTCGCCGCTTCGGAGTGCGTTGAAATCGATCAAATGATACGCGTCGACGCGTTCGACGACGCCAAAGTAGACCCATGCGCTCGCTGCCGGCAGTCTCCATGAGATCAGAAGAATCACGAGGAGCGATGTTACGAACAGCCAAACAAACTCTCGCATCCTTTCAAATCGCCCGCACGCACTCAGCCACACCAACAAGATGGCGACCTGCAGCATACAGCTGTGATACGCGACTGCGAGGACCGCTTTGATAATTGGTCTGACCTCAACCCACTCAAAGAAAGCCAGCCAATTCAGTCTCAGCAGGGTGTCGACGCCGGCCAGCTGGGAATCGACCAACGGAAACTTTGCCGTGATGGTTAGATAACTCAGGATCGCGCCCACGACCGTAAAGGCAATGATCTGAGCCAAAGCCGTGGCAAGCTCAGCGATACGCCGATCCGGCCTCAACCTCGTGTAAACAAAGGAGAGAAGAGCAGCAGCACAGAACGCAATCGCTTGCGTCGGATCGATAGCCATCGTCATCCCAGCGGCGCGAAGCCATACGAGGTCAACGGCTGCAACAATCGCAATTGCGATCCACAAGCGCAGAATTTCGCTGAACCGATAAGCATTGAGGACGGCAAAGACAAAGCCTTCATTTCGCATCACTCTGTCCATCTATCGCATCGTTCGGGATCCCTGACCCCTTCTGGAGCATCAATATCTGGTGCTCATCTAATGATTGTTTAATTTGGTTCACACAATTTGCGCGTGTTGAACTCGATGGGTTCCGCGCTGCTCATCAAATCTGACTACGCGTGTTCGCATTGAATCATCGGCTGACCGTAGGCTCCGAGGGAGCTCACGTCCGCTTCGGGTCAAACTGCGACTCCGCTTTGCATGAGCGACGGTCCGGTCTAGCTCGCGAACGGACGTCACGATCGCTCG
>NZ_JADPJF010000148.1:12108-24045 GCF_023073295.1 Bradyrhizobium sp. 23 | reverse complement strand
GAAGGTCAGCCGCCGAGCCAACATATGACGCGCGTTGGCGCTCACGTGAGGATGCGATTTCGCCCTTGGCGGGCTCTGCCTGCTGTTTCAGCCTTTGCTTCCCCGGGCCAATATCAAGCAAAATGGATATGTGGGGCTACTTCGAAACGCGCAGCTTGGAAATGGATGTGCCGATCTGGGTGAAGGCGGCGTCGATTTCGCTGGGGTTGCTCAGCATGAAGAAGTTTGCCGAGCCGCTCGCACATTTGGGAAGCACGGGCGACACCCCGGTGCCGTCGTCGAGCTGGACCGTCGAGGTCGAGCCGACGCTGAAGTCGAGGGTTGGAAAGCCGGCAATCTGCATGAACTGGCTCTTGATTTCGCCCGACGCCGCCATCGTCACCGTCGATCCCTTGCCGCCATTGTTGGCGGTGTAGGTGGCGGACGCCTTGACGTTCTGGCTGCCGGTGTGGGTATAGAGTGCGGCGAAGTAAGCGGCGCCAGCGGTCGGAACCTGGTCAGCCGTGATCTTCCCATCGGACAGGTTCTTGGCGACCATCAGCGCGGCCGAATCGAGCGCACCCTGCATCGCGGTGCGGGCGTGGGCGGCGCGGCTGTAGTCGATCGCAGCGCCGACGAATGACAAGACCGGCAACAAGGCGATGGCGAAGATGACGGCGATATTGCCGCGCTCGTCCCGGGCTAGGCGATCCAACGTGGTGGCGGCGGAAGAAGGGCTCAAGGTCATCGGGAATCCTCTGCAACCTCCAATAGGCAGTGGACTCTAAAGTATACGTTAAGTTACGGCGAAAATGCTGGCAAACCGCCTTCCGCATGCGCGGCGCCGCCAAGGAGACCCGGACCTCCTGCGGGTTCCGCAGGCCGCTTTGGTGATATGCGAACGGGGCCATCCTGCAGGGATCGCTGCCACATCTTCCGCTGGTGCCACGCGAGCCGACCAGCGCCGCATCCGGCGCCGGCCGCCTCTCGCCCGCTACTGCGACCGATCCGAGGTCCAGCCTTTGTACTCGCCGACATTGTCGCGCGTCACGAGTTTCGACGGCAGCAGCTCGACCGTGGACGCCGGCTTCTGGCCGTTGAGAATGCTGACGCCGACCTGCACGGCGCGGCGGGCCATGAAGAACGGGTCCTGCGAGGCGGAGGCCTGAATCTGCGTCGCCTGCGGGTCCTTGAGGGCCGCTTCGATGTCGGGGGCGCCGTCGACCGCGGTGATGACGATGCCGGTGCGCTGCTGCTGGCGCGCGGCGAGGTCGGTGCCGATCGCCTGCGGGTCGTTGATGGCGAAGATGGCGTCGATCTTGGCGAAGCGGGTCAGATAGCCCTGCGCCACCGTGAGGCCGCCTTCGCGCGAGCCCTTGCCGTCCTGGTCGCTGGACAGGACCTTGATGCCGGGATTCTTGCCGAGCACGTTCTTGCAGCCGACCACGCGATCGATCACCGCGGAGACCTGCGGGCCGTTCTCGATGATCACGTCGCCCTTGCCTCCCAGCTTGTCGACGATGTACTGGCAGGAGATCTCGCCGGCCTGGACGTTGTTGGTGGTCACCGTGGCGTCGGCGCCTTCGGCCGCGGTGTCGACGGCAACGACGACGATGCCGGCGGCCTGCGCCTTCTTGATCGCTGGTCCGATCGCCTTGGGATCGCCAGGGTTGAGCAGGATCAGGTCGACGCCGGCGGCGATGAAATTGTCGATCTGGGTGACCTGCTTGCCGAGATCATATTCGAAGCCCACCGTCGTGATCTTCACGTTGGGGTTGGTCTTCTTGGCCTCGAACTCGGCGCCCTTCGACAACGCGACGAAGAATGGATTGCCGAGCGAGCCCAGCGAAATGCCGATCGACTTAAGCTCCTTGGCGTAGGACGGCGCGGAGCTCAGGACGAGCGCCATCGCGGCGCCGGCAAGCGAGATCGACTTCAACATTGGCTTCCTCCCTGGTCTGTTTGAAGCTCCGGCGCGGCGACCAGTTGCCGTGACGGAATGAACATGACGGCGCGGTGCCGGCTGCATTTTCATGCTCCTTGTTTGAGCATGATCCTTTCGAAAAACCGCTTCGCACTTTTTCGGATCATGCTCTCAAGTCCGAGCCGAGCCCTGCAGCCGATAGCGGTCCAGCGCCACCGCGCCGATGATGACCAGACCCTTGATCACATATTGCCAGACGTCGGACACGCCGATCAGGATCAGGCCGTTCGACAACACGGCAATGATCAGCGCGCCGACCAGCGTTCCCCAGATCGAGCCGATGCCGCCGACAAAGGAGGTGCCGCCCAGGATCACGGCGGTGATGGCGTCGAGTTCGTAGGACTGGCCGAGCTGCAGGCCATTGGCGGCGTAGAGGCGCGCTGCCTGCATCGCGCCGCCGAGGCCCGCGAGCAGGCCGGACACGCCGTAGACGAAAATCAACACGGCCCAGACCTTGATGCCGGCGAGCCGCGCCGCGCTCTCATTGCCGCCGACCGCGTAGATGTGCACCCCGAGCACGGTGCGCTTGAGCACCAGCCACGACACCAGGATGACCAGCAACGCGATCACCCAGAGCCAGGGAATCGACAATACGCCGGGAATGAGGGTCAGAGCACCGTTGCCGATGAAGGCATAGGGGATCGACGGATTGAACACCGTGGTGTCGGCGCCGAGCAGGCGCGCCGCGCCGCGCACGGCGGTCAACGATCCCAGCGTGACGATGAAGGGCGGCAGGCGCAACAGCGCGATCAAGCCGCCGTTGAGAATGCCGAAGACGGTGCCGGTGAGCACCGCGGCCGGCAACCACAGCGCCCCGAGATCGGGAAATTTGGAGATGATCAGCCCGGCCATCGCCGCCGCCGCCAAGATGGAGCCGACCGACAGGTCGATGCCGCCGGTGAGGATGACGAAGGTCATGCCTGCGGCCAGCACGGTATTGACCGCGGACTGCTGCACCACGATGCCGATGTTCTGGCCGGTGAAGAAGCGGCCGTCCGACAGCACGTGAAAGCCGATGCACAAGAGCAGCAGCACCGGCAGCATGCCGACCGCGCGAATGATCATCCGCGTCCGCTGCCGCTTCGTCTCCTGCGCGGCGGCAAGACCGGGCGCGACGGGGACGGCTTTGGCGGGGGCGGTGTTGGCGGAAGCGCCGTTCTCAGGCATCGAGCTGCTCCGTTCCGGTGGCGAGTGCCATGATCTCCTCCTGACTGAGCGGCGATGTCGCGTCGCGCCGGATCTGCCCGGCGATATGTCCTGCACGCATCACGATGACGCGGTCGCAGATGCCGATGATCTCGGGCAGGTCGGACGAGATGACGAGAACCGCGGTGCCCGACTTCGCGAGATTGTCGATGATCGAATAGATCTCGGACTTGGCGCCGACGTCGACACCGCGCGTCGGCTCGTCGAGGATCAGGATCTTCGGGCCGATCGCGAGCAGCCGCGACAGCAGCACTTTCTGCTGGTTGCCGCCGGAGAGCCCGCCAGCGGGAACACCGACATTCGCAGCGCGGATGCCGAGCCCCGCGAACGCGCGCTTGGCGCGGTCACGGGCCTTATCGCGGTCGAGAATGCCGCCGAATTTCGCATCCCGGCCGAGCACCGCGAGATTGATGTTGTCGAGACAGGACATGTCGAGGAACAGGCCGAGCGCCTTCCTGTCCTCGGTGAGATAGGCGATGCCGGCGTCCAGCGCCTCGCCGGGCGTGCGGATGGAGACCTCGCGCCCGTCAATCTCGACATGGCCGGAGATCATGGGCGCGGCGCCGATGATGAGGTGCGCAAGCTCGGTGCGGCCGGCGCCGACCAGGCCCGCGAGGCCGACCACCTCGCCCGCATGCACCGCCAGCGAACATCCCTTGACGCGCCTGCCGTCGGCGATGTCGACGGCCGCAAGCACGGGAGCTCCCGACCGCGCGTTGGGATCGTTCCTGGGATCATGCTCCTTCTTGTAGAAGGACGAGACGTCGCGTCCCACCATCATCCGGACGATGGTGTCGGCACGGATGTCTGCCTTGTCGAGCGAGCCGACCAGCGTGCCGTCGCGCAGCACCGTGACGCGGTCGCCGAGCGCATAGACCTCGTCCATGCGATGCGAGATGTAGATGATGGCGAGACCTTCGGCGCGCAGCTGGCGGATCAGCGCGAACAGCCTTTCGCTCTCACCGGCCGACAACGCGGTGGTCGGCTCGTCCATGATCAGGATCCTGGAGCGGGCGTGCAGCGCGCGCGCGATCTCGACCAGTTGGCGCTGGCCCATCGAGAGATTGGCGACCTGCGTCTGCGGCGTGAAATCCGCGCCGAGCCGCGCCAGGATCGGACCGACGCCGGCCTGCATCGCCTCGCGCGCCAGCAAGCCGCCGCGGGAGACCTCGCGACCGAGATAGATATTCTCCGCAACGCTCAGGTTGGGGGCGAGCGAGAGTTCCTGATAGATGATCGCGATGCCGGCTGCGCGGCCGCCGAGCGGACCGCTGATCTGCACGGGCTGGCCGTCGATGCGGATTTCGCTGCCCGGGTCCGGCCGGTAGGCGCCCGACAGGATCTTCATCAGGGTGGATTTGCCGGCGCCGTTCTCGCCCATCAAAGCGTGGATTTCGCCCGCGTAGACGGTGAGGTCGACGTCGCGCAGCGCCTTGATGCTGAAGAACGATTTAGAGACCCGGCGCATCTCGAGGATGGGCTCGCTCATCACACCTCCCCGATGCGCCGACGGCGGCATCGCAATCTCACCCGCGTCTCGTTGGTCCCTGGCGCGCGCGCAAGCATTAAACAAAAGGTTGTGGCGCAGGGCAATACCTCCGGCATACCGACCAACGGTCCGGCGCTGCTTTTATCTTTTGCAGACGGAACCGATCCCGCGCGTGATGCCTTTTCTTCGCCACATCATCGCGAATCGCGATCAGCGCCGCGGCCGGTACAGGCGGCGCCATTGCGGCAGCCGCTCGGCATAGGCCTGCGCAAGCGCGCCGTCGGGCTCGAAGGTCTCGACGCGCTGTGGCGCGGTGCAGACGGCGTCGATCGCCTCACCGGTGACGGCGAGGCGGCCAAGCCGCGCCGCACCGAACGCCGCGCCCGTCTCGCCGTCGGCAAAGCGATGCACCGGCACGTTCAGGACATTGGCCAGCACCGAAAGCCAGAACCGCGACCGTGAGCCGCCGCCGATGACATCCGCCTCCGCGATTACCAGTCCGGTCTCGGCCAGCACGTCCCGGCAATCCGCAAGCGCGAAGGCGACGCCTTCGAGCACGGCTTGCACGATCGCGTCACGATCGGTGGCGTGACTGATCCCATCGAGCATGCCGCGCACGTCGGGGTCATCGTGCGGGGTGCGTTCGCCGGAGAGGTACGGCAGGAAGCTGACCGGCGACGGCGCCCGCGGGCGCAACCCGAGCGGCGCCAGCAGCTCAGTCTCAGGGGTCCCCAACAGCCGCGCGATCCAGGCCAGGCACGATGCCGCCGAGAGGATCGCGCCGGCTTGAATCCACCTGTCGGGGACGGCGTGACAGAACGTGTGCACGACCCGCTCCGGATTGGCCGCGATCGTCTCGGTCGGCACCAGCAATGCGCCGGAGGTTCCGAGCGAAATGAAGGCTGCGCCGGGATTGATGGCGCCGATGCCGATGGCTCCCGCCGGATTGTCGCCGGCCCCGCCCGCGATCATCGGCCGCCCGGTCATGCCCCAGCGCTGCGCCAACTCGCTCCGCAGCCGTGCAGCCGGCGCGCAGCCCTCGACCAGACGGGGCATCTGCCGGCGCGATAGCGCGGTCGCGGCGAGTCCTTCATCCGACCAATCGCGGCTGCTAACATCGAGCCACAGCGAACCCGAGGCGTCCGAGACATCCTCGATCGCCTCGCCGGTCAGCACCAGGCGCAGATAGGCTTTTGGTTGCAGCACGAGTTTTGTCGCCGCGAAGATCTCCGGTTCGTGCCTGGCGACCCACAGCAGTTTGGGCGCGGTGAATCCGGGCATCGCCTTGTTGCCTGTCGTCGACCGCAAGGCGGGCCAGCGCCGCTCCAGCTCGGCGCATTCCGCAAAGGACCGTCCGTCATTCCAGAGAATGCAGGGCCGCGACGGCCTGTGGCTGGCATCGAGCAGCGTCGCGCCGTGCATCTGGCCGGACAGGCCGATGCCCTCGACCTCGGCCAGCTCGCGCGCGTGATCCGCCTTCAGCGCGTCCAGCGTCGCGAACGTCGCCTCGATCCACTGTGCCGGGTCCTGCTCGCAATGGCCGGGACGCGGCGAGGAGACCGTCAGTGACCGGCTGCGGCTCGCCACCACGCGCTGCGCGTCGTCGACCAGAGCGATTTTGACGGCGGAGGTGCCGAGGTCGATGCCGAGATACATGATGTCACTAGCCTTGCACGTTTAGGATCTTGCGCGTCCGTTGCCTTGTGCATCCACGACATTGCGGCCATGGCGGTCCCGATGTTGGCATGCACCCGTCAATCATGTAACCCCACCCGAAACCTTGCCGGGACGCAACGCCCATGACCACCGCCGCCACCCACGACGCGGGAGCCACCCGCGCGCTGCTCTTTGCGCTGCTTGCGCTGGCCTGCGGGCACATGCTCTCGACCTTGCTGCGCACCATTCCGGCGGTCAGCCTCGACCTGATGGCGGCGGATTTCGGCATCGAACCGCAGGCGCTGGCGAGCCTCACCTCGGTCTACCCGTTCGCGTTTGCGGCCGCGCAGATCCCGGTCGGTGCGGCGATGGACCGCTTTGGCGTGCGGCCGGTGTCGCTGAGCCTGCTCGCGGGAACCGTGGTCGGCGCCATCGCGTCGGGGTTCGCAACGGGACCCGAAAGCTTCGCCATCGGGCAGGTGCTGCTGGGCATTGCCACCTCCGGCATGCTGATGTGCCCGATGACGTTGGCGGCCAAGCAATTGTCGGCCGCGCGCTTTGGGCTGTGGTCGGGCGCGATCCTCTCGATCGGCAATATCGGCATGCTGTTGTCGTCGAGTCCGCTCGCCTTCGTGGTCGACACTTGCGGCTGGCGCGCCGGGTTCTGGATCTCGGCGCTCGGCGGCGTCGCCGTGGCGCTCGCGGTGTTCCTGCTGGTGCCGAGCCAGCCGGCCGAGCACAAGGACGAGTCCTCGCCGCTGTCGCAGATGATCGAGGTGCTCAGGCTCGGACTGTCGCGGCCCTTGCGCGGCCTGATCGCGCTGGCGCTGGTGTCGCTTGCGACCTCGCTGGTGCTGCGCGGCCTGTGGGGCGGACCGTGGCTGATGCAGGTCAAGGGATTGTCGCGGGTCGAGGCCGGCAACCAGCTCGGCGCGTTCACGCTGGCCATGATCGCAGGTCCGCTTGTCATCGGCATGATCGACCGCAGGCTGGCACGCCGCCGCGCGCTGGTGGCGGGAACGCACCTCGTCGGCGCGTTGCTGCTGGCGCTGATGGCGTTAGGGGCCCCGCGCTATGCCATTTCCGTGTTGTGTGGTGTTGCGGTGATGCCGCCGCAATACGACCTCGTGCTGTTCGTGCTCATCGGGCTTGCCACTTCCGCACAGCCGCTGCTGTTCGGCATGTCGCGGCAGCTGGTCGACGCCCAAGTTGCGGGCAAGGCGCTCGCGGCGATCAACCTCGCCTTCTTCCTCGGCGCGGCGCTGATGCAATCGATCACCGGTGCGGTGGCGGCCTTTGCAGGGTTGCCGGCGGTGCTGCTTTTCATGGCAGCCATGCTTGGCATCGGCGCGCTGATCTTTTTGGTCTATACCTCGCCAAGACCGACGATAGAGTAGAGCCCTGCATCAAGGGGACATCTCATGCCTGTCGACACCAAAGCCGCCACCGACCGCCTCTTGCGCTTTCTCGCCGTCGAGGGCGTCACCGGACAGGAGGCCGCAATCGGGCGTGAGCTCACGGCTGCGCTGAAGGAGAGCGGCGTGCCGGCGAAAGCGATCCGGCTCGACGACGCCAATACCCGCATTCCGGTGCCGACCGAGACCGGCAACCTCATCGTCGACCTGCCCGGCCGCGGCGCGCTGCACAACCAGCCGCGCATCATGTTCATGACCCACATGGATACCGTGCCGCTATGCGCCGGCGCCAAGCCGAAAAAGTCGGGTCGCAAGATCGTCAATGATGCGAAGACCGCGCTCGGCGGCGACAATCGCTGCGGCTGCGGCGTGCTGGTGACGCTGGCGGTCGAGCTCGAAAAGCAGCAACTCGATCATCCGCCGATCACGCTGCTGTTCTGCGTGCGCGAGGAGAGCGGGCTCTATGGCGCGCGCCACGTCAAGCTGGACGAACTCGGCTCGCCGGTGATGGCCTTCAACTATGACGGCGGCTCGGCTTCCAACGTCGTCATCGGCGCGGTCGGTGCCGACCGCTGGACCGTGGAAATCTTCGGCCGCGCCTCGCATGCCGGCGTCGCGCCGGAGCGCGGCATCTCCTCGACCATGATCCTCGCGCTTGCGCTCGCCGATGTGAAGGCCGGCGGCTGGTTCGGCAAGGTGGTCAAGCGCAAGCAGCAAGGCACCAGCAATGTCGGCCCCGTCACCGGCGGCGAAGGGCGGCCTGCGGGCGACGCCACCAACGTCGTCACCGACTACGTGCATGTGCGCGGCGAAAGCCGCAGCCATGACGGAAAGTTCTTCAAGGAGATCACGAAAGCCTACAAGGCCGCGTTCGAGAAGGCGGCCAAGAAAGTCACCAACGCGCAAGGAAAGTCCGGCAAGGTCAAGTTCAAGGCCGAGACCGACTATTTCCCGTTCCGCATGAAGGACAACCTTCCTGTCGTCAGACGCGCGGTGGAGGCCGTGTCCGCCGTCGGCGGCACCCCGAACGTGCGCACCGCCAATGGCGGCCTCGATGCCAACTGGATGGTCCGCCACGGCGTTCCGACCGTGACCTTCGGCGCCGGCCAGAACGAGGTGCACACGATCGACGAGTGGATCAATCTCGACGAATACGACCGCGCCTGCGCGCTGGCCGTGCAGCTCGCGACGATGCGGTGAGCTGCCTTGCATGGCGCGCGCTTGCCGAGCGGTGCGCGTCGGCCTAGCCTGCAAAGAAAACGCAGGGAGGCCGCATGCCGCGCATTTCGACCATCGAGACCGGATTCTACCGGATTCCCCTTCCCGTCACGCTGTCGGACTCGATGCATGGCGACATGGCGGCGTTCGAGCTGATCACCTGCCGCATCCGGGATGCCGATGGCGCCGAGGGGGTCGGCTACACTTACACGGTCGGACGCAATGGCGGCGCCGTCGCCGACATCCTCAAGCGCGAGATCCCGCCGCTCGTCGAAGGCCGCGAGGCCGATGATACCGAGGCGATCTGGCACCAGGTCTGGTGGGCACTGCATTATGGCGGGCGCGGCGGGCCAGCGGTGCTGGCGCTCTCGGCACTCGACATCGCGCTGTGGGATTTGAAGGCGCGGCGCGCGCAATTGCCGCTGTATCAGTTGCTCGGCGGATTCGACGCGCGCGTGCCGTGTTATGCGGGCGGCATCGATCTCGATCTCTCCGTCGAAGCACTGCTCGCGCAGACTGACGGCAATCTCAGCAAGGGCTTTCGCGCCATCAAGATGAAGGCCGGCCGCCCCGATCTCAAATCGGATGTGGCGCGGGTCGCGGCGATGCGACAGCATCTCGGTGACGGCTTTCCGTTGATGGTGGATGCCAACATGAAATGGACGGTCGAGGACGCGATCCGCGCCGCCCGCGCGTTCCAACCGTATGACCTCACCTGGCTCGAGGAGCCGATCATTCCCGACGACGTCGCGGGCCACACTCGCATCATGCAGGCCGGCGGCGTGCCGATCGCGGCGGGCGAGAATTTACGTTCGCTTTGGGAGTTCAAGAACTACATCGTCGCGGGCGCGGTGTCCTATCCCGAGCCTGACGTCACCAATTGCGGCGGCGTCTCCGCCTTCATAAAGATCGCGCGGCTGTCGGAGGCGTTCAACCTGCCCGTCACCAGCCATGGCGCGCATGACGTCACCGTGCACCTGCTCGCGGCCTGCCCGAACCGGTCGTATCTGGAGGCGCACGGTTTTGGGCTCGACAAATTTATCGAGCATCCACTGGTGCTGCAGGACGGGCTTGCGCTCGCGCCAGACCGTATCGGCCACGGCATCAGCTTCGATTGGGACGGGCTGGCGAAGCTGTCGGCGTAGACGGAGCGCGTTGCTGCACGCGAGGCATTCGCTGAGGCTTGATGCAAGCTGCGGTTATTCGGCTATGGTGTCGACGCCGACACACAAGCCGAGAGATTCCCGCCTTGACCCCCGAGCTGCACCAGAAACTGACCGCGTGGCGCCGGCATTTGCATGCGCATCCCGAACTGTCCCTCCAGGAGAAAGCCACCGCGGCCTTCGTGCAGGACAAGCTCACCGAGCTCGGCATTTCCTTCGAGGCCAACATCGGCGGTCACGGCATCGTCGCGACCCTGACGCGCGGCCACGCCCAGGGCCGCGTCGGCCTGCGGGCCGACATGGATGCGCTGCCGATCACCGAAGATACGGGGCTAGCTTACGCTTCGCAAAACCCCGGTGTGATGCATGCCTGCGGCCATGACGGGCATACCGCTTCGCTGCTCGGCGCGGCCGCGCTGCTCGCCGCCGACACCAGCTGGAGCGGGACGGTCGATTTCATCTTCCAGCCGGCCGAGGAAGGTTATGGCGGCTCGCGCGCGATGGTCGCGGCCGGGCTGTTCGACCGCTTTCCGATGCAACGGGTGTTCGGCTTTCACAACTGGCCGGGGCTCGCCGCCGGCACCATCGCGGTCCATGACGGCGTCGTCATGGCCTCCGGCGGGCGCATCACCATCACCATCGATGGCCATGCCGGTCACGCCGGCATGCCGCATCTGACGCGCGATCCGGTGATGGCGGCCGGCCATTTGATCGTGGCGCTGCAATCGATCGTCTCGCGCAGCGTCGATCCGCTCGACACCGCCGTGCTCTCGCTCTGCACGCTCGAAGGCGGCACGGCACGCAACCAAATCGCCGGACGCGTCTCGATCGGCGGCACGCTGCGCTACCATCGCGATGCGGTGAAGGACACCGTTTTGGCGCGGATCGAACAGATCTGCGCCGGGATTGCCACGAGCTTCGGCGTCAAGGTCACGCCCGAGATCGTCATTGGCGTCGGCGTGGTCATCAACACGCCGGCAGAAGCGGATCTCGCGCGCCTCGCGGCGGACACGGTACGGGCCGAGTTGCGGCGCGACCTCGCGCCCAGCATGGCCGGCGAGGATTTTGCCCACTATCTCTCGCGGCGTCCGGGCGCCTTCGTCTGGATCGGCAATGGCGAATTGCGGGATGGCGCCGAGCTGCACGGCCCGCGCTATGATTTCAACGACGCGATCCTACCGGTGGCATCGAGCTGGATGGCGGAACTCGCCAAGGCGGCGCTGGCCTCGAACTAGGCCCGCTCACGAGATCTCGCGCGGCAACTTCCAGCCGGGCTTCGGCTCGAACGTCTCCTCGACCTGCGCGACGTGATAGCCGGCGGGCAGAAGGCGGCCGCCCTCCTCGTCCGCGACCGGTACGTCGGTTACCAGCCCCTCGATCAAGGCGGCTTCCCACACCTCCTTCTCCGTCGGAAAGGGATCGCCGATCTGCTTGTTGCCTTCGAACAGCGCGTACATCGGTTCCGGTCCTGCGTTGATCAAGCTCACGAGCAACGTATCGGCCGCACGGACGTTCCCATCCGGCAAATCGCAATGGATGGACACGTCGAACATGGCGCGCGTTCTGATCGGAACTTCCGGCTGGCATTACGCCTCCTGGCGAGGCCCGTTCTTTCCCAAGGGCGTGACGCTGAAGCAGCAGCTGAGCTACTACGCCGGACAGTTCGACACCACCGAGCTGAACGGGGTGTTCTACCGCACCCCGACGCCGGAGGCCGTCGAGGGTTGGCGGGAGCAGACCGGCCGCGATTTCGTCTTTGCCTGGAAGGCCTCGAAATTCATCACGCACTGGAAGCGCCTGTCGGATCGCTCGGTGAACAGCCTCGAA
>NZ_JADPJF010000148.1:6234-12025 GCF_023073295.1 Bradyrhizobium sp. 23 | reverse complement strand
GGAGGATCGCATCTCACGGCTCGGCGGCAAGGCCGGCCCGATCCTGTTCCAGCTCCCGCCGCAATTTGAGGCCGACGCGGACCGCCTCGCCGGCTTCTTCAAGCTGTTGTCGCGGAAGCGGCGTTACAGTTTCGAATTCCGTCATCCGAGCTGGTATCAGCCGCGCATCTTGCGGATGCTGGCCGACGAGAACATCTCGCTGTGCCTGTCCGATCATCACGACGCGCCCGCGCCATGGAAGCGCACGGCGGATTTCGTCTATGTGCGCGGGCACGGGCCCAGCGGGCGCTATCACGGGCACTATACGAAACCCACGCTGGCGCAATGGGCGCGGCGCATCAAATCCTGGAAGCGGCAGGGCTGCGACGTCTACGTCTATTTCGACAACGACCAGAAGAGCGCGGCGCCGGCCGATGCACAGGCGTTGAAGCAATTGCTCAACGTGCGGCAAAGCGCGGCGATCACGACGGCAAGCCGCCGTGCAGGTGCCGTTGTTCACCGCTAGACGATGCCGCCTTGCCGGAGCGCCGCGATCGCGGCCTTGTCGTAGCCGAGCTCGGTCAGGATAAGATCGGTATGCTCGCCGAGCGTGGGCGGGCGCATCGCGATTTCGCCGGGCGTTTCCGACAGGCGGACGGCGGCGCGTGCCACCGGTGCGGGCTTCGGCAGACCTGGATAGTCGACGTCCTGCATGAATCCGGCGGCGCGGACGTGCGGATGATCCAGCGCCTGCTGCGGGCTCAGCACGGGGCCGGTCGGAATCATGGCCTTGCCCAGGGTGTCGACGGCTTCCTGCGTGGTGCGCTCGGCGCACCAGCGCGCCATGCGCTCGCTGATGACAGGGCCATTGTTGCCGCGGCTGATGTCGTCGGCAAAGCGCGGATCGTTCAGCCAGACCTCCTCCTCGCCCATCAGTTTCGCCCAGCGCTTGAACAGCGGATGCCCCGTGACCTGGCACAGCACCCAGCCGTCCCTGGTGCGGTAGATGTCGGCAGGCGCCGCGGTCTGGCCGAGATTGCCTGTCGGCACGCGATTGACGTTGATGACGGCCTGCTCGATCAGCGTCGCGTTGGTGAAGGACAAGGCGGTTGCGAGCAACGCGCCCTCGACGATCTGCCCGCGCCCGGATTTGCCGCGCTCGATCAGTGCGGCGAGCGTGCCGAACGCGCAATGTAGCGCGGTCCCGAAATCGACCCAGTTGACCGCGGCCCGGTAGGGTGGATCGCCGGCGCCCGTCATGTACACCGAGCCCGACATGACCTGGCCGACACCATCGAAGCCGACACGGTCGGACCATGGCCCCGGCCCGCCAAACGCGGTGGCCGTCGTCAGGATGATGTCCGGCTTGATCGCCTTGAGCGAATCGTAGTCGAGCTTCATCGCGCCCAAGGTCTGCGGCGGCAAATTGGCGACGACCACGTCCGCGGTCGCAATCAGGCGGCGCATCACCTCCTGTCCTTCCGGCTTCATCGGATCGAGCGTGAGGCACTTCTTGTTGCGGTTGACTTGAAGAAACAGCGCGCCTTCGCCAGTTTCGCCGACCGGCGCCACGAAACGATCCTCGCTGCCGTCGCGCTTCTCCACGCGAATGACCTCGGCGCCGAATTCGGCCAGCAAGGTCGCGCAATAGGGCCCCGCGATATAGCGCCCGAAATCAAGAACGCGGACGCCCGCCAGAACCCCTCCCATCGATCTCTTTCCTTTGTGCTTTTTGTCAGCTTACAGGGATTGGCATTTGCGGCAAGGTGGCAATGGACGCCATGCCCCACCCTCGAGATGTGATCGGCGAATCATTTCGACTGGCGGAAATTGTGCTCTAGTATGGACCTGTCCCTCCCCCATCAGAGCCCCGTCCATGCCGCAACAATTCGATCGATCCAAAGAAGATCTCGGCAACGCGATCCATTTCGAGCACGTCAACATCCAGGTCCCGGACCAGCGCCTCGCCACGCTGTTCTATGTCGCAGGTCTCGGGCTCACCCGCGATCCGTATCTGATGGTGTCCGACACCAACATGTGGATCAACGCCGGACGGAGCCAGTTTCATTTGCCGAGCGGCCGGCCGCAGGTGCTGCGCGGTCATGTCGGACTCGTCATCGCGGGCCGCGAGGCGCTGCTGGCGCGATTGGCGTCGGTCGCCAAAAAGCTCGAGGGCACCGCGTTCGCCTTCGCCGAGCATAACGACCATGTCGAGGCGATTTGTCCGTGGGGCAACCGCCTGCGCTGCTACGAGCCCGACGCCGCGCGCTTCGGCCGTGTCGCGCTCGGCGTTCCCTATGTCGAGTTCGACGTGCCGGTGGGATCGGCCGCTCGCATCTGCGCCTTCTACCCCGAGATCATGGGCATGCCATCCGAGTTACGGAACGGCGACGGTACGGTTGCCGCCGTGAAGACCGGCCGCGACCAGCATCTGTTGTTTCGCGAGACCGATCGGCCGCAAGGCGACTATGACGGCCACCATGTGCAGATGTACATCACCGATTTTTCCGGCCCTTACCGCAAGCTGCTGGCGCGCGATTTGATCTCGCGCGAGGACAATCAGTACCAGTACCGCTTCTGCGACATCGTCGATCTCGACAGCGGCAAGCCGCTGTTCACGGTCGAGCACGAGGTGCGCAGCGCCACCCACCCGATGTTCATGCGGCCGATGGTCAATCGCAATCCGGCGATCAACAACCGCAATTACGCGTTCGGTCACGATCAGGCGTCTTGGGCGATGGGACCGGATCAATACGAGGGATAGGTGATAACCAAGTCCCGGGCGGCTCCGCTGAGTGGAGCCGCCACACGTTGCGTGCGCTCCGGTGGGACGGGCATGCCCCACCTTTCGCATCAGACGGGTGAGCGTCCCGTCAGAAGTGGACCTCGGTGCGCATGCCAAGAACCACGGCGTTGTCGGTCTTCACGCCCGCCGCGTTATAGCCGCGCCCACCGGGATTAATGACATACTGAGCGTCGAACTTGAGGTTCAGCCAGCCGGTCGCCTGCCATCCGTACCAGACTTCAAGCGGCACTTCGTTGCCGCCGGCGTTCGGACTGAGGGCAGCCGTGTTCACGTGCGTCGTGCCGACCGCGAAGCCGACTTCGTCCTGGGGACGCCAGGAGAAAGTTCCGGTATGCCTGAAGCCGAGGGCGATCTGGTAATCCTGGTACGAGGTCCGGTGATCGGCGACGGTGGTATTGAGGAAGGTGTACCAGCCTACCGCACCCGGGCCGTCAACAGTCAACCGCTGCAGGATCGACTCGTAGACGCCGAAGCGGCCGCGTTGATCGCTGATATTTTGATCGGGCACACCACCGACGCCCGGGATGGTGCCGATAACACCCGGAAGACCGCCATCAATGGACGAGGCGCTGTCGTACCAGCCGCCAAGTCTCCAGGTCCCGGTCAAGGGCCCCTTCGGCGTCCAGACCAACTCCACCGGCACCATCACGCCACTGGCGGGGTTCGAGGCGGGAATGCCGGGCAAGAAGTAGACGCCCGGGTCTGACGTCGTCAGGTAACCCGGATTGGCATCGTAGACACCGACCGACACCGTGAATTCCGGCGCGATCTTTATAGTGGACGACACCGGCCCACTGGCTCACCGGCCAATTGTAGATGTAGCCGCCCTGGATGTTGCCGGGCTGACCGCCGCAGAAGGTCAGGTTGATGAACTCGCACAGGCCGAAGAAGAAGTCGGAGCCGACCGGAAGACGGCCGCCCTTGAGTTCAAGGCGGTCATCGAAAAGCTTCTGCGAGTAATAGAGCTGCGTCAGGCGCAGAATATTGCCGCGGCCGAACACTTCGTTGGTCAGCTGCAGGGCGGGAATGTCCGCTTCGGTATTCAGATTTTTGCCGAAGCGGTCGACCAGCGTGAGACCGACGGTGCCGCCGGGGATGCCGGCGAGTTTTCCCATGTCCAGCTTCGCGCCGAACCACAACTGGCCGGCGTTGGCCGCGGTATTCCTGCTTCCGCCGGAGACATTGCCGACCGATTCGTTACCGAGCGTCAGGCCGATATCGATGCCCTGCTCCTTCAGCCTGGTCCTGCCGAGATCGCCGAACAGATACGGTCTCGTCCAGAAATCGTCAGCCGCATAAGGAACAGGCGCAGCTTTCGTCGAAAAGTCGGCCGCATACACTCCACCGCAAAACAGCGATGAGAAAGCAATCCCCACACCGCACACCCCTGCGGTGTTCATAAACCTGCGCAACATTTTACTCGTCCTCCCGCCGTCTCAGGCTTTACTTGTTTCGCCTCACGCCCCTGCCCAAAGCCCTCGAGCCTGGAACGCGCTCCCTCCCCCAGCGGCCGCCGACCAGGCAGCCTTGTGTCAACTGGAGCGTGGATCTGTCATGCCCGATCAACCGTTCTCGCCGGCAATGCATCCGCGGGGCGCGGTGACGCGCCCTGGACTTGCTCCGCCAATGTCGATTTCGGCGCGATGCGGGCGACGCCGGCCAGTGCCAGCTTGCGCCGCCGTCGCGCCTGCAATTGCTGATCCGCCAACACGCCGATCAGAATGACCGTGCCCATCACCGCGAAGTTCAGCGAATTCGGGATGCCCAGGATGTTCACGAGGTTCTGCAACACCTGCAGCAGCGCCGTGCCCAGCACGATACCGAGAATGGACCCCTCGCCGCCGCGCAAGCTGCACCCGCCCAGGACGGCGGCCGCAATCGCGTAGAGCTCGTAGAAATTTCCGAAGGAGCTCGGCGACACCGAGTTCGTGTAGAACACGAACAAGACCGTCGAAACTCCGGCGAGTCCGCCGCTGATGATATAGGCGGTTGCGATCACGATATTGGTGTTGATGCCCGAGAAGCGTGCCGCCTCCTCGTTCTTGCCGACGGCATAAAGCCAGCGCCCGTAGACCGAGCGGTGCAGCAGCACGCCAAGGATCAGCGCAAGGATGATCAGGAGGATGAAGGTGTTCGGGATTCCCGCCAAATTGCCCGAGGCGATGTTGCTCAGTGTCGCCGCCTCGTCGCCGTAACCGAAGCCGCGGGTCGAATCGCTCGTGTAATAGCGGGCGGCGCCGCGATAGATCAGCAACCCACACAGCGTCACGATGAAGGGCTGCATCTTCAGGCGGGTGATCAGGAACCCCTGGATGCCGCCAAGCACCAGCCCGCCCAGCAGCACGGCGAGCAGCGCCAGGGGCCACGGCACCTGGTAGGTCGTCAGAAGATCCACGAACACGACGCCGAGCAGCGCAAACATCGAGCCGAGCGACAGGTCGATGCCGCCGGTGATGATCACGAGCCCCTCGCCGAGCGCGAACACGCCGAAGAGGCCGATCAGATTGGCCATGTTCAAGAGGTTCACCAGCGACAGGAAGGCGGGATTGATCGCGCCCGTGATGGCGGCGATCACCACCAGCAGCAATGCCAGACCGAGCTCTTTCCTGATCATGGCGCGGCCGCTTCCGCGGTTTCCAGCGCCTGGCCCATGGCTAGCCGCAACACGTTGTATTCGCTGAACTGCTCCCGCTCGAGCACGCCGCTGACGCCGCCTTCATGCATGACCGCCACGCGGTCGGAGACGCCGATGACCTCCTCCATGTCCGAGGAGATCATCACGATCGCGACGCCCTGGTCGGCAAGCTCGCGCATCAACGCGTAGATCTCGCCCTTGGCGCCGACGTCGATGCCGCGGGTCGGCTCGTCGAAGAACATCACGCGCGGCTGCATGGACAGCCATTTGCCGAGCACGACCTTCTGCTGGTTGCCGCCGGAGAGCGTCACGGCCTCCATATCGATGCTTGGCGCCTTGATGGAGAGGCGCCTCACCTGCTGTTTCGCGAC
>NZ_JADPJF010000148.1:0-6130 GCF_023073295.1 Bradyrhizobium sp. 23 | reverse complement strand
CTGACCAGCCACATCCGCGCGTGATCCAATAGGCTCGCCAGCGTCATGTTCTCGCGGATCGGCAGCTCCAGCACGAGCCCGGATTTCTTGCGGTCCTCCGGCACCAGATAGATGCCTTGGCTGATCGCGTCGCGCGGCGATGCGACAGCGACCGGTGCGTTGTCGATCCTGATCTCGCCGCCCAGCAGCGGGTCAATGCCGAAGGCGGCGCGGGCAAGAGAAGTGCGGCCAGCGCCCACGAGCCCCGCCAGTCCCAGGATCTCGCGATGCCGCACGGAAAGATCAACCTGCCGGTCGGGAAAGGCCGATGTCACGACGCCGACGATATCGCAGCCGCCCGGCTGCGGCGCCTGTTTCGGCGGGGTATGCAGCGCTTTCAGGTCGCGACCGATCATCAACCGGATCATCGCGGCATGGCTTAGCTCGTTCCGCGCCAGCTCTCCCACCGTGCGACCGTCACGCAGCACCACGACGCGGTCGGCGCAGGTCATGATCTCTCCGAGCCGGTGAGAGATATAGATCACCGAAATGCCGTGCGCCTTCAGATCGGCAATCACCTCCAGCAACCGTTCGGTCTCCGAGATCGTCAGGCTGGAGGTCGGCTCGTCCATGATGATCACGCGGGCGTCGATCGAGAGCGCCTTGGCGATCTCCACCATTTGCCGCTCGGCGATGGACAGGTCTTCGACCAGCGTGTCCGGCGCGAAATCGGCACCCAGCCGCTCCAGCAGCGGGGTCACGCGAGCACGCATCTCGGCATTGTCCACCAGCTTCAGCGGCCCGCCCATCAGCTTCTCGCGCCCGATGAACACGTTGGCTGCGACGTCGAGATTCTCGAACAAGTTCAGCTCCTGGTGCACGAAGGCGATGCCGGCCCGCGTCGCCTCGGTCACCGTGGTTCGGGCATACTCGCTGGTGCCGATGCGGATCACGCCTTCGCTCGGCGCAATCACGCCACCCAGCACGCGCATCAGCGTCGACTTGCCGGCGCCGTTCTCGCCGATCAAACCCAACACTTCGCCGCGATAGACGCGCAGATTGACGTCGTCGAGCGCCCTGACCCCGGGATAGGTCTTGCTGATCCCGCTGAGCTCCAGCAGTGTCTCTGCCATGTCTCCGCTTCCCTCCCGCCCAAAGCCCGGCCACCGTGGCGGCCGGGCCGTGAAGCACGCTGAAGTCACTTCTTCAGCAGCTCCTTCAGATGAGCGGTAAACTCCGCAACGTTGGACTTGCTGACCACCTGGGTCGGCACGATCAGCTTGCTATCAGCCGGAATCCAGGACTTGTCGCCGTTCAGCGTCTTGATGATGTTGATGGCGGAGAGATACCCGAACTCGTACGGCTGCTGCACGACAGTGGACTCAATCGTCCCGTCGGATATTCCCCGCAGCGTGCGCTGGTCTTCGTCGAAGCCGACTATTTTCACCTTGCCGGCCTTGCCAGCCGCCTTGACTGCGTCATAGATCAGCGGAGTCTCGTAGCTCCAGAGGCCGGACAAAAGCGCGATGTCGGGATATTTGACCAGCACGTTCTCCATGTTCGCCTTGGCCTTGGCGAAGTCCACCTGGTCGGTGAACACGTCGACCAGCTCGACCTTGGTGCCGGCGATCGCGTCCTTGATACCCTGCACCCGCTCGCGGGCGTTGTCCGCGTCCATCGTGCCGACGAACAGGGCGATCTTGCCGCCGCTCGGCAACGCCTTCTTGATCTCCTCGCCTGCCTGGCGCCCGGCCGCGACGTTGTCGGTGCCGATATAGGCAAGACGCTTGCTCTGCGGCGCGTCGCTATCCGTCGTGATCAACACGGTCTTGGCCGCAACCTTGTTGAGCTCTTCGGTTGCGTGCGGCGCATCGTCGACCGAGATGGAGATGCCGGCGACGCCGCGCACCAGCAGGTCGTCCAGCTCGCGCCGCTGGCCCGCCGCCGTCGCTTCGTTGGTGACGATCAACTGGATGTCGTATTCCGGGTGCTCCTTCTGAGCCTTTTCGAGCCCGCGGCCGGCGATCGTCCAGAAATCGGCCGCGGCATTGGTGACCAGCGCGATAGTCTTTTTCTGCTGGGCCTGCGCCGCCCCCGTGGCGATGGCCAGCGCAGCTGCGGTCGCAAACAGCGACACCATTAGCTTCTTCAGCGATTCGTTCATGTACACCTCCCTTGGGTCACCCCCGTTCAGGGGTTTCACGCGCTTATGCGCTATCTTTTATTTACGTCGCGAACAAATGCCGCAGGGCAAACCAGCCGGATCAGGATGTACTTGCCCCTTCTTCAAGTCTAAATAGTACAGATGGTACGATAATAGTAAATATAGCTGCTGAAAACCGAATCCGATTGTGCTTTTCCGGTCACACACGCATCCCATCCCCTCCATTAAATTTACCTGATGAATTAAAGAGGCAGCATGGTTGACCAAATTGAGCCGTCCAGACGCGTGTCAAACACGGCCCGTGAATCCAACCGCGGCCGTCTCGTCGATGTCTTGCGACGCCAAGGGCCGCTGCCGCGCGTGGCGCTCGCCCGGAGTACAGGGCTGAGCTTCCCGGCCGTTTCCGGCCTGACGTCGCGGCTGATCGCAGAAGAGCTGCTCTGTGAGACCGAGACGGCGGCAACGCCGTGGTCCGAGGACGGCGAGGAAGAAGATGCGGACGGGCTGAATGGCCGCCGCCGCGGCCGGCCGGCCGTGCTGCTGACCCTGAATCCGGAGTTCGGGCGCATCGCCGCGGTCTCCGTGCGCATGAACCTGATCGAGACGCTGATCGCGGATTTCCGGGGCTCCGGCGTGGCGCAGTCGCGACTTGCACTGTCGACGCGCGCGCTCGATGCAGGCGCGCTGCGCGATCTCGTGATTGCGCAGATCAATGCGCTGCTCGATGCGACGGCGACGCCGCGCCATCGGCTGTTGGGAATTGGGATTGCGCTGCAAGGCATCGTGAACGTCGACACCGGCACGACACTGTGGAGTCCCGCGCTGTCGATCACCGAAGTCGATCTGGCGACGCCGATACGTCAGGCGTTCGGCGTCGATGTCGTCATGGCGAACGACGCTGTCGCGGTCGCGCTCGCCCTCACGGCCGCCGAACCGGCATTGGCGCAAGGCCTCTCGGCCACGATCATGGTCGGTCACGGCATCGGGATGGGCGTCGTTGCCGATGGTGAAGCACGCTGGGGCGCCGGCAGCGAGATCGGCCATGTCAAGCTGGCGCCGGACGGGCCGCAATGCCGCTGCGGCCAGCGCGGCTGTATCGAGGCCTATCTTGCCGATTACGCGCTCTACCGCGACGCCCGCACCTTTCTCGATCTGCCGCCGGCGGACTCGCAGCAGCCATCGGAGGGACAGATGGCCCTGTTGCGCGAGCGCGCGCTGGGCGGCGATCCGCGTCTCGAGCACCTATTCCTGCAGGCGGGTCGCGCGCTCGCCGAGGCGGTCGCAGCAACGATATCCGTGCTGCGGCCGCACCATGTCATCCTGGCGGGTCCGGGCCTGATGGCATTCGACATGATGCGCCACGCATATGAAGAGCGGCTTGAGCAGGCGGTGTTGCCATGGCTGCTGAGGTCCACGGCGATCCATCTGCGTCCAAGCGAGTCGGCGGTCATTGTCGAGGGCATGGTGCGACGGACGCTGCGGGTCGTGGACCAAAACCACATGGAAGCGACCGAATAAGCGCCGCGAGCAGCTTGCGCGCTGGCTGGGGCGGGAGGGATCGAACCTCCGAATGGCGGAATCAAAATCCGCTCGATTTATAGTGATTTCAAGGCGCATTTGGAAAAAATGGTCGAAACACGCTCCAGTAATTTCAGTAGGTTGGCTAGTGTTTCCAAATGAAAAGGGGGCAGCTAGCGATCGATCGAGCAACGCAGCTGCCCTTCAGATTCGCTTAGTCATGGCGCGCTATCACGCATGCAAGCGCGTTGGCGTAAGCGTCTGAAGATCCCGATAAAGCGGCTCATTAAGAGACAGCCACAGGGAGAACAACCAATAACTTACCGGTCGCACCCTGGGCTTAACCAGCTGAAATTGGGCATTCGTCGCACGACATGGTGCCTCATTGCACTGTCTATGGTCCGCGTGGTCGGAACGTGCATTCGCGGGGCGAACCTTGGCATCTGTTGGTGCCCTATCTCCTGAAGCTATCCTCAGAACGGTTCACGGCGCGGCCTGGCGCCTTTTTCGTTCCGATTGATCCAATCTTCGGGTACCCTATTCTATCCGCGTCGGCGGAACTGCTGAAGTTGATAGATGGCTCCACGGAGAATGGAGATGGGCCGGCTCGATAAGCAGATGGATCCCTTCCACCCTGCCGCTCATCTGACTACGGAGGATCGCGTCCCCGAGGATCTAGAGCTTGAGCAAGTCGACACGGCGTCGTTAGTTGATCCGGCCCGAGAGGAAGCCGCCTCGTCGCCCGCGCATTTTGGGTCAGGCCGGCCGGCGGCAAGCGTAACGGGCTCTACCGACTGGATGCACCGAGCACGCCGCATCTGGCGGAGCCATCTCCAGCGCGAACAACTCCCCCGGACGGCCGGACGGTCGATGGGAAACTTTGAGCGGTGGTTGATCGCATTGCTGAGCGTCGGCTTTGTCGTGGGCTGCGTTTGCGCGATCATTGTCTTCATGCAGGCCAACGCGCGCAAATTGGAGATCGCAGCACTGCAACGTGACATCATCGCGCTCAAGCTACGCGTAGCCAGGCTCGATCAGATCGCAAGCACCAATGAGATACGTGAAAAAGCAAGCAGTGAAACATCCAAGCCGCCGTCGGAGACCCGTCCTGACCAGGCTCCGCTCATCCTATCACGTGAAGAGATTCAGCTTATCCGAGACTATATCAAGCCTGCACCAGTTGCAGGCTCCGCGACTGAGACGATCAAGGTCGGCGAACCCGTCGTGGGAGACACCGTTCCGTTTCCCTCTCCGATCACGGAGAAGGTGCGGAAACTGCTCGGCGCACGATTTACCGTTCGCAATGGCGTTGTTGTCATCGTCCGCAGCGGCAGCCGTCACGCTGATGCTGTGATTGGGCCAAATTGACGAGAACTGGCCGTGAGCGCAGTATCCGGTCGATTGCTTATGGCTGGTTGTTTGGTGGTCTTTCAATGAACCGCCGGCTGCCATTGAGAAGCTCGAGGTTATTGGCGATGACCGGATTACCTGGGTCGAGCGAATAGGCCTTCTCGAATTTCCGTCGCGCTGCATTCAGATTGCCGCGCAGCATGTACGAATATCCCTGGTCATTCAGAATCTGAACGGTTTCGCCTCCCAGCCGGATCGCTTGCGCATAGGCCTGATCGGCCAGATCGAAACGACGCAGCTTGTCGTAGCTCGCTGCCAAACCCGAACCCAGCCGGTGAATTTCCCTGCGAACAGGGAATTCTACAGGGAAATCCAAGCGGCGGAGGCTTCCCATGCATCAGTCCAGTGAGCGCATCGGGACCATCGCAGCGGCGCTTGCCCGAGCGCCGGCAGAGCTAACGAACCCGGAGCCTGAAAAAACTCTCGATCGATAGCCCATGGTACCGGCTGACGAGAAAAGCTGCTCTATTTCAGAGGCTTGCGCAGTTTAGCCCAATTTACGGAGGAATACCCGAACAGGTTTGAAACAAGTGACGAACAGGCTCTCAACAGGTGCCAAACACGATCGCATCTCGCTCATACAAGTTACATCCGATCCGCACTAGGGGCCGGCGCATCGCCAAACCACAAAAAAGGGGAGCGCGAGAAGCGCTCCCCAAGGGCGAATGAGAAATTCGTGAGCTATTTGCTAAAGCAAGTAATCCGGATCAATCTTCATGCGCAACAGCGCTAGCACACGCTTGTATTCGTCTGTGACGTCTTCAGGAAACATGCGGATGCGGTCTTCAGCCTCAAATATGAGTTCGAGACTCTTAAGCTGCTGCTTGACATGCTCGAACGTGTAACGTTCCCGCCTCTTATTATATTCGCAAATCGCCCGCATATCGCCGGATGCGGCCCTAATGACCAGCTGCTTGTCTATTGCAAGGCGTGCAGGGATCATCTCGCGCTTATTTCCGGCAACGACAGGGACAAGCGTAAGCGCTTAGCCGCAACCCTATTGAGGCTGGCTTGACGTTTTGCGGAATCGCCACGGCATGAGGTCTTCGATGCGGCTAT
>NZ_JADPJF010000037.1:479363-489888 GCF_023073295.1 Bradyrhizobium sp. 23 | reverse complement strand
CCAATCCCTGCAATCTCAAATGCCGCCGCAACCGGAAAACTGACTCCTGCTCAATCGCTTAGTGCCTTGTTCACGGACGACTAGATACTGGATCGCCCGGTCAAGCCGGGCGATGACACCTTTGGTGACGCGATCTTTCGCTTAACCCCGCCATCCGCGCCCCAACAAAAAGCCCCGGAGCCATCTCCGGCGCTTTCGTCGTTTCTGACCCCACGCGTCGCTCAGCGCCTCACGTCCGTGTCCGCATCCGCATCATGAAGCTGTCGAAGCTCAGCTCGGCCACCTGCATCCAGGCCAGCGATTCGCTGCGGAAAGCCGTCAGGCTCGCATACATCTTGCCGAAATGCGGATTGGTTTTGGCGAGATCGGCGTAGATCTCGTTGGCCGCGCCATAACAGCTCTCCAGCACTTCCTGCGGGAACGGCTTCAGGATCGCGCCGGCCACCAGCAGACGCTTCAGCGCCGGCGGATTGACGTAGTCGTATTTGCCGGTCACCCAGGTGAAGGTATCGCGCGACGCGGCATCGACCGCGGCCTGGTAGTGCTTCGGCAGCGTGTTCCATTTGTCCAGATTGATGATGTTGTGACCCTGGCCGGTGCCTTCCCACCAACCCGGATAGTAATAGTACTTCGCGACCTTCACGAAGCCGAGCTTCTCGTCGTCATAGGGCCCGACCCATTCGGCGGCATCGAGCGTGCCCTTCTCCAGCGCCGGATAGATGTCGCCCGCCGCGATCTGCTGCGGTACGCCGCCGACCTTGGCGATGATCGTGCCGGCAAAGCCGCCGACCCGGAATTTCAGCCCTTTGAGATCGTCGATCGACTTGATCTCCTTCCGGAACCAGCCACCCATCTGCGCGCCGGTGGATCCGGTCGGAATGCCGATGGCGTTGTATTCCTTCAGCAGGTTGTTGATCAGGTCCTGGCCGCCGCCCCACTGCAGCCATGAAATATGCTGGCGCGTGTTCAAGCCGAACGGCAGCGACGTGCCGAACGTGAAGGCGGGGTTCTTGCCCCAGTAATAATACAGCGCGGTGTTGCCCATCTCCACCGTTCCGTTGGCGACGGCGTCGAGCACCTGCAGGCCCGGCACGATCTCGCCGGCGGCGAATGGCTGGATCTGGAAACGATTGTCGGTGATCTCGGCAACGCGCTTGGCGAAATACTCGCAGCCGCCGTAGAGCGTATCCAGCGCCTTCGGCCAGCTCGCGGCGTATCGCCATTTGATCTCGGGCATCGACTGCGCGATCGCCGGCGCAGCGACGGCACTGGCGGCGAGGCCCAATCCGCCTGCCGTCAGGAATTTACGACGTTCCATGCGCTTCCCTCCGTTAAGTCGATGCTTCGACCAGGGACCGATCTTGGTGTCGTCTTGTCTTCGTCGACGCTCGACGTTGTCTGTTGAGACGTTGTGGCGTTTCCGAACGGCCCTTGCGGGCACTCGAAGATGGAATTCCGATCGTTGCGGTTCCGCGGCGAGGATGACCGGGCGCTTCGCCGGAATCAAGTCTCATGGGCGCCTCGCAGGTGCGAACGCCGGCCTGACGCAAGTCGGGCCTGCAAGCGATCTGCTATTCGGTCATTCAAAAACTAGGGAGGCTCGCGCATGACGGGCAAGAAAATCGTGGTCGCCGGAGCGAGCGGTCTCGTCGGCAATGCCGCGTTGCGACACTTCGGCGTCTCGGGCGGGTGCGATGTCATTGCCCTGTCCCGGCGGAAGCCGCGCGACCTCTACGGTGCCCGTCATGTACCGATCGACCTGACCAGCGCAGCGGATTGCGGGCGTGCCGCCTCGGAACTGAGCGGCGCAACGCATCTGATCTACGCCGCGCTCTACGAGGCGCCGCAGCTCGTCGACGGCTGGCGCGACCCGCAGCAAATCAAGACCAACGATTTGATGCTGCGCAATTTGATGGGTGCGCTCGAGCCTGTGGCGCCCGGCCTCAGGCACGTCGCCCTGCTGCAGGGCACCAAGGCCTATGGTGTCCACGTTCGCCCCTTGACCGTGCCGGCCCGCGAAGGCCGCTCCGAAATGTACGAGCAGCCCAACTTCTACTGGGCGCAGGAAAACTTCTTGCGCGACCTCCAAACCGGCAAGGCTTGGCATTGGAGCATCCTGCGGCCGGTGCTGATCGTCGGTCTCGCCATGGGCGGCGCCATGGACCTGATCCCGCCGCTCGGCGTCTATGCCGCGATGCTGCGCGAGCAGGGCAGGCCGCTCGACTACCCCGGCGGCGCTCCGCGGGTGGGGCAGGCCGTCGACGTCGATCTTCTCGCCCGCGCCATCGCCTGGTCGGGCGAGGCCGAGGCCGCGCGCAACGAGGCCTTCAATGTGACCAATGGCGACGTCTTTACCTGGGAGAACATCTGGCCTGCGGTCGCCGATGCACTGGAGATGAAGCCGGGCAGGCCGGTCCCGCTGTCGCTCGCGAGGGAATTCCCGAGCTGGGTCGCTCCCTGGGATGCGCTGCGGCGCAAGCACGACCTAGCATCGCCTGCGCTGGCCGAATTCGTCGGCCTCTCGTTCCAATACGCCGATTACAGCCTGCGCTATGGCCACACCGAATCCGGTCCGCCCTCGATCGTCTCGACCGTGAAGATCAACCGCGCCGGCTTCACCGAGATGATGGATACGGAAGACATGTTCCGGAAGTGGTTCAGGCAGGCAAAGCAAGAGCGACTGCTTCCCTGACCGAGAGCCAAAGCGGATACGTCCGGGATCGTTGCCCAGGTCAGACTGTGACCCGGAGCGGTCCGCTGGCCGAGCCGGTTCGAACGGCTTCAGATCTGGCTTATCTGAGCGTGTGTCGCAACCACCGTGAGGGACGGACATCACCTAGGACGGCGATCCTCTGTAGCGGCGAAAAGTCGACTTTCCACAGATCAAGTTCAAACAACTCGTCGCGCTGGCCGAGGTTCAGCGCGACCGACACCAGCACTCCATCGGCATCGTCGAATTCGCATTCGCCAATACATCGGCCGAAACGCCGATCTGCCGCGCCGACAAAGAGAAGGCTACCCATCCCACCGTCGTTCATTTCCTCGACGAGCCCAAAATGGTCCTGCAAGGGCGAATGCTGACCTAGAATAAAGGCAACCAGATCACGCTCTGCGGGGGTGAGTGGGCGTGGCATCTTCTTTCTCGTAGCGGCTGGCGTGCATTGGCTCTATCACGCTGCGAATCCTTATTGATCCAAGCTAGGTTGGCTCGTTCAACAATGTCAGCAGAGAACGAGCTTTGACTAAATCTGCAGTGGCAAGTCCCTCGGAGAAACGAACGTAAAGGGGCGCTAGCAGCTCCCGTGCCTCACCGATACGCGACTGCTTCTGCATCAGGGATGCCAGAGTTGTCGCCGTCCTGAGCTCCCAGGATATTGCGCCTTGGCGGCGTGACCACTCGAGAGAGTGATTGAGGTGCGCTTCGGCCGACACGAGCGCCTCCGCGCCACCTTGATTGAGCGCCAGGATACCCTTGATGCGCAGCAGTTCAGCGACGAACCAGCGGTCCTCGTTCCTTTCCGATTGAGCCAGCGCCCTTTCGATCGTTGTATTGGCTCCGCGGTGATCGCCGATATCAGACTCACCGAGTGCGAGATTGCCCAGAAGGAATAAATAGCGGCTTTGAAAGCCGGTCGGGGGGAAGCCATTCAAGCCTTCGCGAAGCAGGGCAAGGCCCGCAGCGGTGTGGCCACCCTTCATCTCCAGAATACCCGCATAACAGCGGCCCCATACTCCCATTGCTCTGAACGTCGCTTCTCGATGAAGCATAGTTGAGATGAGCGCTTCCGCAGCATCAAAATTGCCGATCTCAAGCGCTAGAGGGCAAGCGCCGAAGGCAATCGCATAGAGAAGAGAAAAATCGTGTCCAAGTGCCGTCGCATGATCGAAGGCGTGTTTGCCGACCGCGGCTGCCTGGTCCGGAAAACCCAACAACCAAAGCGTTTGGCTGTAGTACGTTCGGGCAGCCACATGTTGATCAAACTGATATCGCAGGGCGTGCATTTGCCCTGGCGGCGCGACGTAGCCTGCCAGCATTTTTTCCAGATGTCGCCGGGCGCCGGCTTGGTCCCCTAGAATGTGCCGCGTCACTCCCAAAATCCGCTCTCCGACGAAACGATCAGCGACATCGATAGCGCCATCAGGCAGGTTGACGAATTTTTCGGCGATCTGCAGTGCACCGGGGAAATCGCCTCTTAGGTATCGCCCTATCCAGAGACCCCATAAGCTCCTCAGCTGATATTCGTTGTCGTCCAGTTCTTCAGCCAATCGGGATACACGCAACCACGCATCGTCGATGATCGCAGCGTCCCCGGTCGATTCCATATGCGCAACCGCCAAAGTGAAGAAGAGGCGGAGCTCCCGGCGCGCGTCACGACCCAGCTTTTCGTCGATTTGGAAAACCGCTTGCTCTGTCCGCTCCCGACATTCGTCTATGAGCATATGATGAATCCAGACCGGTGCGGCAGCGGTCGTGAGGTCGAGCGCTAGCAGCGAATCACCAGACTTGCCATGCGCCCAGTCGAGGGCAACGCGGATCTCATCGATCGGCCGACCATTAGTGGCAACCGATGCTTCGGTCAGATTGTTGCTTCCTGCCCCTTTCAGGGACCGAACGAGCTTGGAGGCAGACGCATTTTCGCTCTTCCGGAAACCGGACAGCTCGACCCCAATCCGCTCGAATAAAGTTAAATGATAGACAGCATGACGGCGAGCAACGAGGTTTGCATCATCGCTTCTGGCCAACTTTTCCTGCACATACCCGCGGGTGGTATCCAGCAATCGGTATAGCGGGATGGCGAGACGAGCGTTCGCTGTCAGAAGTGACTTGGCGGCAAGACTGGCAACGGACTCGATCACCTGCGAATCGTCCAAATCATCTCCGGCCGCGATCGCGAAGGCAGCCTCGATCGTAAACGGCCCAACGAAAACAGATAGTCGGCGCAGGATAATCTGCTCAAGCTCCGGCAAAAGATCGTAGCTCCAGTCGAGCGTTGCAGCCAGAGTCTGGTGTCGCGGCAACGCCGTTCGCCGGCCTCGCCAGAGCTCGAACTTGTGGTCGAGGAGCCGCAAAACGTCATGGACTCCGTAAGCGCCCACACGACCAGCTGCGAGTTCGATTGCGAGGGGGATTCCGTCGAGCTTTCGGCAGATCTCGGCCACGACCGGTGCATCGACGTCGTTGAGTATGAACTGAGGCTGACTTGCTGTAACGCGTTCGACAAAAAGCTGTACTGCAGCGTATGCCATCGCCTCTCGTGCATTGGGACCCTCAGGCGGAAACTCGAGGGGAGCTATCCAATGAACGTGCTCGCCTCTGACCCGCAAGGTTTCACGGCTTGTTGCCAAGATGTAAACTTGCGGCGTTTCCTCGAAGATGGTTTCTGCCAGCGCAGAAGCCGCCTCAATCACACGCTCGCAGCTATCGAGCACCAGCAAAACTCGGATGTCTCGCAGTGCGGCCAGAAGGCCGGGGATAGGATCGCGATCGTCAACGGCAAGTCCGAGCGCCGAGCCGATCGTACCCGCCACGAGATGCGGATCAGAAAGTGAGCCCAGGTCAATAAGGTGAACCAGATCGGCAAACTCTGTAGTGAGTTGGTGGCCGACAGATATTGCCAGAGTTGTTTTTCCGATCCCGCCCGGACCGACAATGGACACGAATCGTTCGGCCATAAGATGCGAGGAGATCGCTTGCACGGCGTCGTCCCTGCCAATCATCCTGCCAAGGCGATTCGGAAATGTTGAGCGTCGACCCGATTTTGCGATTTCAGCAACAGGCTTGAGCGTTCGTGAGACAGGCGCCACGAAGCTATACCCTTGTCCTGGCACGGTCGTGACATACGTCGCTCCGGCCTCTCCATCGCCGAGCACCTTGCGCAAGCCCGCCATATGAAATCTAAGGCTACCCTCGTCGACGGTGACGCCGGCCCAAACCCGAGCTAGCAGAGTCTTCTTGCTGACAACTTCGCCAGCATGCTCGACAAGAACTGTAAGGATGTCCAAGCTACGGGCGCCCAACTGAAGTGGTACACCCGATTTTTCTAGACGTCTCCGCTCCGGGATTAATTCAAAGGGCCCAAAAGAAAAACTTTCTTTCGCGAGCCGATCTTCATTGACGACCGAGCCCACCATCATCATGCGTCCAACTGGTTGTGCCGCGCGAGCTACCTTGCCATGGTTGCCACTGAAATCAATGGACTGGTGAAGGCGGCGGAACTCAGCAGAGCATGTTCGCCCCTCTGTCGCGCACATGTGGCGGCCAGCGGACATCGCTCAGTCCGCACCAATAAATCTCGATTTTATGAGTACAGGGCCTACTCTGCGCTAATGAACGCCGCTTCCATGGCCTTCCGCGTCCTGATCGTCTCGTTGCCCGCGTCGAACTCGACATCGCTCCAGCGCACGATCTCGCCATGGGCGACGTCGTGCTTCAGCCTCACGCGATGCGCCAGCCCGATAGGCAGCGCGCCGGCCTTGAGGCTCGCGGCCGCCGGCAACAGCTTGCCCCACACCGTGTAGCCGCCTTCGCCGTCCAACATCTCGCCGGCGCGCAGATTGCGTTTTGCCACGGCGGCGACGTCGCCGCGGAAACCATGGGGCTGCCCGGTCGGCTCGCCCCGCAGCGCGGCCGACAGCACCGAGATGTTCAGCTCGAGGCCGATCAAATGGTAGGGCTTGTACATCGCCGCGTACCGTCCGCTGCCGTCGGTCTTGAGGCCGTATTGCCTGAAGCAGTCGGCGGCGTAGTCGTTCGGCGCCTCCAGCACGACGTAGACGCCCCAGCGCAGATCGCGAAACACCGGCCTTCCATCGCGCTCGAGCGAGGAGACCACCTCCACGACGCCCGATCGCTCCAGCACGCCGCCCTTGCTGCCCGGCCGCATGATATGCGGCAGGTCGTCGACGCCGCAGGGTGGAAACAGCAGGCCCTCCGCAGGCACGTCCAGTCCGCAGGCGTTCGCAATCGCGGCCATCTCGATCGCCGATTTGGTACCGTCGAGGAACGAGTTGAACATCTGCGGATTCATCCCGGCCGATTGCGCCTCGCCCGCGGTCAACCCGTAATGCTGCCAGACGCTGTCGGGCGTCACGTCGTGATAGGCCGGCAGATATTTTGTGCCTTTGCCGGCGGCAACCACATGAAAACCGGTGGCGCGCGCCCAATCCACCATTTCCGCGGTCAGCGCCGGCTGGTCGCCATAGGCGAGCGAGTAGACCACGCCGGCCTTGCGGGCTTCCTGGGCGAGCAGCGGACCGGCAAGCACGTCGGCCTCGACATTGACCATCACGATATGCTTGCCGGCCGCGATCGCCGCGCGGGCGTGTTTGATGCCGACGGCGGGATTGCCGGTCGCCTCCACCACCACGTCCATCGCGCCGCCGGCGATGGCGCGCGCGCCATCATCGGTGAAGACGGTGGCGGCGATCCGCTCGGCGCTCCAGCCCACCGTGCGGCAGGCCTCGCGCGCGCGGTCGCGATCGATGTCGACGATGATGGGTACCTCCAGCCCCGTCGTGTGCGGCACCTGCGCCAGGAACATCGAGCCGAATTTGCCGGCGCCGATCAGCGCCACACGGACGGGCTTGCCGGCGGCAGCGCGGGCCTGGAGGAGGCGGAAGAGGTTCATGTTGTTACCCGATCAAGTATGGTGGTCCGGACGCGGTGCAGCGCCATAAGCGCGTTCACGCGCGTCTTCGACGCACTATGGCGCTACTCCGCAGAGCCGGCACCCAGAAAGAAAACTATCCGTGTGGTATGGGCCCGGCTCTGCAGCGCACCGCTTCGCGCTGCGCTGCGTCCGGGGCACGAGAGTGTCCTACTCCGCCGCCTGCCGCGGCGCACGGGCGAGCCGCACCAGTGCGTCGTCCTCCACCGTCTTGATCGGCGCAAAATCGCGATGCGCGATGTACTCCGGCCGCGTCGGGGTACGGATGTAATTCGAAACCGCGTTCAGCGTCAGGTACACGATCTTGCGCGGATAGGGCGTGATGTTGCCGGCCGAGCCGTGCACGAGATTGCCGTGGAACATCAGCATGCCGCCGGGCTTTCCCGTCGGCGCAACGATGCCGCCCTGCTTGACCAGCCGCGTCACGGTCTCCTCGTCCAGCGTCCACAGCGGATAGGAGGTCGTCGCGAGGTCATGCGAGGCCTTGAGGTCGCCGGCGTTCTGGCTCTGCGGTACCAGCATCAGCGGGCCGTTGATCGGCATCACCTCGTCCAGGAAGATCGCGATGTTCATCGCGCGCGGCTCGGGCATGCCGTCGTCGCGCTTCCAGGTGCCGTAATCCTGGTGCCATTGCCAGACATCGCCGGTGAAGGCGGATTTCGCGTTGATCTTGAACTGGTGCATGTAGACCTGCTCGCCGAACAGCTGCTCGACCGGGCCGATCATGCGCGGATGAGCACCCAGAATGCCGAACGCCTCGTTGTAGAGATGCGCGGCAAAGGCGGTGCGTGGCGCGCCGCTCTTCTCGCGCCAGACTTCCGGCCGGTTCGTGTCATAGATGCCGACCGCCTCGCGCGCGAGGAGATCGACCTCCTCCGGACTGAACAGTTCGGGCAGGAACAGCCAGCCCTCGTGGTGGAAGAACTCCAATTGCTCCTGGGACAGTTTCACGGCGCGTCCTCCTGTTTTGATTTGTTGTCGCTCGTCTTGGCCGGCCATCCACGTCTTGGCAGTGGCGGTCGCTACGCCGCCGCCTCTTCCGTCGCCCTCAATCTCTCCTCAGTCATCCGTCCCGCCGTCTGCGCGTGCGCAAGCGCCGCACGTTCGGCCGCCTTCGCATCTCCTGCGAGAATATGTCCGGCAATGTCGGCATGCTCGGCCCAGGCGCTGCCGCGATAATCGAGCTCCGACAGCACCGTCGCCATCGAGCGGCGCATATGGGGCCATTGCGGCGTAATCGTCTCCTCGATCACGGGATTGCCGGCGAGCCGATAGATCGCGCGATGAAACGCGACGTCGAGCGCGATCAGCTCGGCGAGCGTGGTCTTGCCATCGATCCCGCGTCCGGCGGCGAGCGCCGCCTCCAGCCGCGCGCGTCCCGCCGCATCGCCTGCGCGCTCCGCTGCCAGCCGCGCCGCCAAGGCATCGATTGCGCCGCGCACCTCGTAGAGCTGGCGGATGCGTGCGGGATCGAGCTGGGTGACTTCAAAGCCGCGCCGGCCGCTCTCGGCGACAAGTCCCTGCCGGTGCAACAGGTGCAGCGCATGCGACACCGGCTGGCGCGATACGCCGAGCCTGTCGGCGAGCTCGTTCTGCCGGATGCGCTGGCCGGGCTGCAGCGTGCGGTCGGAGATCGCCTCCAGGATCCGCGCATAGACCTGGTCGATCAAGTTCGGAAGCGGGTCGAGAGGGATCACGCCGGCAGCTCCGAGACGGAGGGAATACGGAATTCCGTATTCAAGGATACGGCGAGGGGATAAGGGCGTCAAGCGCGGCCAAGGGGGCGTCCAGCCTCATTTCGCGCCACCTAAGTCATTGATATTGCTGGGCTCAGCTACTGTGCATGGGGTTGTTTTTGAGGAAAAAAGAGTGTGAGGCCACTTACTCCGCCAAAAACGCGTCCACCGCCTCGCCGAACTCCAGGGGCGCCTGCTCGAACATCCAGTGGCCGGCATTGGGGATCACGGCTGTCTTCGCCCCGGTGATGTGCTCGGCCAGCACACGCCACATCACCGACAGGCTCCCTGTCGTCGCCCCGCCGCCGATCAGGAGTGTCGGGGTCGTGATCGCCTGCGCGTCCGCGAGCGTGTAGGGCCTGCGCTGCTCGTTGATCTGGCCGAGGAAGGTGATCGCGTTGTCGCGCAATTGCTGCTTCGCCGCCGCCGGCACGCGCCGCCACGAGCCGTCGCCTTCGATGCCTTCGTAGAAGTTCTGCAGCGCGCCCTCGATGTCGCCGGCGCGGATCATCTCGACCGAGCGCGCCGTGCGCGCCGCCAGCGGCGGGTGCGCGGGCGTGCCTGCGGGCACCGGCAGGCTCGCATCGAGATCGCCGCCGGGTTCTGCAAGCACCAGCTTTCGCAACAGATCGGGCCGCGCCTGCGCCACGCGAAAGGCGATGTGACCGCCGCGCGAATGGCCCATCAGATCGACCGGCGCGGGTTCGACCTGCTCGATGAAAGCGATCACGTCAGCGACGTGCTGGGCCATCTTGTAATCGTCGCCGACGGCATCCCAATGTTCGGGAAAGAAATGCCGCAGGCTGACCGAGATCACGCGATGCGATTTCGACAGCGGACCGAGCACGGAGTACCAGGTGCGGAAATCGCCGAGCGTGCCGTGCACGCAGACCAGCGGCGGCCCCTCGCCCACTTCGAGATAGGCCATGTCGTAACCATTGACGCGAAGTGTCTGCATGATCAGCCCGCCAGAAAATCCAGCACCAGTTCGGAGAATTTCTGCGGCGCCTGCTCGAACATCGGGTGCGTTGCGTTTGGGATGACCGCCGTCCTGGAATACGACACATGCGCCGCGAGCGCATGCAGCACTTTCGGCAGCAGGCCCTTGGTCCGCGCGCCCAG
>NZ_JADPJF010000037.1:455140-479273 GCF_023073295.1 Bradyrhizobium sp. 23 | reverse complement strand
CAGCGTCGGCATCCTGATGGACTCCGCGTCGGCCCTCGAGAACGGCGGGCGGTTGTCGCGGACCTGGCCGATCAGCGTGAAGGCGTTGTCACGCAGATTCTGCTTCACCAGGGCCGGCAGCCGCGGCCAGGTGCCGGGCCCTTCCAGCGTGTCGACGAAGACTGCAAGGCCGCCGTCGATGTCGAGGGCCGCGATCTTCTCGGCCGAGGCCGTGAACCGCGCCAGCAACGGCGAGGGGCCGCCGGCATAGTCTGGATCGAGGCTCGCGTCGAGCTCCCCGCCGGGCTCGGCCAGCACCAGCCGCCGGAGCAGGTCCGGCCGCCGCTGCGCCACGCGGAAGCAGATGTGCCCGCCGCGGGAATGGCCCATCAAATCAACCGGGCCGAGGTCGAGCTCCTCGATGAAGGCGATGACGTCGTCGACATGCTGGGCGATCGAATAGGTGTCGCCAACGCCATCCCAGCGATCGGGGAAGAAGTGCCGCAGGCTGACGGCCATCAGCCGGTGCCGCTGGGACAGCGGACCGAGCACGCAGCCCCAGACACGAAAGTCGTTGAGCGAACCATGCACGCAGACCAGCGGCGGCCGCCCTCGGTCTTCGCCCACGTCGAGATAGGGCATGTCGTATCCGTTGACGTGGAGGCTTTGCATTCTGGGCTCGCAAACAGGGAAGGCGGAACTCCTGTGCAAGATTCCCGGAAACCGGGTGGATCGCAACTATTTCCAAGTCTAGATTTGAGCTCAGTTCACATTGGGGCATGCGAGGGGAACGCAAGCCAAGGACGAAGTTATGACCGACCAGCATTTTGCCCTCTTCGACAGCAAGATCGGCCTTTGCGCCATTGCCTGGGGTCCGCGCGGCATCAACGGCACGCAACTGCCGATGGGCGGTGAGCAGAAGATCCGCACCCGCATCAGCCAGCGCCATGCCGATGCCAGCGAAGCCGCGCCGACCGCCGAAGTACAGCAGGCGATCGACCGCATCACAAAACTGCTCGCGGGCGAGCCGGATGACCTCACCGACATCCCGCTCGATCTCGATGGCGTGCCCGACTTCAACCGCGGGGTCTACGCGATCGCCCGCACCATTCCGCCGGGCAAGACCGTCACCTATGGCGACATCGCCAAGCAACTCGGCGGTGTCGAGCTGTCGCGCGACGTGGGCCAGGCGCTCGGCCGCAACCCGTGCCCGATCGTCGTGCCCTGCCATCGCGTGCTGGCGGCCGGCAACAAGCCCGGCGGCTTCTCCGCGAATGGCGGCGTGGTGACGAAGCTGAAGATGCTGGAGATCGAAGGCGCGCTGGTGAACCACACGCCGAGCTTGTTTGATTGAGGCGATGACGCCGCTGGCTAGATCTTCGCCGCCGCCATCGGCCAATATTTGTCGCGCAAATGCCGCTTCACCAGCTTCCCAGTGGGCGTGCGCGGCAGCTCGGCTTCGAAATCGATCGAGCGCGGGCATTTGATCGTCGAGAGGCGGCTCCTGCAATAGGCGATCAGGTCGGCCTCGAGCTCCTTGCCGGCGCGCTTGGGATCGTGCGGCTGCACCACCGCCTTGACCTCTTCGCCCATCTCCTCGTTCGGCACACCGAACACGGCGACGTCGGCGACCTCGGGGTGGGTGATGAGCACGTCCTCGGTCTCCTGCGGGTAAATGTTCACGCCGCCCGAGATGATCATGTAGGACTTGCGGTCGGTGAGAAAGAGAAAGCCATCCCTGTCGAGATAGCCGACGTCGCCGAGCGTCGACCAGCCTTTTGCGTTATAGGCCTTCTTCGTCTTCTCGGGATCGTTGTGATAGGCGAAAACCGGCGCATCGGCGAAATAGACCGTGCCGATCTCGCCCGTCGGCAGCTCCTCATCGTTCTCGTCCAGAATCTTGATCTTGCCGACCACGGCGCGGCCGACGCTGCCGCGGTGCTCCAGCCATTCTTTCGAGTTGCAGACGGTGACGCCGTTGCCTTCGGAGCCCGCGTAATATTCGATCAGGATCGGCCCCCACCATTCGATCATCTTGGCCTTGACCTCGACCGGGCAGGGGGCGGCGGCGTGGATCGCGCCCTTCAGTGTCGAGACTTCGTAGCGGTTACGGACCTCGTTCGGCAGCTTCAGCATGCGCACGAACATGGTCGGCACCAGCTGCGCCTGGGTCACCTTGTACTTTTCGACCAGTTTCAGGAAATCTTCGGCGTCAAAGTGCTCCATGATGATGGAGGTGCCGCCGAGCAGGACAGCCATCATGTTGAAGCGCAAGGGAGCGGCGTGATAGAGCGGTGCCGGTGAGAGATAAATAGTCTCGGCGTTCATGCCGCACATGCTGGCGCAGAGCACGCGCAGAAACGCGTTCGGCTCGTCGATCGGCTTGCCCTCGAAAGCCTTCTTGATACCCTTGGGCCGGCCCGTGGTGCCCGACGAATACAGCATGTCATAGCCGGCAACCTCGTCGGCAATCGGGGTTGTCGGCTGTGCGGCGGCTTCCTTGTCGTAGGAGCGGAAGCCGGCTTGCGGCTCGTCCATCATGTAGAAGACCGGCTCGCCGGGCGCACCCTTGATCAGCGTCTTGATCTGGTCGGCACATTTCGGTGTCGTGATCACGACCTT
This sequence comes from Bradyrhizobium sp. 23, assembly GCF_023073295.1. Lineage (NCBI taxonomy): Bacteria > Pseudomonadati > Pseudomonadota > Alphaproteobacteria > Hyphomicrobiales > Nitrobacteraceae > Bradyrhizobium > Bradyrhizobium sp. 23. Next base: position 476,672 of record NZ_JADPJF010000037.1, on the reverse strand, counting down.
GGCGCCGCAATCGGCGATGATGTAGTCGATCTCGTCCTGCTTTAAATAGCGGCTGATCGCGGTGTAATAGAGCCCGCTGCGTTGCGCAGCCCAGCAGATCTCCATAAAGGCGAGGCGGTTCTCCATCAGCAGCGCGATGTGGTCGCCGGCCTTCAGCCCGAGCGAGCGGAACAGGTGCGCGCCCTGGTTCGAGAGCTCGTCGAGCTCGCGATAGGTAATCGCCTTGCCGGTCCCGGCCATTTGATAGGCGATCTTGTCGGGTGTGGCGCGGGCGTGGATGGAGGGGTGTGTCATGTCTCTGTTTACGCGGCTGGGAGTAACGTTCCCCGGATATCCGGGGTCCATTGTGAGGCATGGGTCCCGGCTCTGCGCCGCAGCGTTTCACGCTGCAGCGCGTCCGGGACACGAGAGGGCTTACAGCCGCTCCACGATCGTCACATTCGCCATGCCGCCGCCTTCGCACATGGTCTGCAGGCCATAGCGTTTGCCGCGCTGATGCAAGGCATGCACCAGCGTCGTCATCAGCTTGGTGCCGGAGCCGCCGAGCGGATGGCCGAGCGCGATGGCGCCGCCATTGACATTGAGACGTTCCGAATCGGCGCCGGTGGTCTTCAGCCACGCGGTCGGCACCGAGGCAAAGGCCTCGTTGACCTCGAACAGGTCGATGTCGTCGATCGCCATGCCGGCCTTCTCCAGCGCGCGCTTGGTGGCGTGCAGCGGTGCGTCGAGCATGATCACGGGATCGCCACCCATCATGGTCATGTGGTGGACGCGCGCCAGCGGCTTCACGCCGAGCTGCTTCAGGCCACGCTCGTTCACCACCATCACGCCGGAAGCGCCGTCGCAGATCTGGCTGGCGCTGGCCGCGGAGAGCTTGCCATTCTCGGCGATCAGCTTGACGCCCTTGATGCCGTCGAGTGTGGCGTCGAAGCGGATGCCCTCGTCGATGTGGTGGGTGTCCTTGGAGCCGTCGGCCCGGGTGATCTCAAGCGGCACGATCTCCGTCTTGAAACGGCCGGCCTGCGTCGCCGCGATCGCGCGCTGATGACTGTTGTAGGAGTACTCGTCGAGCTCATCCTTGGAGAGGCCGTACTTCTCGGCCATCATCTCGGCGCCGGTGAACTGGCTGAACACGATGTTGGGATAACGCTGCTCGATACCCGGGCTCTTGTAATTGCCAAAGCCGTTCTTGGCGGGAAGCTGCGACGACAGGCCCATCGGCACGCGCGTCATCGATTCCACGCCGGCGGCGATCACCACGTCCATCGCGCCCGACATAACGGCCTGCGCAGCAAAATGCAGCGCCTGCTGCGACGAGCCGCATTGGCGGTCGATCGAGGTGCCCGGCACGCTCTCCGGCAGTTTCGAGGCCATGATGGCGTTGCGCGCCACGTTGTTGGACTGCTCGCCGACCTGCATGACGCAGCCCATGATCACATCCTCGACCAGCGCGGGATCGACCTTGGTGCGGTCGACCAACTCGTCCAGCACCTTCGCGGCGAGATCGGCCGGATGCCATCCGGCGAGGCGGCCCCCCTTGCGCCCACCGGCGGTACGCGCAGCGGCGACGATATAAGCCTCGGCCATGTCGGTTTCTCCCTGGATTATTTTGAACGGTTGGTTGTCGGGGCGGGATTTAAGGGGCGACCGGTTGTTTAGTCAATCGATCAATTAACTCTTGTGGGGAGGCGCTGCTTGGGCTTATCTGCGGCCGCTCTTCCGCCAAAATCAGGGATCTCCGTGACTACCAGCGTACCGAACAGGCTCCCCAGCGGAAAGAATTCCACGGCAGAGAAATTGCTCGTGGCCGCGAGCGAGCTGATGATCGAACGCTCCTCGATCGAGATTTCCCTGAGCGACATCGCCCAGAAGTCCGGCGCCAACGCCGCGCTGGTCAAATATCACTTCGGCAACAAGGACGGCCTGCTGCTGGCGCTGCTCGAGCGCGACGCAGGAACGGAACTGTCCAACCTGGAATATCTGCTGGCGCAGCCGATCACGCCGACCGCGAAGCTGAAGCTGCACATCGGCGGCATCATCCGCGCCTATCACCGGTTTCCCTACATGAACCGGTTGATTCACTATCTGCTGCACGAGAGCGTCGCGGGCTCCGCGGACGAAGTCTCGAAATTCTTCGTCGCACCGCTGCTGGATTTCCATCGCCGCCTGCTCGCCGAAGGTGTCAGTCAGGGCGAATTCCGCGCCACCGATCCCGTGCTGTTCTACACCAGCCTGATCGGCGCCTGCGATCATTTGTTCTTCGGCCGGCACGCGATGTCACGCGCGACCGGCGTCGGCCCGGTCACCGACGACGTCTGCCGGCAATATATCAAGCACATGGAAACGCTGATCTGCGGCGGCATTCTCACGAATATCGAGGAAGCCGCCGCGGCCGGATGATCCGGCCAGAACGCAGAAGTCTAGAGAAGAAACGCCCAAGGAAAAGGTTCGAGGAAAGGTACAAGCGATGCAGTTGAAAGACGTAGCCGTTCTCATCACCGGCGGCGGGTCGGGCCTTGGTGCCGCGACCGCCCGCGCCATGGCCGCCAAGGGCGCCAAGATCGGCGTGATCGACCAGAGCAAGGAAAACGCCGAGAAGGTCGCCGCCGAAGTGAAGGGCATCGCGCTTCATGCCGACGTCACCAGCGAGGAGCAGATCAAGGCGGCGATCGCCAATGCGGAAGCCGCGCACGGCGTCGCGCGCGTGCTGATGAACTGCGCCGGCATCGGCGGCTCGCAGCGCATCGTCGGCCGCGATGGAGTCTACCCGCTGGAAAAGTTCGCGCGCATCATCAACGTCAATTTGATCGGCACGTTCAACTGCCTGCGTCTGTTCGCCGAGCGCTTGGTCACGATCGAGCCGGTCGGTGAAGAGCGCGGCGTCATCGTCAACACTGCTTCGGTCGCGGCTTACGAAGGCCAGATCGGCCAGATCGCCTATGCAGCGTCGAAGGGCGGCGTCGTCGGTCTCACGCTGCCGGCCGCGCGCGACCTCGCGAGCCAGAAGATCCGCGTCAACACCATCGCCCCCGGGCTATTCCTGACGCCGCTGCTGATGGGCTTGAACGAAGAGGCCCGCAAGAGCCTCGGTGCCCAGGTGCCGCATCCTGCGCGTCTCGGCGACGCCAATGAATACGGGTCGCTGGCCGTGCACATCGTCGAGAACCCAATGCTCAATGGCGAAACCATTCGCCTCGACGGCGCGATCCGCATGGCGCCGCGGTAGAGCTCTTTTTCCTTCTCCCCTTGTGGGAGAAGGTGGCGCGCTCCTGAGCGCGCCGGATGAGGGGTTCTCTCCACGATCTCACCTGTGGAGGCAGACCCCTCACCCGAGCGAATGCGCGGCGCGTGACGTACATGCCCTCTCCCACAAGGGAGAGGGCGCAGTAATCGGCACCATCGTTGCGGATGAAGGAAGTCGCGCGCATGTCCCAACCGCTGCTGATCGAGCACAATGACGGCGTCGACACCGTGACGCTCAATCGTCCTGAACACCTCAACGCGCTCGATCCTGCGTTGATCGACGCGCTCAACGTCTACTTCCAAGGCCTTCAGCGCAACCGCGACACGCGCGTCGTGGTGTTGAAGGGCGCCGGCAAGAATTTCTGTGCGGGCCTCGACCTCAAGGCGGCGATGGCGCGCCGTGCCGGCCAGCAGGAGCCGCCTGATGTCACCGAGTCGCTGGATTCGCAGCGGCGCATCGCCGACATCGTGATGCTGATGCGGCGCTGTCCGCAGCCGATCCTCGCGCTGGTACAGGGCGCGGCGGCCGGCGGCGGCTTTGCGCTGGCGCTCGCCTCCGACATCCGCATTGCGACGAGATCGGCGCGGATGAACTGCGCCTTCATCAAGCTCGGCCTTGGCGGCTGCGACATTGGCACCAGTTATTTTCTTCCACGCCTTGTCGGTGTCACCGTGGCATCGGAGCTGATCCTCACGGGACGCTTCATCGGCGCCGAGCGGGCGCTCGCGGTCGGGCTGGTCTCCGAGGTCGTCGACGAGGACAAGCTCGATGAGGCCGCCGAACCCTATGTCGACGCGATGATCACGGCCTCGCCCGTGGGCCTACGCCTGTCCAAAGAATGTCTCAACATGAGCGTCGATGCCGGATCGCTGGAAGCCGTAATCGCGATGGAGGATCGCAACCAGGTCCTGTGCAGCCGCTCCGAGGAATTTTCGGAAGGCATCAGGGCCTTCCTTGAGAAGCGAAAGCCTGTCTATATCAGGCGCTGACAATGAAGATCCGTAAAGGACGAGAAATTCCGGGAGACGCACTATGAGTGGAAGCGCGGCGGCGGTGATGACGAAACCCGCCTTTCGCAAGGTCAAGTGGCTTGGGCGCGACATCGACGTCGAGCGCCGCGACGACGGCACGGTGGTGCTGAAGTCGCGCATCCCGCTGCAGACCTACGAGAAGCATATTCCGGCTTCGCTGGCAAAATGGGCGAAGGAAGCGCCAGAGCGGATCTGGCTTGCCCAGCGCGGTGGCCCGAACCGCGAATGGCGCAAATTGTCCTATGGCGAAGCCAAGCGCATCGTGGATGCGCTGACGCAAGGCCTGCTTAACCTTGCGCTCGACGGCCGCCCGGTCACAATCCTCTCCGGCAATTCGATCGAGCACGCGCTGATGACGCAGGCCGCGATGCAGGCGCGCGTGCCGGCCGCGCCGGTCTCGCCGGCCTACTCCTTGATGAGCCATGATCACGTCAAGCTGAAATACCTGTTCGACCTGATCAAGCCCGGCGTGGTGATGGTGCAGGACGGCCCGACCTTCGAGAAGGCGCTGAAAGCGCTCGATCTCACCGGCGTCACCATCGTTCACGTCTTGCGGCCCTGCGATGGCATCGAGAGCGTCAGTTTTGCCGAGCTCGCGGCGACAGCTGTGACTGCCGATGTCGAAGCGTCGATCGCGAAGATCACGCCTGAGACCGTCGGCAAACTGCTGTTCACGTCAGGCTCGACCGGCATGCCCAAGGCCGTCATCAACACGCAAGCGATGATGTGCGCCAATGCGGCCATGATGATGCAGGTGCGGCCACGCGATCCCGGCGGTCCGATCTCGACCATGCTGGACTGGATGCCCTGGAACCACACCATGGGCGGCAATGCGGCGTTCCACCCGATCCTGGTCGATGGCGGCACGCTCTATATCGATGACGGCCGTCCGATGCCGGGGCAGTTCGAGGAGACTCTCCGGAATCTGCGCGAGATCTCGCCGACCTATTACGCCAACGTCCCCGCCGGCTATGCCGCGCTCGCCGCCGCCATGGAGAAGGACGAGGCGCTGTGCCGCTCCTTCTTCAAGAATCTCTCGATCATGGCCTATGGCGGCGCGCGGCTGCCTGATGACCTCTACGACCGCATGCAGGCTCTCGCCGTGAAGACCACCGGCGAGCGCATCGTGTTCTACACCGGCTGGGGCTCGACCGAGACCGCGCCGACATCGACCGGTACCTATTGGGACACCGAGCGCGTCGGCCTGATCGGCCTGCCGTTCCCCGGCGTCGAGTTGAAGATGGTGCCGTTCGGCTCGAAATACGAGCTGCGTCTGCGCGGCGTCAACGTCACGCCGGGCTATTTCGGCCAGCCTGACCTGACGAAGAAGATGTTCGACGAGGAAGGTTTTTATTGCATCGGCGACGCCGGAATCTTCGTCGACGACACCGATCCGGTGAAGGGCATCATCTTTGCCGGCCGGGTGGTCGAAGATTTCAAGCTGACCACCGGCACCTTCGTCCATGTCGGCTCGCTGCGCACCGATGCGATCGCCGCCGCGACGCCCGTCGTGCATGATGCCCTGGTCGCGGGGCAGGATCGCGCCTTCATCGGCTTGCTGGCCTGGCCGAACCTGCATGCCTGCCGTCAACTCGTCGGCAAGCCTGATCTCAGCTTCGAGGATGCAGTGACGCATCCCGAGGTGATCGCTTGCTTCAGGCGCGGGCTGGAAGCTCACAACCGGGAGTGCGAAGGCGCCAGCAGCCGCATCATCGCGCGCGCCATGCTGATGGCGGAACCGCCTTCGATCGACGGCAACGAGCTCACCGACAAGGGCTACATCAACCAGCGCGCCGGCCTGGAACGTCGTGCCGCGCTGGTGGGGCGGCTCTATGCTGACAAGCCTGACCAGGACGTCATCATTCTCAAGTAATCGACATCAGCAACACGGATACGCGCCATGAATTTCGATTTCTCCGACGACCAGAAGCAGCTCCGCGATCAGGCGCGCAAATTCCTCACCGAGAAGTGCCCACCCAAGGCAGTGCGCGCAGTCCTCGACGGCAAGGTGCCGTACGACAAGGAGCTGTGGAAAGGCCTCGCCGAGATGGGTTTTCTCGGCGTCGCCATTCCCGAGGATTTTGGTGGCGCCGGCGCCGGTCATCTCGAACTTTGCGTGATCGCCGAAGAGATGGGCCGGGCGAACGCACCGGTGCCGTTCTCCTCGACTGTTTACCTGGCTGCCGAAGCGCTGCTGATCGCGGGCAGTGACGCGCAGAAGAAAAAATGGTTGCCGGCCATTGCCTCGGGCGAGGCGATCGGCACGCTGGCGCTGTTCGAGGGCAAGGGCAATCCGTCACCGAAGAACGTCAAGCTCACGGCTGCGAATGGCGTGCTCAACGGGGTCAAGAAGCCGGTCGCCGATGGTACGATCGCCGACTTCGCGGTGGTGGCGGCACGCACGGGATCGAGCGGACGCGACGGCGACATCTCCTTGTTCATTGTCGATCTCAGGGCCGGCGGAGTCGAGGTGAAAAGCCTGACCAATCTCGATCCGACCCGCGGGCAGGCGGAGATCACTTTCAGGGATTGCAAGGCCGAGCCCCTGGGCGCGGCCGGCGAAGGCTGGAGCATCTTGACTCAAGTGCTCGATCGCGCTGCGGTGCTCTGCGCATTCGAGCAGGTGGGCGGCTCCGACCGCGCGCTGGAGATGGGCCGCGACTACGCGCTCGACCGCATCGCCTTCGGGCGACAGATCGGCTCGTTCCAGGCCGTCAAGCACATGCTGGCGGACATGTACGTGTCGGCAACGCTGGCGCGTTCCAACAGCTATTACGGCGCCTGGGCGCTTTCGACCAACGCCGCGGAGCTGCCGGAAGCCGCCGCCGCGGCCCGCATCAGCGCGACGCAGGCGTTCCAGCACTGCGCCAAGAACAACATCCAGGTTCACGGCGGCATGGGTTTCACCTGGGAGTTCGACTGCCACATGTACTACCGCCGCGCCAACGCGATGGCGCTCGGGCTCGGCAGCCTGTCCTATTGGGAAGACCAGTTGATCGACCGCATGCGCAAGAAGAACGCGGCGTAGGCGAAAGGCAACGTCATGAACTTCGACGACACTCTGCAAGAAGCCGAATTTCGCGCCACGGCTCGCGCCTGGATCGCGGCAAATGCGCCCAAGCAGTACGAGGAGGAGCTTCGCAAGTCCTCGCTCGGCCGCACGCAATTGAAGAACGCCAACATTCTGGAAGTGGCAAAGGCCTGGCAGAAGAAGAAGGCAGATGCCGGCTGGGCCTGCCTGCATTGGCCGAAGGAGTATGGTGGCCGCGGTTCGTCGCCGATCGAACGTGTGATCTGGCAGCAGGAAGAAGGGCCGTTCGGCCAGCTATCCCGCATGTTCATCATCGGCCACGGCATGTGCGGGCCGACCATGATGGCGTTCGCGCGCGAGGAGCATAAGCGCGCCTATTTGCCGCCACTCGCCTCCGGCGAAAAGGTCTGGTGCCAGCTGTTCTCCGAGCCCGCCGGCGGCTCCGACGTTGCGGGCCTACGCACGCGCGCCGAGAAGGATGGCGATGACTGGGTGATCAACGGCCAGAAGATCTGGACGTCGGGCGCGCACTATTCCGATTACGGCATTCTGCTCACCCGCACCGATCCGACCGTGCCCAAGCACAAGGGCCTTACCATGTTCTTCCTGGACATGAAGAGCCCTGGCGTCGAGGTGCGGCCGATCAAGCAGGCGAGCGGCGCTTCCGACTTCAACGAAGTCTATTTCACCAACGTCCGCATTCCCGATCACCAGCGCCTCGGCGAGGTCGGTGACGGCTGGAACGTCTCGCTGACCACGCTGATGAACGAGCGCAGCGCGATCGGCGCGGCCGTCTCGACCGGCTTCCCCGAGCTGTTCGAATATTGCTCCAGCCTGATGCTGGACGATGGCCCGGCAATCGAGGACCGCGCGGTGCGCGCGAAGCTGGCGAGCTGGGCGGCGAAAGCGAGCGGACTGAAATACACCAGCATGCGCGCGATCTCGGCGCTGTCGAAGGGCGAGCGTCCGGGACCGGAGAACTCCATTGGCAAGCTGGTCGCGGGCTCCATGATCCAGGATGTCGCGACCTATGCGCTGGATCTGCAAGGCGCTGCCGGTGTGATCAGCGGTGCCGAAGATTCCGAACTCGCCGGCCGCTTCCAGGCGATGCTGCTGCGCGCGCCGGGAACCCGTGTCGAAGGCGGCACTGACGAGATCATGCGCAACATCATCGCCGAGCGGGTGCTGGGCCTGCCCGGCGACATCCGTGTCGACAAGGACGTGCCGTTCAACAGGATCCTGACGAAGGGAAGAGGCTGATGATCCTCATCCTGAGGAGCCGCGGAGCGCGGCGTCTCGAAGGATGCAGGCCCAACGGGGGCCTCGTGGGTCGAGACGGCGCTGCGCGCCACTCACCATGAGGGACTAAGACAGAGCAAGAACGAAGAGGTCCGCCATGAATTTCGACGACACCCCGCAGGAAGCCGCCTTCCGCGAGACCGCGCGCAAATGGGTTGAGGCCAACGCGCCGAAGGAGTTTTTGGCTGAGCTGTCAAAATCCTCGCTCGGCCGCATCCGGCTGGCCAACCACGACATCGTCGATGTCGGCAAGGCCTGGCAGAAGAAGAAGGCCGAAGGCAATTGGGCCTGCCTGCATTGGCCCAAGGAATATGGCGGCCGCGGTGCGACGCCGATCGAGCGCGTGATCTGGCAGCAGGAGGAAGGCGTCTATGGCAAGCTGACGCAGCCGTTCCAGATCGGCGAGGGCATGTGCGGGCCAACCGTGATGGCTTTTGGCAGCGAGGAGGCCAAGCGGCGCCATTTGCCGAAGCTGGCCGCGGGCGAGGAGATCTGGTGCCAGCTGTTCTCCGAGCCATCAGCGGGCTCTGACGTCGCGGGCTTGCGCACGCGCGCGGAGAAGAAGGGCGACAATTGGGTCGTCAACGGCCAGAAGATCTGGACCTCGGGTGCGCACTATTCCGACTACGGACTTTTGATCGCGCGCACCGATCCCAATGTGCCCAAGCACAAAGGTCTCACCATGTTCTTCCTGGACATGAAGAGCCCCGGCGTCGAGGTGCGCCCGATCAAGCAGGCCAACGGCATGCAGGAGTTCAACGAGGTCTATTTCACCGACGTCGTCATTCCCGACAGCCAGCGTCTTGGCGCCATCGGCGAGGGCTGGAGCGTGTCGCTGACCACGCTGATGAACGAGCGCATGTCGATCGGCTCGCGGCTTGCGACCGGCGTCCCGGAGATGTTCGAGTTCTGCTCCAACCTGATGCTGGAGGATGGCCCCGCCATCGACGATCCCGCCGTGCGCTCAAAACTCGCGAGCTGGGCGGTGAAGTCGAGCGGGCTGAAATACACCAGCTACCGCGCGATCTCGGCGCTGTCCAAGGGCGAGCGGCCGGGACCGGAAAATTCGATCGGCAAGCTCGTCTCCGGCATGATGCTACAGGACATCGCAACCTATGCCATGGACCTCCAGGGCGCGGCCGGCGTTCTCACCGGCACGGACGAGGAGACCGTGCAGGGCCAGTTCCAGCAGATGCTGCTGTCCTCGCCTTCGATGCGCATCGCGGGCGGCACCGACGAGATCTTGCGCAACATCATCGCCGAGCGCGTGCTGGGATTGCCGGGCGACATCCGCGTGGACAAGGACGTGCCGTACAACAAGATTCCGACCAAGGGGCGTTGACATCTCGTGTCCCGGACGCGCGAAGCGCGAGCCGGGACCCAAGAGCCATAATAGACAGGCCACAATGGGCCCCGCCTCAGCGCCGCATCACTTCGTGCTGCGTCGCGTCCGGGGCACGAAAGCGAGCTTAAGCAATGGACGCTGCAGTCAATCATAACAACCGCATCGGCGTGCTCGAAGAGCTGCTCAACGAGCGCTACTCGGTGCGCGCCTTCCTGGCCAAGGAAGTCGATCGCGCGACGATCGAGCACGTGCTGACCACCGCCCAGCGCACGGCGTCCTGGTGCAACAGCCAGCCCTGGCAGGTCGTCATCGCCAGCGGCGAGGCCAAGGAGCGTTTCCGCAAGCTGATCTACAAGGAGGCTTCGGGCGGGCTCGGGGACGACTATGATTTCACGCCGCCGCGCGAATATCTCGGCGCTTATCTCGAACGCCGCCGCGAGAGCGGTTTTCAGCTCTACAACACGCTCGGCATCGCGCGCGGAGACAAGATGGCCTATGCCAAGCAGGCGCTGGAGAACTACAATTTCTTCGGCGCGCCGCATGTGGCCATCATCCATACCGACGAGCCGCTCGGCATCTACGGTGCGATCGATTGCGGCGCCTATGTCTCGAACTTCATGCTGGTCGCGCAGGCGCTCGGGCTCGGCACAATTCCGCAGGCGGCGCTCGCGCGCCACTCCGGCCTGATCCGCCGCCATTTCAATTTGCCTGATGATCGCCGCATCGTTTGCGGTATCTCGTTCGGCTATGCCGACAATGCCCACAAGGTCAACAGCTACCGGACGTCGCGTGCGAGCCTGGCCGAGACCGTGACCTTCGTGGACGAGTGATCGAGGCGATGCACGCTTCGTATTGGACGTGATCCCGTTCGCGCGAAAAGACGGCCGCGGATGCGGCCGCCTTCATCGCGGTCTCAGTTCGATTGACGCCGGCCGTCAGCCGCCGCTGCCGCCGATCACGGCGCGAATGGTCTCGTCGGGCCCGAAATCCTCGGCGCCGTCGACATAGAGCAGCGCCGCGAGCTTGGAGCGCGCACGGTTGACGCGGCTCTTGATCGTGCCGACTGCGCAGCCGCAGATCGAAGCCGCGTCCTCATAGGAGAAGCCGGAGGCGCCGACGAGGATCAGCGCTTCACGCTGGTCCTGCGGAAGCTTGTCGAGCGCCGTGCGGAATTCCTCGAACTCAAGATGGGCGTTCTGCGAGGGCTGCGTCTTCAGCGTCTTAGCATAATTGCCTTCGGCATCCTCGACTTCCCGCCGCCGCTTGCGATAGTCGGAGCGGAACAGGTTGCGCAGGATCGTGAACAGCCATGCCGGCAGATTGGAGCCGGGCTGGAACGAGTCGATGTTGGCGAGCGCCCGCAACAGCGTCTCCTGGACCAAATCGTCGGCGCGGTCCGCATTGCCGCTGAGCGAGATGGCAAACGCGCGCAGACTGGGCACGGCCGCCAGGATGTCGTTACGCAGGGAATCCGTGAGAGGCATCAATCCCTCCCATTGTTGTCGTTAGAGCCGCCACCATTTTCCACTTGGGGGGTCGCTCCCGGCGCATCAAGTTTCTTGATCAGTTCCGCGAACCGGTCCGGAACCCCCTGCCGCACCACGTCGTCGTACATGGCGCGCAGCTGGTGCCCGATCCGGGACTGGATCTCCGGAGTGAGCCCTCCCTTGCCGGGGGTCGTGCTTTTGCTGGCTTGAGACTTGAGATCTTTCATGACCTGTTCCACGTTTCCCCGAGTTAAGTAGCTGTAAAATCGAGAAGTTCTCTCAACCGGGAGCCGTTCCCTGGATAGGCTCAATGCGAGCTGCGAGAAAAAGTTCCGCCCCCATGCGGAACTTTTCTTGGTCTGAGGCGTAATCAGCCCAGCAGGGGAACCCGGGCCCCCCGCCTAACGCCTGCACGTCAAGGTCGGCCCGAAGATGATATGGAGTGGGGATGTCCCGTTCACAGCTCGTTGCTGAACACTTGCCGTTGTTGCGCCGGTACGCACGCGCCCTGACGGGCAGCCAGTCCTCCGGTGACGCCTATGTCGCAGCCATGTTGGAAGCCATGCTGGGAGATCCGTCGGTGCTCGACGAGAGCCACGGGCCGCGCGCCGGCCTGTTCCGGCTGTTCACCCAAATCTGGAATTCCGTTTCCGTCAACGACGATTCCGAGGTGACGAACCTGCCGATGCCGCCGGAGCGGCGGCTGTCCAACATCACGCCCTTGCCGCGGCAAGCCTTCCTGCTGCTCTCGCTCGAGGGATTTTCGGAAGAAGAGGTCGGCTACATTCTCGGCACCGACGTCGGTGAGACGCGCCGGCTTGCGGATGCCGCAGGGCGTGAGATGGCAGCCGAGATCGCCACTGACGTGCTGATCATCGAGGATGAGACCTTCATCGCCATGGATCTCGAGAGCCTGGTGAAGAACCTCGGCCACAATGTCGTCGGCGTCGCCCGCACCCACGCCGATGCGGTCGCGCTGGCAAAGAACAAGCGACCGGGCCTGATCCTCGCCGACATCCAGCTCGCCGACGGCTCGTCGGGCCTCGACGCCGTCAACGAGCTGCTCCGCACCTTCGAAGTGCCGGTGGTGTTCATCACCGCATACCCCGAGCGCTTCCTCACCGGCGAGCGACCGGAGCCGGCCTTCCTGATCTCGAAACCGTTCCAGCCGGCGATGGTGTCGGCGGTGGCGAGCCAGGCGCTGTTCTTCCAGCGCAACTCCCGCAACCGCGCGCCGAAGGCACCGGCGGCGTAACGAAGGCGCCAGCGCCCGGCATTTTGACGAAATCCGATCCGGCGTGCCGCAAGGTGCGCCGGATTTTTGTTGATCCGGTTGTCACGCTTGACGGCCATCGAATTCGCCGCTCATACCTCGCGCAGCGGCCGTTGCAGCCGCGGTGCCATCGGAGACGTGTTCATGGACCAGCAACTCCTCGATCGCCTCGCCATCCGCGACCTCGTCGAGAACTGGGCGGTGTGGCGCGATGCCGGCGATTGGGAGCGTTTTGCCACCGTCTGGCACGAGGAAGGCTGGATGTCCGCCACCTGGTTTCAGGGGCCGGCGCGGGATTTCATGCGGGTCAGCCAGGAGGGGTTCGCCAAGGGCGTGCGCATCCTGCATTTCCTCGGTGGCTGCAGCATCGATCTCGAGGGGGCGCGCGCCATCGCGCAGACCAAGATGACCATCTCGCAGCGCGCACCGGTGCACGACGTGCCCTGCGACGTCGTCTGCACCGGGCGCTTCTACGATTTCCTGGAGAAGCGGCAGGGAAAATGGGGCATCGTCCGCCGCCAGCCGATCTACGAGAAGGACCGGATCGACCCGGTTGATCCCTCCGCGACGCTTCAGCTCGACCAGAAAGCCCTTGCCGCGCTGCCCGAAGGCTACCGCCACCTCGCCTACATGCAGGAGCTGATCGGCTACAAGGTCAAGCGCGACATGCCAGGCCTCACCGGGCCCGAGGTTGAGAAGCTCTATGCGGAGGGGCGGGAGTGGCTTGCGGGGAAGGCGAACTGAACGCCAGACAAAAGTAAGGCGCGACTGGCATCACCACAGTCGCGCCCTACGTCGCCGGCTTATGGGGCAGGGGGGAATAGCCGGCTGTTGATACGACTCCCGTCCCTGAAAGTCGTTCCAGGGGGTTGCAAAATTTTTCGTGGGGCCATCCTTTTCGCACCCTGCCTTTTCGCACACGGTTAAGTGATCTTAACGCCTGAGAACTCTGGGTCCTCTCCTCGCGTTGTTCCCGCGATCGCCATGGGGCGAGGGACCGACAGCCATGTCACAGATTCAAAAGGTATTTTTAGGCGCCGTCGCGATCGCCGCGACGCTTGGCGCCGTCCAGGTCGGCGCCGTGCAGCTGGCCTCCGGCCATGATCCGGCCGACCGCTGGCAGGCGGTCGCTGACAAGCCGGGCCATAACGTCAATCGCTCCAGCAAAGCGGACCGGCTGGCCGACATCAAGCAGGCTGAGGTTCCGACCCGCACCGTGTCGATGCGGCTGAACGATCTGGCCGACACGTCGGTGCTGCTGCGGGTCCCCGCGGTGATCGAGACCGGCAACGCCAAGCCGCCGGTGTTGCTCCCGGACCAGAAGCAGAGCCGCAAAAAGCCGACGATCGCCTGCGAGCCGATGGTCAGCTCCCTGACCGAGGTCGCAAAGCTGCTCCAACCCGGCCGCTGTGTGACTTGATCGGCTTTGGCCACGGACAAGTCGCCCTCCGCCCGGAGGGCGATTGCTGACGTCTACTTGATCCCCTGCCCCCTCGCGTTATATCCCGGGTTTCTTCCTCTTTGGATTGACCGGGTAAACGCATGACGACGTCAGACACGGCTGTGCATACGCAGCCCTTCCAGGCCGAGGTTTCCGAGCTTCTGCACCTGATGGTGCATTCCGTCTATTCCGAGACCGATATCTTCCTGCGCGAGCTCGTCTCCAATGCCTCTGACGCCTGCGACAAGCTGCGCTATGAGGCCATCGCGAATCCGGCGCTGCTGGGCGAAGGCGACGCGCTCAAGATCCGGATCATTCCGAACAAGACGGCCGGAACGCTTGCGATCGCCGACAATGGCATTGGCATGGAGCGGCAGGAGCTGATCGACCACCTCGGCACCATCGCCCGCTCGGGCACCAAGGCCTTCGTATCGAAGCTCAAGGAGGCCAAGGATGGTCTCGGCCTGATCGGCCAGTTCGGCGTCGGCTTCTATTCCGCCTTCATGGTAGCCGACAAGATCGTCGTGGTGAGCCGCCGCGCCGGCGAGAGCGACGTCTGGACCTGGACGTCCTCGGGCGGCTCGGGCTTCGAGATCGCGCGTGCCAGCGAGGAGGATGCGGGCCGCGTGCAGCGCGGCACCGAGATCGTCCTGCATCTCAAGGACGATGCGAAGAAATATCTCGAAGCTTACGAGATCGAACGTATCGTCGGCGCTTATTCCGACAACATCCTCTTCCCCATCGAGCTCGTGCCTGAAGGGGGCGAACCGCGTCAGATCAATTCTGCGAGCGCGCTGTGGCAGCGCTCGAAATCCGAGCTCACGCCGGAAGACTACAAGAAGGCCTATCAGCAGATCGCCTCCGCCTTCGACGATCCCGCGATGACGCTGCATTATCGCGCGGAGGGACGTTACTCCTACGCCGTGCTGCTGTTCGCGCCCTCGACGAAGCCGTTCGACCTGTTCGAACCGAACCGCAAGGGGCGCGTCAAGCTCTATGTCCGCCGCGTGTTCATCACTGACGATGCCGATCTGCTGCCGGGCTATCTCCGCTTCATCCGCGGCGTCGTCGACAGCGAGGATCTCCCGCTCAACATTTCCCGCGAGATGCTTCAGAACAATCCGCAGCTCGCGCAGATCCGCAAGGCCGTGGCGACCCGCGTGCTGTCCGAGCTCGAAAGCCTGGCGGAGAAGGATCCGGAGAACTTCGCGAAGATCTGGGAGGCCTTCGGCGCGGTGCTGAAGGAAGGCATCTACGAGGATTTCGAACGCCGAGAAAAGCTGCTCGCGCTGTCGCGTTTCACCACGACCTCGGGCGAGAAGCGCTCGCTCAAGGACGTCGTCGCCGGTTTCAAGCCGAACCAGACCGAGATCTATTATCTCGTCGGCGACAGCATCGACCGGCTGAAGTCGAACCCCCGGCTCGAGGCGGCGACTGCGCGCGGCATCGAAGTTCTGCTGCTGTCCGATCCCGTCGACGCCTTCTGGACCTCGATGCCCTCGGAGTTTGACGGCAAGCCGCTGAAGTCGCTGAGCCAAGGCGATCTCAATCTCGACCTGATCCCGCGCGTCGACGAAGCCGACGAGGCGAAAAAGGACGAGCCGCCCGCCGACGAGGCCGCCACCATCGCGGTGATCAAGGCCGCGCTCGGCGAGCGCGTCAGCGACGTCAAGGCCTCGACGCGTCTTACCAGCTCCGCGTCCTGCCTCGTCGCCGACAGCCAGGGCCCGAGCCGCGAGCTCGAGCGCATCCTGTCTCAGCAGAACCGTGGCATGCGCACCAAGCCGATCCTTGAGATCAACCTGCGCCATCCGCTGGTGACGGCGATCACGAAGGCTCAGGCCGGCTCCAAGATGGTTGACGATCTCAGCCTGCTCCTGCTCGAACAGGCGCAGATCCTAGACGGCGAGCTGCCGGAGGACCCTGCGGCGTTTGCGGCAAGGTTGAACCGGCTGGTGTTGCAAGGGCTCGGCGCGTAGCGGGCGCAGTGCACCGCACTCACCTTGCCGTCATCTGCGCGCAGGAACGGTCGCCTCTGCCATGGTGTTATGCCATACGAGGTGGCCGGCATCCGGGCCGCCGACATGGCCGACATGACAGATTCGAGGATTTCTCCATGCGTTTGCCGATCCTGACCCTGACCGCAATTGCCACGCTGTTCGTGGCGGCAGATGCCAGCGCCCAGACCTACGATCCGCGTTACCCGGTGTGCATGCACGTCTATACGCCCGGTAGTTTTGGCGGGGGCGGTGGCGATTATTTCGATTGCTCCTTCACCTCGCTGCCGCAGTGCCGCGCCACGGCCTCGGGCCGCTCGGCAAGCTGCGACGTCAATCCCTACTATGCGTTCGACCAACCCCCGCCGCCGCCGCGCCGGCGCCACAAGAACGTGCACTAGCGATCCGCAACGGCCTTCAGGGGGAATTTTCATGCATCGCTTGTTCGGCCTGATCATGACCGTCGGTGCCCTGCTCACGGCCGCGCCGTCGCATGCACAGACCTTCGATCCGCGCTATCCCGTCTGCATGCACGTCTATTCCGGTGCAAACGGCGGTGGCGGGGAGTGGTACGATTGCTCCTTCACCTCAGTGCCGCAGTGCCGAGCTACGGCTTCCGGCCGCTCCGCCAGCTGCGATCTCAATCCGTATTATCCGTTCAACGCACCGCCGCAGCGCTTGCGCCATCAGCGAGGCGGCTAGGGCTCACCGCCCGTTCGGCCGTCAATCAGACGGAGTATGCAGGGCTAGCTGCCGTGGGGCGCCTCGTTGGCCGCGGTGACGATCGCGTCGGTCAACTGCCAGGTCATCTTGTCCGTGGTCCAGTCGCTTGCGTGCAGCCTGCTGTCGTCGCCCGGGTCGACCATGCGGTCGAACGAAATTCTTGCAACGTCGTGCCAGCCCTTCATCAGCGCGAAGCGGCGAAAGACGTTGACCCGCTTTGCATGCGCGATCTCGCTGATCGCTGCGACCATCGCGTTCGCCTTGTCGGCCTTGGCCGGCGTCAGCACCGCCGGCACATATTGCAGATCCATTAGGATGACGTCGATCCCTCCGTCCACAAGCAGCTGATCGACGCCGTCAGCGATGGCCCTCCTGGTTTCGTCGAAGGTCGGTGGATTCTGATCGGCCGATTGCCACACCGCATTGGTGCCGACCTGCCAGATCACGAGATCCGGCTTCTGGTCGAAGACGTCGTGCTTGAACCGCAAAAGCTCCTTGGGAGCCTCTTCGCCGCCGACGCCCCGGTTGATGACATCGATCCCGGGCTTCGGAAATATGCTCCGAAGGTCCGCCAGCAATCGTTGCGGATAGGGCGCGATGCCTCCTTCGCCCGCCGTGGTCGACGAGCCGATCGCGACCACCTTGACCTGTCCGCGCCTCAGGCCATTGGCAAAATTGGTCAGCGGCTGCTCGAACGGCGCGGCCTGGACGGGAAATTCAGACGAGCCGAGAGCCACAGGTCGTCTCCCTTTCGCAACCGGGACAATGCAGGGTCAAAAAGACTAACCCGTTTGCCCGGAGCCGCCTAGCCTCACGCCCCGACAACTGGCTTTGCTATTGCAAGAACTGCCAGGCGGCGCACCTCGATCGCCTCCGGTTTGGTAAAGGATCACTAGAGTTAATCGTGCACTAACCCGGTTTTACCTTGTCTCTTAACATCTGGGCAGGGCGTGCGAGCTAAGCTGCCGGAAACCCGCAGACACGTAAAGAATGAACGGCATGACAACCGGCGTCATCGAGCAACCGAAAGCCGCGCGCGCACCTTCGGCTTCGAAAATCTGGCTGAAGGCGATCGAGCTCACCGCACGGATCGAGACGTTGCCGGGCCGGCTGTTCGCCGATGTCGTCGACGATTGGGCGCAGCGCCAGCCAGATCGCGTTGCGCTGACCACCGATGACGCGAGCCTCGACTATGAGGGACTTTCGAAACGCATCAATCGTTATGCGCGCTGGGCGCGCTCGGCCGGTGTGGCCAAGGGCGGCACTGTCGCGCTGATCATGCCGAACGGCATCGATTATGTCGCGGCCTGGCTCGGCATCAGCCGCGTCGGCGGCGTGGTCGCGCTGATCAACACCAAGCTCGTCGGGCACTCGCTCGCGCATTGCGTCGGAGTCGCAAAGCCCGCTCACATCATTGTTGCGCATGAGCTTGCAGCGGAGCTGTCCGGCGCGTTGCCGCACTTGAAGACGGAAGCAAAGGTCTGGACCCACGGCGATGCCCGCAGCGAGCGTCCGATCGATGTCGCGCTCGACGCCCTCGATGACCGGCCGCTTTCGCCGGACGAGCGTGGTGACGTCACCATCGACGACCGGGCCCTGCTGATCTACACGTCCGGGACGACCGGCCTGCCGAAAGCCGCAAGCATCAGCCACCGCCGCATCCTCAATTGGGGCTTTTGGTTCGCCGGCCTCACCGGCGCGACGCCGCAGGACCGGCTCTACGATTGCCTGCCGCTGTTCCACTCGGTTGGCGGCATCGTGGCACCATGCAGCATGCTCGCTGCCGGGGGCTCGGTTGTGATCGCAGATAAATTCTCAGCCTCGAATTTCTGGCCCGACATCGTGCGCCACGACTGTACGCTGTTCCAGTATATCGGCGAGCTCTGCCGCTATCTGCTCAAGGCGCCGCCGTCGGAATACGAGAACCGGCATCGCCTGCGGCTCGTCTGCGGCAACGGCCTACGCGGTGACATCTGGGACGATTTTCAGGCGCGTTTCGCCATTCCGCGCATCCTCGAATTCTACGCGGCGACGGAAGGCAATTTCTCGCTGTTCAACGTCGAGGGCCAGCCCGGCGCGATCGGCCGCGTTCCGCCGTTGCTTGCGCATCGTTTCCCTGCCGGTCTCGTCAAGCTCGAGCCCGATAACGGCGCCCCGCTGCGCAATGCGGAGGGGTTTTGTATCCCCTGCGCGCGCGGCGAGGCCGGCGAAGCCATAGGCCGCATCGGCACGGCGGATGAGGGCGGCGGCCGCTTCGAGGGCTACACCGAGGCGAGCGAGACCGAGAAGAAGATCCTGCGCGATGTCTTTGCCAAGGGCGATTCCTGGTTCCGCACCGGCGACCTGATGCGGCTCGACGAGAAGGGCTTCTTCCACTTCGTCGACCGCATCGGCGACACCTTTCGCTGGAAGGGCGAGAACGTCGCGACTTCGGAGGTCAACGACGCCATGCGGGGTTTCACTGGCGTGATCGACGCCACCACCTACGGCGTCGGCATTCCCGGCACCGACGGCCGCGCCGGCATGAGTGCGATCGTGGTGAACGAAGGCTTCGCCGTCGAGGCACTGCCCGCCCATCTCGCACAGCGCCTGCCCGCCTATGCTCATCCCGTCTTCATACGCATCTCGCGCGAGCTCGATGCGACCGAGACGTTCAAGCAGAAGAAGGGCGAGCTCGCGCGCGAGGGATTTGATCCCGGCGCGGTCTCCGATCCGCTGTTCATGCTGGACCCGAAGACCGGCGCCTATGTCGCGCTGGACGCGGAGACGTATGCGCAAATCAACCAGGGTACGATCCGGCTCTAGCCGCGCGAAAATCCGCCAGATAGGTCCAATTTTATCCGAATTGTCCAAGAAGCCATTTACTTCTGTCGGGTAAACAAACGGGCAAGGGAGGCGGTCATCAAGAACCGCCGCAACACGAACGACAACAGAAGCGAGCCAGCCATGTCGGTACGGTCTAAGGTCATTGAAGCGATCCAGCAGATCGCCAAAGAGCAGCACGTCGCGCTTCCCGCACTCTCGGACGAGCTGTCCCTGCACGAGACGGGCTTCGACTCGCTCGCCTTCGCCATCCTGGTGGCGCGCCTCGAGGACGAGACCGGCGTCGACCCTTTCACCATTTCCGAGGACGCAGCGTTCCCCGCCACCGTGGGCGATTTCGTGCGGGCCTACGAAAATGTCCCCGCGTGAGATCTTTGCGCTCCGCGACCATCTCGGCGCGGAGCTGACCGGCCGCACGCTGTCGGACGCGCACGATGTCGTGTCGTTGACGGATATCCTGTCGCAGACGGTCCTGGGTGGCCGCCTGGGCGAGCTGTCCGGCCGCGCGGTGCTGCTGAAATTGTCCGACCAGCTCCGATCGGGTCTTGCCATGATCGAGCTCGACGGTATTGCCCGCCGCATGCTGCTGTGCCCGCCGGATCTCAACCCGGCGCATCTCGACGCGCTGATGGCGAATGCCGGGATCGATGCCGTTGTCACCGACGAGCCCGATCGCTGGGCCGAGACTGGCGTGCCGCTGGTCGTCACCGCACAACTGCCGCTTCAAGCCACAGCGCCGGCCAGGACCGAACGCGCCACGGAATGGCTGATGCTCACCTCGGGCACGTCGGGCGTGCCGAAAATCGTCGGCCATACGCTGGAAGCACTCACCGGCGCCATCGTCGCCGAAGGCCCGGCGCGCGGACCCGCGCCGGTATGGGCGACGTTCTACGACATCCGCCGCTATGGCGGCCTGCAGATATTCCTCCGCGCCGTCCTCTCGGGCGGCTCGATGGTGCTGTCCGATCCGCATGAGGCGCTCGCCGATCACGTCACGCGGCTGAACGCGCGGGGCGTCTCCCACATCTCCGGCACGCCCTCGCACTGGCGCAAGCTGTTGATGAGCGGCTCGGCCGCGCAGTTCGCGCCGCGCTATGTCCGCCTCTCCGGCGAGATCGCCGACCAGGCGGTGCTGGACGGCCTGAAAGCGGCGTTCCCGAATTCCTCCGTCGGCCATGCCTATGCGTCAACCGAGGCCGGCGTCGGCTTTGCCGTCAATGACGGGCTGGAAGGCTTTCCGGCGGACTACCTCGGCAACCGCAACGGCGTCGAAATGAAGGTCGTCGACGGCTCGCTACGTATCCGTTCGACGCGCACGGCGCACGCCTATATCGGCCGCGACGCGGCTGCGCTCACCGATGCAGACGGGTATGTCGATAGCGGCGATATCGTCGAATTGCGCGGCGACCGCTACTATTTCGTTGGCCGCCGCGGCGGCATCATCAATATCGGTGGGCTGAAGGTTCACCCCGAAGAGATCGAGGCGGTGATCAACCGTCATCTCGATGTGCGGATGTCGCGGGCGAAGTCACGCAAGAGCCCGATCACCGGCGGCATCGTCGTCGCCGACGTGATCCTCGCCGACGGCACCGATCCGGCGCGCGCGAAAGAGATCCGCGACCAGATTCTGGATCAGTGCCGCGCTCAGCTCGCCTCCCACAAGGTGCCGGCGGTGATCCGCTTCGTCGAGGCGCTCGACGTCACCCCGGCCGGCAAACTGGCGCGCACCGATGCATAATGTTCTCGTCACCGGCGGTAGCCGCGGTATCGGCCTTGCGATCGGCCAGCGGCTTGTTAATGGCGGCTACAACGTGATCGCGGCGGCGCGGCGCGAGAGC
>NZ_JADPJF010000037.1:449155-455072 GCF_023073295.1 Bradyrhizobium sp. 23 | reverse complement strand
CTCAAGGCGGCGATTGCCGGGTCGGAGGGGCGCCTGCATTTTCGCGCTTGCGACCTCGCCGTGATCGACGCGATCCCCGCCTACGCAAAACTCGTGCGCGATGAATTCGGCCCGATCTACGGCCTCGTCAACAATGCCGGCCTCGGCACCGAAGGCTTGCTCGCGACCATGCACAATTCCGAGATCGAGGCGCTGGTGCAGCTCAACGTGCTGTCGCCGATCATTCTCACCAAATATGTCGCGCGCCAGATGATGGCCGACGGCGCCGGCCGCATCATCAACATCTCCTCGATTATCGCGACGACCGGCTATAATGGCCTCTCGGTTTACGGTGCGACCAAGGCCGCCGCCACCGGCTTCACCCGTTCGCTCGCGCGCGAGGTCGGCAAGCTCGGCATCACCGTGAACGCGATCGCGCCCGGTTTCATCGACACCGAGCTGACGCACAACCTGTCTGACGACAGCCGCAAGCGCATCGCCGGCCGCAGCGCGCTGCGCCGCCTGCCGGAGACCGACGACGTCGCGCGGATGGTGGAGTATTTGCTGGGAGAGGGCGGTCGCAATGTGACGGGTACCGTGTTTACGGTCGACGCGGGCAACACGGCGTAGGTGGAACTCATCGCCACAATTGCATTGATCCGGCGCAATGACATCGTCCGGATTTGGTCGTAAGATCCCGCGCAATCGATTGGGTTACGTCAATCGATCTGCCCTAATCGATAGGGAGCAGTCCATGACCGCTTCGAGCCCGGACAAGGCGTCGGTAAAGCCATCTTGCGCAGAGCAAAGCGACGTTCACTGCGAGCCCGTTCACTGCGAGCCGATGTCTCACCAAAATTCCGGTGACCACGGTTACGAAATGTATCCGCAGAAATTCGTGCGTCTTGTCGGCTGCCATGACGTTCCCGCCTCCGCGCTACGCAAGCGCGTGGGCGAGAAGCTGCACTAGACATTCAGGTCCGATGCTTCGGCAGGTCAATCCGTTCGTGTGAGAACTCCGGCGGGCCCTCGGTCAGGCGGCGGATCCGGCGCTCGCGTTCGTCTTCAGACAGCGCAGGATCGAGCAGTCCCTCGAGTTCACGCACCGCAAGCTCTTCGATCCTGGTGGCATCCGAAGCGAGCGGGTGCCCTGGCGGGAGTGCCGGGGGCGCGACCTTCAGGCCGAGCTCGACCAGCTTACCGATGGCTTCCGAGCGCTCCAGGTGATGGGTTTCGGCCCAGCTATCCACGGCCGCGGTCAGGCTTTCCGGCGTCTTCACCGCGCTGATCGGATCACGCCCAGTGCGCCGGCTTGCCGGAGCGATGGAGTCCTTCCTGTCGAAGTCGGACACGTCGATGTTCCCGCGCAACCATGTCAGATCATCGAGACTAGACGCCATTTACGGTCAACCGTTTAATGACCTTCTGTGGCATTGCAGTGCGCCCTCATCTTGTTGTCCGGGTCCATTTCGGCCAATGGTTGCAAGGGCGCGCGCCTGGCGAACCGAATCGATTCTTCTACGTATGTCCCTTTGGACGTGCGTCCCAACCATCCGGCATCATCCGATGACATCAGCGTTCTATAGCGGCATTCCGGTCTTTCGCGGCTTCACCAGTCTGATGGACCCCGCTTTGTATTCGCCGCTGCCCGACGACTGGAGCGTCGGCGTTGCCGACATCGTGGATTCGACCAAGGCCATCGCGGCGCAGCGCTACAAGGCGGTGAACATGGCCGGTGCCGCCGTGATCGCAGCCGTGACGAATGCATTGGAGGGACGCGAATTTCCCTTCGTGTTCGGCGGCGACGGCGCGAGTTTTGCGGTCGCGCCTAATGATCTCGAACTGGCCCGCGAGGCTTTGGCTGCGACCGCGACCTGGGTGCGGGAAGATCTCGACTTGCGGATGCGCGTCGCGCTGGTGCCGGTGAGCGCCATTCGCGCGCATGGCCTAGACGTGCGCGTCGCGCGCTTCGGACCGTCGGCCAATTTGTCCTATGCGATGTTTTCTGGCGGCGGGCTCGCCTGGGCGGACGCAGCGATGAAGCGCGGCGAGTTTGCGATCACCGAAGCGCCCGCGGGGACGCAGCCCGATCTCTCCGGCCTGTCCTGCCGCTTCGAGGTGATTCCGGCTGCGCGCGGCCTGATCCTGTCCGTGCTGGTCATGCCGGCCCAAGGCGCCGATCCCTCGGCATTCCGCAACGTGATCGAGGACATCATCCATCTCGTCGAGCGCAGCCCGGATGCCGGTCGTCCCGTGCCGCCACAAGGGCCGCCGCTGACATGGCCGCCGCAAGGGCTGGAATATGAGGCGCGCACCAAGCGCGGAGGTCCGTTGCTCGCACGCCGCGCCAGCGTGCTGGCCTACACTTTTTTCGTCTATCTGATCATGCGCTTCGATCTCAAGGTCGGCGGCTTCGTGCCGAAGCTCTATACACGGCAGGTCGTGGAGAACTCCGACTTCCGAAAATATGACGACGGCCTGCGCATGATCCTCGACTGTACGCCGGAGCTCGAACGCGCCCTCAGCGATCGCCTCGCGATTGCCGCGCGCGACGGCATCGTGCGTTACGGCCTCTATCAGCAGGACGCTGCGATGATGACCTGCTTCACCCCGTCGGCGTTGCGCAGCGATCACGTCCATTTTATCGACGGCGCGCGGGGCGGCTACGCCTCGGCGGCGACGGCGCTGAAGGCGATGACGGCGTGAAGCGCTAGCGCCCCGCCCGCGTCCAGGTTTCGCCGCCGCAGAGCGCGCCGACGCAGCCTTCGACCCGCAGCGAATCCGGATGGAATCACATTCCCGCGTTTATTTGCCTGCGTGCAATGACCTGCGCTTATTTGACCCAGCGCACGAAGGCGACCGAGGCCGCGGTCGACAGCCCGAATACCGCCATGGCGCCGCCGACCAGCGCGAACAGGGTCCAGGCCGGAGCCTGCACCATCATGAGGCCGCCGCCGCCGATCGCGACGATCAGAAGCCGTGCGGTGGAGGCGAGCACGGCACCGCCGACCCGCGCCGCGCCTTGCGAGGAGAAATACAGCGACACGCCCACGCCGAAGAACACGAAGGTTGGGCCTGCCCAGTGGAAGTAGCTGTGCGCGGCGGCGGCAACGCCGGGATCCCTGGTGAAGAGCGAAACCCACAGGGATGGATCGAGCGCGATGATGAGGCCGATCAGGCCGACGGTAAGTCCCGAGGCCCCGGCCGCGGTCCAGGCCACGCGCCGCGCGCGCTTCACCTGTCCGGCGCCCATCGCCATGCCGACCATCGGCACCGATGCGATGCCGAAGGCGAAGGTGATCGGGATCAGCAAGAATTCCAGTCGCGAGCCGATGCCGTAACCGGCGAGCATCTCGGTGCCGAAGGTCGCCAGGATCTTGGTGAAGATCAAAATGGTGAGCACGGTCTGGAGCGGCGACAGGCAGGCGACCGCGCCGACCTTGAGGATGTCGAAGAACAACGCGCGATCGAAATGGAAGGCGCCGAAATCCAGCGGCAGCCGGCTGCGGCCGGACCAGAGGTACCAGAGGAAGAAGATCGCAGCGCAGGTGAATGCGATCAACTGACCGGCGGCCACTCCGGGCATGCCGAATTGCGGCACGCCGAACAGGCCGAGCCCCAGCGTGCCGCCGAGCGCGATCTGGAGCACGCTCGTCCCGATCAGCGCCATCGAGGGCAGACGCATGTCGCCGGTGCCGCGGATCACCGACGCCAACGTGTTGACGAGCCAGATCGCGACCGCGCCGGAGAACAGCATTTGCGAATAGCCGCTGGCTTCCTCGAGCACACGCTCGCGCCCGCCCAGCAGCGCGAAGAACGAGCGGCCGAAGACGAGCATCGTCACCGTGAAGAAAAGCCCGCCGCAGAGGCCGATGATGGCGGCATGCAGCGCCAGCGTCGCCGCACGGTTCCGGTCGCCTGCGCCGAGCGCGCGGCTGATCGCAGACGAGACGCCGCCGCCCATCGCGCCTGCGCTCATCATCTGCGTCAGCATGGCGAATGGGAACACCAGCGCGATCGCGGCGAGCGGAATGGTGCCGAGCCGGCCGATATAGGAGGTCTCGGCGACCGCGACCAGCGTGCTGCCCACCATCGCGATCATGTTGGGGATCGCGAGCCGCAGCAGCGTCGGCAGGATCGGGGCCGTCAGCAAGCCGGCGATGGGGGAGGCGACCGGGGCAGGCAGCGGCACGGCGTCTATCGAGGCGTCGATCGTCATGTGTCACCGCGCGGAATATTGGATGATGATCGACATATTATATGGCGGGCAGCCCCGGCACCAGCCGCGCCTCACGCAGGGCTCACCAGGGCAGGCCGCAGAGGTCGATAGTGCCGAGTGTCGGCGCGCTGACGATGTTGCAGACATAGGGCGCCATGTGAGTGAAGCGGATCCGCCCCTCCGGCTGCTCGCAATAGACCTCGCCCTTGAAGGGGAGCCAGCTGCGGGCTTCGTAGAACGCGACATTGTGCGGCTCGCAGAACAGCAGCGCGAAGCGGACCGCCTCGTTGGCGCGCATGGTATGCACCGCGGCATCGATCGCCATGGTCGCATAGCCGCGGCCGCGCCGATCCTCCCGCGTGCAGACGCCGCCGATGCCGCCGATGTGAACCTTCTGCCCATTCCAAGTGACGGTGCGGAAGTAGATGCCGACGTGGCAGACGAGACCATCCTCGGGCGTCTCGATGAGGACGCGCAGGTCGGCATTGGCCCATTTGACGTGAGCCCAGGGCTGCTTCGCGACGATATCAGGTCCGAAGACCGCCTGGTGCAGTGGCTCCGCCATCCGCCAGGAGGCGTCGCCGTTCAAAATGTCGATCTCGATGCTCATCGCTCTCACCTTCGCATCTCCGCGCCGTCGGTGCGTTTCGTTCTGCCATAAGCACCTCAAAGGCAATGATATTTTATGGCCTGGTTGAAACGCCCTACATCCTTGCGACGATTTTATGCAATCCGGCCAAGCCGCCGCACCATGCCTTTTGGAAAATTCACGGTATTTAACAGCCGCGGAACCTTCTATAAGGGGTGACCGTTAAGTCTCGTTCCCCCATCAGTCGCGGACAACACCCATGACCTTTACGCTGCCCCCACTCCCCTACGCCTATGACGCCCTCGGACAATTCATGTCGAAGGAAACGCTCGAATTCCACCACGACAAGCATCATCAGGCCTATGTCACCAACGGCAACAACGCGCTCAAGGGCACCGAATGGGAAGGCAAGTCCCTTGAGGAGATCGTCAAGGGCTCGTTCGGCAAGAACCCCGCGGTGTTCAACAATGCCGGCCAGCACTACAACCACATCCATTTCTGGAGCTGGATGAAGCCCAATGGCGGCGGCACCAAGCTGCCGGGCAAGATCGAGAAGAAGATCAACGAGGACCTCGGCGGCTTCGAGAAGTTCAAGACGGACTTCCAGGCGGCCGGCGTCGGCCAGTTCGGCTCCGGCTGGTGCTGGCTCCAGGTCAAGAACGGCAAGCTCGAGATTTCCAAGACCCCGAACGGCGAGAATCCGCTGGTGCACGGCGCCACCCCGATCCTCGGCTGCGACGTCTGGGAGCACTCCTACTACATCGACTACCGCAACCGCCGTCCCGACTATCTGAAGGCGTTTGTCGAGAACCTCGTGAACTGGGAATACGTCGAGTCGCTGTTCGACAAGGCCTGAGTTCGACGAGGCCTGGGCTTCACGCATTCCGGGGCCGGCTTTGCCGCTCCGGAATGACGGAATTGAAAGGCGGTCGAGGCGCGGCCGCCTTTTTGTTGTGCGGAATTCGCACTTCGCCTCGCATGGCCCTGCGCGAGGTGCGCATCGCTCCCGTCATCGTACTGTTTGCATCGCATCTGCGGCGCCCTTAAGCAGGACGGGCATCGCCCTCGAGCCGAACGCGCCCGTTGTCAGATCCTTCCTCGAAAGACCCGGCATCCGCCGAGGACGCGGA
>NZ_JADPJF010000037.1:402505-449054 GCF_023073295.1 Bradyrhizobium sp. 23 | reverse complement strand
TCGCGTGCGCAAGCCGATCGGCTGGTCGACCATCATCATCGCAGCCCTTGTGGCGGTGAGCGCAGGTCTGGTCTGGCGGCGTGATGGCACCGACGGTGTTCTCGAGATACTGACCCACGATCTCTCGCTGTTCGGCGGCATCCTGCCCCGCGTGCTGGCCGGCTGCCTGCTCGGTGCGTTCATCTCCGAGATCCTGCCGCACGAAAAAGTCTCGCGCGCGCTCGGGCCGAAATCGGGCCTGAAAGGCCTTCTGATCGGCACCGCCTTCGGCGCGATCCTGCCCGGCGGTCCCTTCACCGCCTATCCCGTGGCGAGTGCGCTGCTGGCGGTCGGCGCCGATTTCGGTGCCACCATCGCCATGGTCGTGAGTTGGACCTTGATCGGCTATGGCCGGGCGGTCGCCTGGGAAATCCCGATTATGGGCACCGACTTCACGCTGTGGCGCATCGTCATCTCGCTGCCGTTGCCGGTGCTCGCAGGCGCGCTCGGCCGCTTCGTCTATGTCCGGCTTTATCCGAAGCCGGCCATGAAGGACGACGAGACATGAGCGCCGCGCTCCTGATCGACATCCTGTTGTGGGGTTCGGTGTTCGGCGTCGGCCTGATCGCCTTTCGCCGCGGCCCACCAGTGTTCAAGGCCTCGCTGCGCGAAGGCTCGATGGACTTCATCAACATCGTGCCGCGGATCGCGCTGGGGGTGATCGGCTCCGGCTACATCGCCGCTATCATCCCACAGGAGGTGATCAGCGGCTGGCTCGGCCCGGACAGCGGCTGGCTCGGGGTCGCGACTGCCGTGGTCGCCGGGGCCGCGACGCCCGGTGGCCCGGTGATCGGGTTCTCGATCGGGACGGTGGCCCTGAAATCGGGTGGTGGGGTGCCGCAGGTGGTCGCATATGTCGTCGCTTGGGCGCTATTTGCCTTCCAACGGGTGATTTTGTGGGAAATTCCGTTCATGCCGGCCCGTTTCGTCTGGTTCCGCTGCGCGGTTTCGGTGCCGTTCCCGTTCGTCGCCGCCGCCATCGCCATGCTGATCGGCAAACCCTGAGCCCGGCATGGACAGCTGTAATGTTATAATATAACATCCAGGAATGGTTCCCGCCGCGTCCCAAGCCCATCATAGCGATCATGCTCATAGCCATTCCCATGACGACGGGCATTCGCATGGACACGATCACACCCACGCACATGTCCACGGTGCGGCCTCTCCGCATCCGGCTCAGGCGGCGCACTGGTCGATCCTGCGCATGACGATGGCCGCCCGTCTCGCGGCCGCGCTCGCGGTCTGCGCCGTGCTTTGGGGCGTGGTCTTCCTGGCGATGAGGTGACCATGGCGGCGCTGCATTTCCACAACGTTACGCTCGGCTATGACCGCCATCCGGCCGTGCACCACCTCAATGGGGAGGTCGCGCCGGGCGCGCTGCTGGCCGTGATCGGCCCGAACGGCGCCGGCAAGTCGACGCTGCTGCGGGGCATCGTCGGCATCCTCAGGCCGCTCGACGGCAGCATCCATCTCGGCGGGCTCGACAGCCGCGATATCGCCTATCTGCCGCAGAGTGCGGAGATCGACCGCAGCTTCCCGATCTCGGTGCTGGACTTCGTCGCCACCGGGCTGTGGCGTGGGACCGGCCTGTTCGGCGGCATCGGCAAGGCGGCGCGCGAAAAGATCCTCCGCGCGATCGCTTCCGTTGGCCTCAACGGTTTCGAAAACCGCCCAATCGGCACGCTCTCGGGCGGCCAGATGCAGCGCGTGCTGTTCGCGCGCGTACTGCTCCAGGACGCGCGGCTGATCGTGCTGGACGAGCCCTTCAACGCCATCGACAGCAAGACCACGGCTGATCTGCTGACGCTGGTGAAGCACTGGCATGGCGAGGGCCGCACAGTGCTCGCCGCACTGCACGACATGGAGATGGTGCGCACCCATTTCAGCGAGACGCTGGTGCTGGCGCGCGGTCCCGTGGTGTGGGGGCCGACGGCGGAGGTGCTGACGCCGGAAAACCTGCTGGTCGCAATGCGGATGTGCGAAGCCTTCGACGACAGCGCCGCCACCTGCTCGGCCGATGATGCCCGCTCACGGGCGGCTTGATATCCGATGCTCTATGACGCGTTGATCGGCCCGTTCACCGAATTCGAGTTCATGCGACGTGCGCTCGCGGCCGTTATCGCGCTGTCGCTCGCGGGTGCGCCGATCGGCGTGTTCCTGATGTTGCGGCGGATGAGCCTGGTCGGCGACGCCATGGCACATGCAATCCTCCCCGGCGCCGCTGTCGGTTTCCTGCTCTCCGGCCTCAATCTGTTCGCGATGACGGCCGGAGGCCTGATCGCAGGTTTTGCCGTCGCAATCCTCGCAGGCCTCGTCGCGCGCTCGACCGGGTTGAAGGAGGATGCCTCGCTCGCGACCTTCTATCTGGCCTCGCTGGCGCTCGGCGTCACCATCGTCTCGATCAAGGGCACCAATATCGACCTGCTGCACGTGCTGTTCGGCAATATTCTCGCGATGGACGACCAGACGCTGCTGGTCGTCGCATTCAACGCCACGGTCACGCTGCTGGTGCTCGCCGTGATCTACCGTCCGCTGGTGATCGAAAGCGTCGATCCGCTGTTTTTGCGCACCGTCAGCCGGGCCGGCGGGCCTGCGCATCTCGCTTTCCTCGCGCTGGTCGTGATCAACCTCGTCAACGGCTTTCAGGCGCTCGGCACGCTGCTCGCGGTCGGCCTGATGATCCTGCCGGCCGGCATCGCGCGGTTCTGGTCGCGCGATCTCACCGTCATGATCTGCATCGCGGTCGTCGCTGCCGCCGTGTCCGGCTATGCAGGTCTCGTGCTGTCGTTCCAGACCCGTGTGCCGTCGGGTCCTGCGATCATTCTGGTGGCAAGCGCGCTCTACACCGTCTCCGTCCTGTTCGGCCGGGTCGGCGGCGTCGTTAGGCAGCTGTTTCCCGGCCGGCATTTGGAAGCGTGATAGCGATGCGGCGCATCCTGCTTTGTGTGCTTATGCTGATCGCCTCGCCGCTGCACGCCGCTGAGCAACTGAAAGTCGTCGCGAGCTTCTCGATCCTGGCCGACTTCGTCCGTAATGTCGGCGGCGACCGGATCAATCTGACGACGTTGGTCGGGGCCGACAGCGACGTCCATGTCTACGCGCCCGCGCCAAGCGATGCGAAGCGGATCGCGGACGCAAAGCTGGTCATCGTCAACGGGCTTGGTCTCGAGGGCTGGCTGCCACGGCTCGTGCAGTCCTCGGGCAGCAAGGCGCAGGTGGTTATCGTGAGCGCCGGCATCGCGCCGCTCAAGCTCGGCTCGGCCGCAGATCCGCATGGCTGGCAGTCGGTCCCCAACGCCAAAATCTACGTCACCGACATCGCCAATGCGCTGGCCGCGGTCGACCCTGACGATGCGGAGTTCTTCCGCGCCCGGGCCAAGGCCTATTTGGAAAAGCTCGAAACGCTCGACCGCGAGGTCCGCGCAGCCGTGGCCAAGATCCCGCAGGAGCGTCGCAAGGTGATTTCGACCCATGACGCTTTCGGCTATTTCGCCGCCGAATACGGCGTCCAGTTCATCGCGCCGCTCGGCGTCTCCACGGAAACCGAGCCCAGCGCGCGGGACATCGCCACCATCATCGGCCAGATCAAGGCCCAAAAAATCCCAGCCGTGTTCCTGGAAAATATCAGCGACGACCGGCTGATCCGGCGGATCGCGGCGGAGACCGGCTCAAAAGTCGGCGGGACCCTGATTTCGGACGGTTTGACCGGCGAAAAGGGGCCTGCACCCACTTACATTGATATGGTCAGGCACAATATAAAGGCCCTGACCAGTGCGCTTGACCACTAGGGCAGGGGCCACCCCGCCTCGCGTCGCGCGAAAAGCCCGAAGTCCGGAGTTGTTATGTCTGAAGCGACCGCCCCAAAAATTCCCGTGACCGTCCTGACCGGCTATCTCGGTGCGGGCAAGACCACGCTGTTGAACCGCATCCTGTCGGAAAACCACGGCAAGAAATACGCCGTCATCGTCAACGAATTCGGCGAGATCGGCATCGACAACGACCTCATCATCGGTGCCGATGAGGAAGTGTTCGAAATGAACAACGGCTGCATCTGCTGCACCGTGCGCGGCGATCTCGTGCGCATCATGGAAGGCCTGATGAAGCGCAAGGGCAAGTTCGACGCCATCATCGTCGAGACCACCGGTCTTGCCGATCCGGCCCCCGTCGCCCAGACCTTCTTCGTCGACGAGGACGTGCAGAAGAGCGCGCGCCTCGATGCGGTGGTCACGGTTGCGGACGCCAAATGGCTATCCGACCGCCTCAAGGATGCACCTGAGGCCAAGAACCAGATCGCCTTTGCCGACGTCATCGTGCTGAACAAGATCGATCTCGTTTCCAAGGGAGAACTTGCCGAGGTCGAGGCCCGCATCCGCGCCATCAATCCCTATGCGAAACTGCATCGCACCGAGCGCTGCTCGGTGGCTTTGGCGGACGTGCTCGACCGCGGCGCTTTCGACCTCGACCGCATCCTCGACATCGAGCCGGACTTCCTGAATGCCGAGGATCATGACCACGACCATGATCATCACCATCACGACCATCATCACAATCATGATCACAGCCACGGCCTGAAGCACTATCACGACGAGGACATGCAGTCGCTGTCACTCAAGACCGACAAGCCGCTCGATCCGAACGTGTTCATGCCCTGGCTTCAGAACCTGGTGCAGGTGGAGGGCGGCAAGATCCTGCGCTCCAAGGGCATCCTTGCTTTCCACGACGATGATGACCGCTACGTCTTTCAGGGTGTCCACATGATGCTGGAGGGCAACCACCAGCGCAAATGGAAGGACGGCGAGCCGCGCGAGAGCCGCCTCGTCTTCATCGGTCGCGAATTGCCGCAAGACCTCATTCGCCAGGGTTTTGAGAGCTGCATCGTCTCGTGATGAAAGAGTTTACGCCACCCGCCGATTCCGCCTCGATCGTCTCCGTCACCGAGCGCGTCAAACCGCTCGCGCTCGGCATGGTCGTGACCTCCGTGCATTTCCTTGGCAACCGCGCCGCCTTCGTCGGCGGCGAGGAGAATGTCGCGCTCGTGGATAGCCAGGGTGAGATCAGCAAGATCGCCGTGCACAGCGGCGGCATTCTCTCGGCCGCCTCCGACGGCAAGCGCCTCGTGATGGGCGGCGACGATGGAAAAGTCGTGTCGCTCGAGGCCAAAGGCGAAGTGACGCTGCTTGCGACCGACCCGAAACGGCGCTGGATCGATGCGGTGGCGCTGCATCCGGACGGTGCCTACGCCTGGTCGGCTGGCAAGACTGCTTTCTTCAAGAGCGGCAAGAGCGAGGAGAAGTCGCTCGAGGTGCCCTCGACCGTCGGCGGCCTCGCGTTTGCGCCGAAGGGCCAGCGTCTCGCGATCGCCCATTACAACGGCGCGACGCTGTGGTTTCCCAACATGGCGGGGTCGGCCGAATTCCTGCCTTGGGCCGGCTCGCATCTCGGCGTCACCTTCAGCCCGGACAACAAATTCCTGGTCACCACGATGCACGAATCGGCGCTGCACGGCTGGCGGCTTGCCGACAACAGGCACATGCGCATGACCGGCTATCCCAGCCGCGTCCGCTCGATGTCGTGGAGCGCGGGCGGCAAGGCGCTGGCGACCTCGGGCGCCGACACGGTGATCCTGTGGCCGTTCGCTAGCAAGGATGGCCCGATGGGCAAGGAGCCAGCGATGCTCGCGCCGCTGCAGGCGCGCGTGTCGGTCGTCGCCTGCCACCCCAGGAACGACATCTTCGCCGCCGGCTACAGCGACGGCACCGTGCTGATGGTCCGTCTGGAGGACGGCGCCGAGATCCTCGTCCGCCGCAACGGCACGCCCGCAGTCGCCGCGCTCGCCTGGAACGCGAAGGGGACGCTGTTGGCGTTCGCCGACGAAAATGGTGATGGCGGCCTGCTCGAGCTTTAATCTGTCATCGTTCCGACCGTGGATGGGGCCATGTGGCGCGCAGCCGTCGAGTTCCGGCCGCCACGGGCGGGAACCGCAGAGCGGCAATTTCGTTGATCCCGCAGACAAAGGCGGTGATCGACATGCCCGGCCAATATGACAAGCGCAGACTGAAGCTCGACTTGATGGTCGCCTGCTCGCTGTTCGCGGCAGGCGTCGTGGTGTCAGGCATGTCGCTGGCGCAAATCCGCGCCGAGACCCGGATGCAGACAGCCCAAGCGACGCAACCCCTTCAGGGCACGCCGTCCGACGATCAGAATAAGCCCGCGGAAGCCAAGCCCGGCGGCGACCGGCCGACCACGCCCGCCCCAGAGCCCGCGCGGCCCGAACCGCAGACGCAGGGCGCTGCCGGCGCGGCGAAACCAGCATTGCCGCCAGCCCCAGCCGAGAAGATCGCGCCGCCGATCGAGAGGAAGTAGGTTCTGCATCTACGCGGGTGCTGTCATCGTCCGCGAAGGCGGACGATCCAGTATTCCAGAGGCTGTGCGTGGATACGGAGATGCTGCGGCGTACTGGATGCCCCGCCTGCCGCTTACGCTAAAGCTTCGGCGCGCCTGGACCTCAACCTCGGCTAAGCCTTGGCGTAGCCGGGTCGCGGGGCATGACAGCAGTGGCCGTGGCGCGACGCCGCCTCACCGCACCAGAACATTCCGGAACTGCCAGGGATCGCTCGTGTCGATGTCCTCCGGGAACAGTCCCGGACGATCCGTCAGCGGCGTCCAGTCGGTATAAAAACCCTTCACCGGGCCGAGATACGGCAGCTGAATTTCCAGCAGACGATCGAAATCCATCTCGTCGGCTTCGACGATGCCCTCGTTCGGGTTTTCTAGCGCCCACACCATGCCGCCGAGCACGGCGGAGGTCACTTGCAGACCGGTGGCGTTCTGATAGGGCGCGAGCTTGCGGGTCTCTTCGATCGAGAGCTGCGAGCCGTACCAGTAGGCATTGTTGTCATGGCCGAACAGCAGCACGCCGAGTTCGTCGATGCCGTCGACGATTTCGTTCTCGTCGAGGATGTGGTGCTTTTCCTGCATCTTCGCGGCGCGGCCGAACATTTCATGCAGCGACAGCACGGCATCGTCAGCCGGATGATAGGCGTAGTGGCAGGTCGGCCGATAGACCGCCGTGCCCGATGCGTCGCGCACGGTGAAATAGTCGGCAATCGAGATCGACTCGTTGTGGGTGACGAGGAAGCCATATTGCGCGCCGCGGGTCGGGCACCAGGTGCGCACGCGCGTGTTGGCGCCGGGCTGCATCAGATAGATGGCAGCGCCGCAGCCGGCTTCGTGAGTCCGCGCATTCTCGGGCATCCATTTTTCGTGGGTGCCCCAGCCGAGCTCGGAGGGCTGCACGCCTTCCGACAGGAAACCTTCCACCGACCAGGTGTTGACGAAGACATCGGGCTCTTTCGGCTTCTTGGAGCGCTGGGTGTCGCGTTCGGCGATATGGATGCCCTTGATACCGGCCTGTCGCATCAAGTCCGCCCATTCGGCTTTGGTCTTCGGCTTGGGGGCATTGAGCTTCAGATCGGCGGCGACGTTGAGCAACGCCTGCTTGACGAAAAACGAGACCATGCCGGGATTGGCGCCACAGCAGGAGACGGCCGTCGTCGACCCCGCGGGGCGCGCCTTCTTGGCGGCCAGCGTCGCTTCGCGAAGGGCGTAGTTGGAGCGCGCCTCCGGGCCCTTCGACGAATCGAAATAGAAGCCGAGCCAGGGCTCGTTGACGGTGTCGATATAGAGAGCGCCGAGCTCGTTGCAGAGCTCCATGATGTCGGTGGAGCCGGTGTCGACCGAGAGATTGACGCAAAAGCCCTGGCCGCCGCCTTCGGTGAGCAGCGGGGTCAGCAACTCGCGGTAATTGTCCTTGGTCACACCCTTCTGGATGAAGCGCACATTGTGCTTCTCGCAATGCGCCTTGCGACCCTCGTCCTTGGGATCGATCACGGTGATGCGCGATTTGTCGTAATCGAGATGCCGCTCGATCAGCGGCAGCGTGCCTTTGCCGATGGAGCCGAAGCCGACCATGACGATGGGGCCAGTGATCTTCGCGTAGATCTGCGAGGCGGGGCTCATAGGATGGTTTCTCCGGAACGTGCTGGCGAGCAAATGGTGAGGGATGGCTCAGGTGCTGCGGCGCTTGGCAGTGGCTTCGATCTCGACTTTCATCTCGGGCTTGTAGAGCGCCGAGACGACGAGAAGCGTGGCGGCCGGGCGGATCTCGCCGAGGACTTCGCCGCAGACCGCGAAATGCGCGTCTGCGTTCTTGGCGTCGGTGAGGTAATAGGTGACGCGGACAATGTCGGCCATCTCGAAGCCGCCCTCCTTCAGGGCAGCTTCGATGGTCTTGAAGCAGTTGCGTGACTGGCTCGTGACATCGGCCGGCATCGTCATGGTGGTGTAGTCGTAGCCGGTGGTACCCGCGACGAAGGCGAACTCGCCGTCGATCACGGCGCGGCTGTAGCCGGCGGTCTTCTCGAACGGGGAGCCGGTGGAAATCAGGCGGCGGGACATGGTCGTAGGCCTCGACTGAAGAGGAATTTCGTGGGGTTTACGCAATTTGCCGGCCTGCGCAACCCCAAAGGAATGGAGCTTAACGCAGGCACAGCCGGGCGTTGCCGCTTAACGCGGCTAGGTCGTCGCCATCATGGCGATCCCTTAAGCCGCGCGCGCCTGGAGGGCGCGAACTACCCTCCGTTTGGGCAGGGCCGCACCAGTCGGGACGATCATCCCGGCGGCGCCGTCCAGCGCGCCTGTCGTGAATTCGATCGCCAGCAGGCGGTCGCGCTCGAACGGACCGGGCAGCGACAGCTCGCCGGTGTTGGCGGCCGAGAAGCCGAAGCGGGCGTAATAGGGGGCATCGCCGAGCAGGATCACGGCGGCATGCCCGCGCGCCCGGGCGGCAGCCAGCGCTTGTTGCATCAGCGCGGCGCCGATCCCGAGCTCGCGGCAGGCAGGGTCCACCGCCAGCGGTCCGAGGACCAGAGCGGGCCTGCCTCCGGCGCTGACGTGCCACAGCCGCACGGTTCCCACGAGCTTCCCCTCGCGCATCGCGGCCAGCGCAAGGCCGGCAGCGGGGGCGCGTCCGTCACGCAGGCGCTGACAGGTACGGCCATGGCGGTTCTCGCCAAAGGACGCATCGAGCAGCGCTTCACGCATCGCAACGTCGACAGCACGCTCCGCACGGATCGCGAACGGAGCGGCTTTCGAAGTGGGGTCAATTTGTGTCTTCCGAAGAGCAGTCATGGCGCGTCAGTCCCCGCTTGAAACTGACGTGCGCAAAGCACGCCGGTTCAAGGCGTCGTCAGAAATCGAAATGTCAGGGAGGGAGCCGGCAAGCCGGTTCCCGGGTTCGTCAGGCCTCAGACGCGAGGCGGATCAGATGTGGTAGGTTTTCAGCGGCGGGATGCCGTTGAAAGCCACCGCCGAGTAGGTCGACGTATAGGCCCCGGTGCCTTCGATCAGCAGCTTGTCGCCGATCTCGAGCGTCACCGGAAGCGGATACGGGTTCTTCTCGTACAGCACGTCGGCGCTGTCACAGGTCGGGCCCGCGAGCACGCACGGCGTCATGTCCGCGCCGTCATGCGGGGTGCGGATGGCGTAACGGATCGACTCGTCCATGGTCTCGGCGAGACCGCCGAACTTGCCGATGTCCAGATAGACCCAGCGCACCTCGTCCTCGTCGCTCTTCTTCGAGATGAGCACGACTTCGGACTCGATGATGCCGGCGTTGCCCACCATGCCGCGGCCCGGCTCGATGATGGTCTCCGGAATCTGGTTGCCGAAGTGCTTGCGCAGCGCGCGGAAGATCGAGCGCCCGTAGGTCACCACCGGCGGTACGTCCTTCAGGTACTTGGTCGGGAAACCGCCGCCCATGTTGACCATGGTCAGGTTGATGCCGCGCTCGGCGCAGTCGCGGAACACCTGCGAGGCCATTGCCAGCGCACGGTCCCACGCCTTCACCTTGCGCTGCTGCGAGCCGACATGGAAGGAGATGCCGCACGGCTCCAGGCCCAGACGCTTGGCAACGTCGAGCACGTCGACGGCCATCTCCGGGTCGCAGCCGAACTTGCGCGACAGCGGCCATTCGGCGCCGGCGCAGTCATAGAGGATGCGGCAGAACACCTTTGCGCCGGGCGCGGCACGGGCGACCTTCTCGACTTCGGCGGCGCAATCGACCGCGAACAGCCGAATGCCGAGCGCGAAGGCGCGCGCGATGTCGCGCTCCTTCTTGATCGTGTTGCCGAAGGAGATGCGGTCGGGCGTCGCACCGGCGGCCAGCGCCATCTCGATCTCGGCGACCGTCGCGGTGTCGAAGCAGGAGCCCATGGAGGCGAGCAAAGCCAGCACTTCCGGCGCCGGGTTCGCCTTGACGGCATAGAACACGCGGCTGTCGGGCAGCGCCTTGGCAAAGGTCTGGTAATTGTCGCGCACGACTTCGAGGTCGACGACGAGGCACGGCTCGGTGTCGAGGCCCTCGCTGCGGCGGTTGCGCAGGAATTCCTGGATACGGTCGGTCATAGCACTCTCCCAAACGGCCCAGCGACGGGGATCCGTTCAAAAAATGACGTCGGATAAGAGCGCTCCGGCCAGATCGCGCGATGGAGGCGCGACGAGCCAAAGACTCACATCAGACTGTGCTGCCGTGGATTGGTTGGGAATGTTCCCGCCCGCACACCTGGCAATGAAGGACAAGCCTTTTCAGTAGCCCGCGCCGGCGTTGGACTGCCGGTAGAGACCAAAAAAGCCCGATCCGTCGTTGCTTTAAGTCGCGTCCCCCGTTGAGAGCGGGGTGCGCCGGTTCGCCTCCGGCTGCCAGTCACGGTTGCAAAGAGCAAAGTCACCTTCGACAAGGCATCTCTTTGAGAGAGATGCTGGACGCTCCGGGTTTGCTTTCGTCTTCCGGCGATGAGCCTTCCGACTTCCACACTTCCGAAGAGCCCCTCGGCTTCTTCACCCCTTGGCGGCTGTCCGGCCTCTTGTCCGGATACCTACCGACTGACACACGACCACAGGCACGTGCGAAATTGGGCAATCCGCACATAAGTGTTTTGACTCTGCTTCGCAAGAGATTTTTTAGGCTGCGAACAGAATTGCCTAACATCTGCTTGCGCAGTGTTGCGCGCGCGACGCGAAAGATGAACGCGCGTTAAGTTTTCTGCGCGGCGCGCGTCACTCGCGAGCGTCCGCGCTTCAGCCGCGCTTCGTGAACGGCTCGACGCGTTGAGCGGCGCGGATGAAGGCCGTCATCACGAGCACGCCGAGCGCAAACAGCGTGGCCTGAAGGATGTGCGTGCCTTGCTCGCCCAGCCCGAACAGGATCGCGAGCGCCCAGCCGCCGGCAAACGCCGCGCCGAACACCTCGGCGCCGATCAGGATGGCGGCGCTGACGACGGTGATGACGCTCGGCCAGACGATCCGACGGGAAGACGAGGAGGTCGCGTTCATGAGCTCAGGGGTCCTAGGCTTGGAGGGCCGCAATCTCACCGAAAAGGCAGCCGGGAGCAAGGGCAAACGGCCCAAAAAAGCCCTATCGCGTGCTATAGCTGGCCGCAACAATCGAGCCACAAATCGGGACTTGTAATGTCAGAACCCCGCCAAACTACGGACTCCGAGACCAACCCGCTGCTGAAGGCGTGGGTGACGCCGTTTGCGACCCCGCCCTTCGACGAAATCAAGCCGGAGCACTTCCTCCCGGCCTTCGAGCAGGCCTTCGCCGACCACTCCGCCGAGATCGCAGCGATCACCAACGACCCGACCGCGCCCGACTTCGCCAACACCATCACGGCGCTGGAGCGCTCGGGCAAGCTGCTCAGCAA
Source organism: Bradyrhizobium sp. 23 (assembly GCF_023073295.1). Taxonomy (NCBI): domain Bacteria; kingdom Pseudomonadati; phylum Pseudomonadota; class Alphaproteobacteria; order Hyphomicrobiales; family Nitrobacteraceae; genus Bradyrhizobium; species Bradyrhizobium sp. 23. The sequence continues at coordinate 437,253 of NZ_JADPJF010000037.1, read as the reverse complement.
GGTCGCGTCGGTCTTCTACGACCTCGTCTCGGCGCATTCCAACCCGGCCATTCTGGAGATCGACAAGGAGGTTTCCTTGCGGATGGCGCGGCACTGGAATCCGATCATGATGAACGCCGTGCTGTTTGGCCGCATTGCCCAGCTACACGAGAACCGCGCCAATCTCGGTCTGACACCGGAACAGCTCCGCCTGCTCGAGCGCACCTACACCCGCTTCCACCGCTCCGGCGCCGGCCTCTCCGAAGAGGCCAAGACGCGGATGGCGGAGATCAACGAGAGACTCGCCCAGCTCGGCACCAGCTTCAGTCATCATCTGCTCGGCGACGAGCAGGAATGGTTCATGGAGCTCGGCGAAGCCGACCGCCAGGGCCTGCCGGAGAGTTTTGTCGCCAGCGCCAAGGCTGCGGCGGAAGAACGCGGCATGGCCGGCAAGGCCATCGTCACCCTGTCGCGCTCCTCGGTCGAACAGTTCCTGAAGAGCTCGGCCCGGCGTGACCTGCGCGAGAAGGTCTACAAGGCCTTCACCGCGCGGGGCGACAACGGCAATGCCAACGACAACAACGCGACCATCGTCGAGGTCCTGAAGCTGCGCGAGGAGAGCGCCAATCTCCTGGGTTATCCGACCTTCGCGGCCTACCGGCTCGAGGATTCCATGGCCAAGACGCCGGAAGCGGTGCGCGGCCTTCTGGAGCGGGTCTGGAAGCCGGCCCGGGCGCGGGCGCTCGCCGACCGCGACGACATGCAGGCGCTGATCACGGAGGAGGGCGGCAATTTCAAGCTCGCCCCCTGGGACTGGCGCTTCTATGCCGAAAAGCTGCGCCTTCAGCGCGCCAATTTCGACGACGCCGCGATCAAGCCGTATCTCGCGCTCGATCACATGATCGCCGCCGCCTTCGACTGTGCCACGCGCCTGTTCGGCGTCACTTTCGAGGAGCGCAAGAACGTGCCGGTCTGGCATCCGGACGTCCGGGTCTGGGAGATGAAGGGGCGGGACGGCAAGCACAAGGCGCTGTTCTATGGCGATTACTTCGCCCGGCCGTCGAAGCGCTCCGGCGCCTGGATGACCTCGCTGCGCGACCAGCAGAAGCTCGACGGCGAGGTCGCGCCGCTGATCCTCAACATCTGCAACTTCTCCAAGGGCGCGGACGGGGAACCCTCGCTGCTGTCGCCCGACGATGCCCGCACCCTGTTCCACGAGTTCGGCCATGGCCTGCACGGCATGCTCTCCAACGTGACCTATCCGTCGCTGTCGGGCACCTCCGTGTTCACCGACTTCGTCGAATTGCCCTCCCAGCTGTACGAGCATTGGCAGGAGCGGCCCGAGGTGCTGCAAAAGTTTGCCCGCCACTACCAGACCGGCGAGCCGCTGCCGGACGATCTGCTGCAACGGTTCCTGGCCGCGCGAAAATTCAACCAGGGTTTCGCCACGGTCGAGTTCGTCTCCTCGGCGCTGATCGATCTCGAATTCCACACCCAGCCGGCCTCCGCCGCGCAGGACGTCCGCGCCTTCGAGAGACGCGAGCTGGAGAAGATCGGCATGCCCGAGGAGATCTCGCTGCGTCACCGTCCGACGCAATTCGGTCACATCTTCACCGGCGATCATTATGCCGCCGGCTATTACAGCTACATGTGGTCGGAGGTGATGGACGCCGACGCCTTCGGCGCATTCGAGGAAGCCGGCGACATCTTCGATCCCGCCGTCGCAAAACGCCTGCACGACGACATCTACTCGAGCGGCGGATCGGTCGATCCGGAAGCCGCCTATGAGGCCTTCCGCGGCCGCCCGCCGGAGCCCGATGCGCTGCTGCGTCGCCGAGGTCTGCTTGACGCCCCGAAGGCGGCCTGATGGGCGTGCGCGCCCTGCTCGGGCTGCTGCTCGCCGCTGGCCTCACCTTTGTGGCCGGGGCGGCGCAGGCGCACCCGCATGTCTGGATCACCGCGACCAGCGAGTTGCTCTATGCCGCGGACGGCACCATCACCGGCGTGCGCCACGCCTGGACGTTTGACGACATGTTCTCGGCCTATGCCGTGCAGGGGCTCGAGAGCAAGACCAAGGGCGTCTATACCCGCGAGGAGCTCGGACCGCTGGCGCAGACCAATGTCGAGTCGCTGAAGGAATATGCCTACTTCACCTTCGCGCGAGCCGACGGCAAGAAGGAGCGATTCCAGGAGCCGGTCGACTACTTCCTCGACTACAAGGATACGGTCCTGACCCTGCACTTCACGCTGCCGCTGAAGAATCCGGTCAGGTCCAAGCAATTGATGCTCGAAGTGTTCGACCGCTCCTTCTTCATTGACTTCCAGATGGCCAAGGACAACCCGATCAAGCTGGTCGGCGCGCCCGCCGGCTGCCAGATGAAACTTGAGCGGCCGAGCGACGGCACCGCGAGTGCGCAGAAGCTCAACGAGCAGACCTTCATGAACGGCGAGAACTCCAATTTCGGCATGATGTTCGCCAACAAGATCACGGTGGATTGCCCTTGAAGTCGAAACTCTCCCCGCTCGCACGTGGGCTGCTCACCTGTGCCGCCGTTCTGCTGGTTGCGGGCGTGGCCGACGCGGCCCTCCACGAACTCGTCGCGCAGAACCCGTTTGGCGCACCAAGACCCGCGCGGGCGGCTGAGCCTGAGGCCAGTGGCCTCATCGGCTGGCTCTTGGCAAAACAATCGGAATTTTATCGCCAGATGTCGGCGACCATTCGCGCCGCCAAGTCCGACGGCTCGGCGGTGTGGACGCTGCTCGTCATCTCCTTTGCCTACGGCATCTTCCACGCCGCAGGGCCCGGCCACGGCAAGGCGGTGATCGCCTCCTATCTCGTCGCCAATCGCGAGACTGTCAGGCGCGGCATCGTGCTGTCGTTTGCATCCGCGTTGATGCAGTCGCTGGTGGCGATCCTGATCGTCGGTATCTCGGCCTGGGTGCTGAATGCGACCGCCAGGACCATGTGCAAGGCGGAAGGCGCGATCGAGATCGCAAGCTACGCCCTGATCGCGCTTTTCGGCCTGCGCCTGGTCTGGGTCAAGGGCCGTACCTTCATCCGTGCGCTGCAGGCGGTTCAGCCGGTGTCGGCGATCGCGGGCGTGCCGCATGACCATCATGATCACGGTCACCACCATCATGATGCGCATGATCATCATCGTCACGATCATGCGCACGCCCATCATCACCACGCGCATCACCACGTCCATGACGAGCATTGCGGCCATTCCCACGGCCCCATGCCGAGCGAGCTCGCCGGCCTCGGAGGCTGGGGACGCGGCTTTACCGCGATCCTGACCGTCGGCATCCGTCCCTGTTCGGGCGCGATCCTGGTGCTGGTGTTCGCGTTGGCCCAAGGCCTGTTCTGGGCCGGCATCGCCGCAACTCTGCTGATGGGGCTCGGCACCGCGATCACCGTCGCGGTCATTGCCGTGGTCGCCGTCTCCGCCAAGGACATCGCCGCCCGCCTGAGCGCCGGACGCGACGGCAACGGCGCGCTGTTCATGCGCGGCATCGAATTCGCCGCCGCCGGCCTCGTGCTGCTGTTCGGTGCAGGCCTGTTGTTGGGTTACATCGCGGCCGAACGGACGACGTGTTTCTGAGTTTTTCCCTCTCCCCTTGTGGGCGAGGGTGGCTCGCCGCGTAGCGGCGAGACGGGTGAGGGGTTGTCTCCGCGAGCGATCCTCTTGCAGCTGCGTTCGCCGATAGAACCCCTCATCCGGCGCTTCGCGCCACCTTCTCCCACAAAGGGAGAGTCACACCGGCAAGAACTGCTTCAACGCCGGCATGAAGAAGATCCCGAGATTGATCGCAAAGCCGATGCTCCAGAGGATGGAGCGCAGCGTCGGGCGGTTCCCGAGATAGGTCAGCACATAGGCGATCCGTACGATCAGGAACAGCACCGCGAGCTCGTCGATCATCCGCTGCGGCGAGTCCCGGAATTCGGCCAGCAGCACCGCGAAGGCGAAGAACGGAAAGGTCTCGATACCATTCTGGTGGGCGCCGAGCGCGCGCTGCGCGATGGCCTCTTCGTAGAAGGCGGGATCGCGCGGGCGTGAATTGTCGAACCCGCGAAACCTGATCCATTTGACCGAGACGATCGTCACCAAATAGAGCAGCAACGCTCCGGAGACGCACCATTCCGCGAGTGTCATCTTTCCTCCCCCGCCTCGGTGCGACCCTAGCGAAACCGGCCTGATCTTGACAAGCTCGGGGCAACGCGCGACCCAACGAGCATGACAACCCTAGCCCCTCTCAAGACCACGAAGCCGCTGCCTCAGTCCGGCCAGCCGCGCGTCGGCGTACTCCTGGTCAATCTCGGCACGCCCGATACCGCCGACGCGCGCGGCGTGCGGGTCTATCTGAAGGAGTTCCTCTCGGACGCCCGCGTCATCGAGGATCAGGGCTTGATCTGGAAGCTGGTGCTGAACGGCATCATCCTGCGCACCCGCCCCCGCGCCAAGGCGCGCGATTATCTCAAGATCTGGAACACCGAGAAGAACGAGTCGCCGCTCAAGACCATCACGCGCTCGCAGAGCGACAAGCTCGGAGCCATGCTGTCGGACCGCGACCAGGTCACGGTGGAATGGGCTATGCGCTACGGCAATCCCTCGATCAAGTCGGGCGTCGATGCGCTGATTGCGAAGGGCTGCGATCGCATTCTTGCCGTCCCCCTCTATCCGCAATATTCCGCCGCGACGTCGGCCACCGTCTGCGATGAGGTGTTTCGCGTGCTTGCGCGGCTGCGCGCGCAGCCGACGCTGCGGGTGACGCCGTCTTACTACGAGGACGAAGCCTATATCGAGGCGCTCGCCACCTCGATCGAGACGCATCTGGTGAGCCTGTCGTTCAAGCCAGAGCTGATCGTCGCCTCCTTCCACGGCATGCCGAAGGCCTATGTCGACAAGGGCGACCCCTATCAGGACCAATGTGTGGCGACCACCGAGGCGCTGCGGCGCCGGCTCGGCATGGACGAGACAAAGCTGCTGCTGACCTTCCAGTCGCGCTTCGGATTCGACGAGTGGCTGCAGCCCTACACTGACAAGACCATGGAGCGTCTGGCGAAAGAGGGCGTGCGCCGTATCGCGGTGATCACGCCGGGTTTTTCCGCCGACTGCCTGGAGACGCTGGAGGAGATCGCGCAGGAGAATGCCGAGATCTTCAAGCACAATGGCGGGGAGCAGTTTTCCGCGATCCCCTGCCTCAACGACAGCGACCCCGGCATGGATGTGATCCGAACGCTGGTGCTGCGCGAGCTCCAGGGCTGGATATAGTGAGCCTGGATCCGAGGAGCGCCCCATGAACCGCCGCGAGGTTCTGGCGCTTCTTGGGGTGACCACGATGCTGCCGGCCTCGGTGCTGGCGCAAGCGAATGCGACGCGCCGGCTCGGCGTGCTCTCGGTCACTGCGGCGGACGATGCGATCGGGCAGACGCGTAGCGCGGTCCTGGTCGAGGCGCTTGCCGGCCATGGCTGGAAGGAGGACGGCAGCCTTGAGATCGATTGGCGCAACGGCGGCGGCGACCGCGCGCGGATCGCGCAACTCGCCGACGAACTCGTGGCGCTCAAGCCCGACATCCTGCTTGCGGTCGGCACGCCCTCAGTGGAGGAGCTGCGCCAGCGCACGACGACGATCCCGATCGTTTTCGCCGTCGTCACCGATCCTGTCAGCCAGGGCTTTGTCCAGAATCTCGCCCATCCCGGCGGCAATATCACCGGCTTCACCGATTACGACGGCCCGCTGGCCGGCAAATGGCTGGAGATGCTTACGCAGGTCGTGCCAAAGCCGTCACGCGTTTCCGTCGTCTACAATCCCGCCACCGCGCCGTTCGCGCCGCTGATGCTGCGGACGATCGAAGACGCCGGCCGCGCGCTCGATGTGACGGTGGTGCCCGCGCCGGTCCATGACACGGCCTCGATCGCCGCCCTGGCCTTGCGGAAAGACGGCGGCCTGCTGGTGCTGCCGGATTTCTTCACCATGTCCAACCGTGCGCTTCTCCTGGCAGCCATCAATGAAGCGCGCGTGCCGGCGGTGTTCTGGAGCCGGACCTTCGTCGACGAGGGTGGCTTGATGTCCTACAGCACCGACAGCGCCGAGCAGCTCCGCCGCGCCGCCACCTATATCGATCGCATCCTGAAGGGTGCGCGAGCGGCCGACTTGCCGGTCCAGAATCCGACCACGTTCGAGCTGGCGATCAACTTGAAGACGGCCAAGGCGATCGGCGTCACGCTTCCGCCAAGCCTGCTCGCAACCGCGAACGAGGTCATCGAGTAGGATTTGGCTGCGACCGCCGGATTCGTTAACGTCGTCGCTAGGTGTGCGCCAGCACGCTTTCAAGAGCGCCTCGCAAATACATAATCGCGACCATTCCCTCTCCCGGTGTCTTGTGTAGAATCCTACCGATGCCGAAATCAGGCACGACCGCTGAGCCTTGAATCCTTCTGAACTCTTTACTGAATACTTTACTGAACCCTTGGGGTCGTGATCCCGACCAATGACAGCGCGGAAAAGGCCTTTTCCCGCCAATCTTTTCCGCCTTGGAGGAAATATGAGCGGTTTCGACATTTTCGCGATTGTTCTGGTCTTGCTCGTCATCGTCACGCTGGTGGCCGGCGTGAAGACGGTGCCGCAGGGCTATGACTGGACCATCGAGCGGTTCGGCAAATACACCCAGACGCTGAGCCCCGGGCTCAATCTGATCGTGCCCTATTTCGATCGCGTCGGACGCAAGATCAACATGATGGAGCAGGTGATCGACATTCCCGAGCAGGAGGTGATCACCAAGGACAACGCCACCGTGACGGTCGACGGCGTCGCCTTCTTTCAGGTGTTCGATGCCGCCAAGGCGAGCTACGAGGTCTCTAACCTGACCCAAGCCGTCACCGTGCTGACCATGACCAACATCCGTTCGGTGATGGGCTCGATGGATCTCGACCAGGTGTTGTCGCACCGCGACGAAATCAACGAGCGCCTGCTGCGTGTAGTCGATGCCGCCGTCTCGCCCTGGGGCCTCAAGGTCAATCGTATCGAGATCAAGGACATTGTGCCGCCGGCGGACCTCGTCGAAGCCATGGGCCGACAGATGAAGGCCGAGCGCGTCAAACGCGCCGACATCCTTCAGGCCGAAGGTGCACGCCAGTCCGAGATCCTGCGCGCAGAGGGTGCCAAGCAGGGCCAGATCCTCCAGGCGGAAGGTCGCCGCGAGGCCGCCTTCCGCGACGCCGAAGCACGCGAGCGGTCGGCGGAAGCTGAGGCCAAGGCGACGCAGATGGTCAGTGAAGCCATTGCCAAGGGCGACGTCGCGGCGCTGAACTACTTTATCGCCGACAAATATATCAAGGCGTTCGGGCAGTTTGCGGACTCGCCGAACCAGAAGATCATCATGCTGCCGATCGAGGCCACCAGCATGCTCGGCTCGCTCGCCGGCATCGGCGAGATCGCCAAGGCGACGTTCGGCGAGAGTGCTGCATCCGCCGCTGCCGCCGCTCGTCGCGGTTCGGTGCCGACGACTGGGAGCACGCCCCCGGCGGTGCCGCCGCGGCAGGGGTAAAGCGCATGCCCCGGAAAAGTGGACACCGGTTTTCCGACAAGGGCATGCGCCATTTCAAAGAGGTCGTGTCATGACCGACATGTTCGTATCGCTCGGCACCTGGAACTGGCTGATCTTCGGCTTCATCCTGATGGCGCTGGAGGTGCTGGCGCCGGGAGTCTTCCTGTTCTGGCTCGGGCTCGCCGCGCTGCTGGTCGGGCTGATCTCGTTCGGAGTGGCGATATCCTGGCAGATCCAGCTCGTGATGTTCGCGATCTTCGCCGCCGCCGCCGTGCCGGTTTGGCGTCGGCTCGCCCGGCCGAAGCCGGATGCAATTGCCGCCAGCCCCTTCCTCAACAAGCGCGCGGATGCGCTGCTCGGCCGCGAGTTCACGCTGGAGAAGCCGATCGTCGACGGCAACGGCACCATGCGCATCGGCGACACCGTCTGGCGCGTCGCAGGTCCCGATACGCCGGCGGGCACGCGTGTGAAGGTGGTGCAAGTGGACGGCGCGAATCTGACGGTGGCGGCGGCTTAGTCCACCGTCATTGCGAGCGCAGCGAAGCAATCCAGACTGCTGCCGGTGGAAAGATTCTGGATTGCTTCGCTTCGCTCGCAATGACGAGCTAGTCGGGACGGCATCGCCAGACTTACGCGCCGCTCTTGCTGCGCCACCGCTCCGCAAACCTATGCAGCGGCATGAACGTCTCGCACAAGTCCCGCCCGAGCGCCGTCAGCGCGTAACCGCCGGCTTCGCCGAGCTCCACGAACCCGGCCTCGCGCAAATCGTCCAGCCGCGCCTGCAGCACCGTCGGCGAGGCCTCGTCGCAGGCGGTGCGCAATGCGCGCGAGGTGAGGGGGGCGTCGCGCAGCTCCCACAGGATTCGCAGGCTCCAGCGTCGTCCGAGGAGGTCGAGCAGCACCATGATCGGCCGCCCGCTGCGCGGGCCACGGACGCCGCGCGATCTCGAAGTGGTCTGTTTCGCCATCGTCGCCCCCTTGCGCGGTGCTACAAATAGTGTAGCTTCATGCTACGTTAAATGTAGCAAGAGAGGCGGCCAATGTCCCCGGTCACAGCGCGCATTGCCCCGCTCACCCCGCCTTATCCCCCGGAGATCCAGGCCCAGTTCGACCGCATCATGCGCGGCGCGCCGCCACTGCTGCTGTTCCGGGTCATGGCGGGCCACACCCGCGCCTGGGACAAGTTTCGCGCCGGCGGCTTGCTCGATCCCGGACCGCTGTCGCTGCGCCAGCGCGAGATCGTGATCGACCGCACCTGCGCGCTGAACAAATGCGAATATGAATGGGGCGTGCATGTCGCGGTCTTTGCCGGGCCGGCGAAACTCACCGAGGAGGAAGTGCGCGCCACCGTGCAGGGTGATGCGGCGTCGTCGTGCTGGTCCCCGGCCGAGCAGACGCTGATCGCCGCCGTCGACGCGCTGCATCACAGCGCGACGTTTGACGACGCTGAGTTCGCTGCGCTGTCGGCGCATTACGACGAGGCGCAGATCCTGGAGATCATGCTGCTGTGCGGCTTCTACCGCACGGTCTCGTATCTGGCGAACGGACTGCGGTTGCCGCTGGAGGAGACGGCGGCAAGATTTCCTGCGCCGCTCTAGCCGCCGTCGTTGCGAGCGTAGCGAAGCAATCCAGAGTCTTTCCGCGGTGGCACTCTGGATGTTTCGCTGCGCTCGCAATGACGGTGAGTGGCTCCCTACGCCACGCCTGCCCGCAGCAGATCGTGCAGGTGCACGATGCCCACCACCTTGTCCGCCTCGGTCACGACCAGCGTCGTGATCTTGCGGGTGTTGAGCACCTCGATCATCTCGGTGGCCAGCATCGAGGGCGGTACGGTTTTCGGCTGCCTGGTCATGACGTCGTCGACCGACGCCGTCAGCAGGTCGGGCCGCATGTGGCGGCGCAGATCGCCGTCGGTGATGATGCCGAGAGCCTCGTTCGCCTCGTTGACGATGCAGACGCACCCCAAACCCTTGGCGGACATCTCCATCACCGCGTCCGACATCTTGGTGCCGAGCGGCTTGACCGGGATTTCCGCACCGGTGCGCATGTAGTCGCGGACGAATTTCAGCATCGCCCCTAACTTGCCGCCGGGGTGGAAATGCGCGAACTCCAGCGCGGTGAAGCCGCGGCCTTCGAGCAGCGCGATCGCAAGCGCATCGCCTATCGCGGCCTGCATCAGGGTCGAGGTGGTCGGCGCCAGATTGTGCGGGCAGGCCTCGCGCGCCTTCGGCAGCTCGATCACGACGTCGGCCGCTTGTCCCAGCGAGGATGCCGCGTTCGACGTCACCGCGATCATCGGGATTGCGAATCTTGCGGAATAGTTCACGAGAGTCTTCATCTCCGGCTGCTCGCCGGACCAGGACAGCGCCATGATGACGTCGTCGGTGGTAATCATGCCGAGGTCGCCATGGGCGGCTTCGGCGGTGTGCACGAAGAAGGCGGGCGTGCCGGTCGAGGCCAACGTTGCCGCGATCTTGCGGCCCATATGGCCCGACTTGCCGAGCCCGGTGACGATGACGCGGCCCTTCGCGTTGCGGATCAGATCGACCGCCTGGGCGAAGCTCGCGCCAAGCGGGCCGCGCAGGGCGGCGGCGAGCGCGTTGATACCGCCGCTCTCCGTTTCCAGCGTGCGGAGTGCGGATTCGACGCTGTCGGGAATGGGGCCGGATGATTGGGTCATCAGCGGTTTCGAACTCGGCATGTTCTGGTCCAGGAGGAGGGGCCTTCGCCCGTTGGCGCCTGCTTAACACGCCGCGGCCTTCGAGGCGACGAGCCCGACCCGACCCTCAACCGGTCGTTAACCATAATTGTTTTAACTCCATTAACGATAGTTCCCGCCGATCGGTGGGGACAATCGCGAAAGTGTTTGATTTCGTTGGAGTTCTTCCATCGTGGGGTCGTCTCCAGGCACGAGCCGGAGCAAACGCGCGCATTTCCTGCGCGCGGCTTTGCCGTGCTTTGCGCTGACGGTCCTCGGAAGCGCCCCCGTGGCCGCCCAGAGCCTCACCCCCGACCTGTTCAGTCCCAACCGCGGTGGCTTCGCTTCGCCCGACACGCTGCCGACGCGCCGCACCGCGGGCGTTCCGCAGGCACCGTCGGATGCGCTGCCGGCGCTGCCCGATCCCAACTCCGACTTTCGCAAGCGCCAGCAGACGCCGGCGCGCCCATGGCAGAACCCGACGAACCAAAACGCGACCAGCCAGGTCCCGACCTATGGCCTGCCGGCCGCCAACGGTGCGAGCAGCTCCGGCTACGACTCGCTGAACCGCAAGCGGCAGCAGCCGAAGTTCTATCCGGGTCAGCCCAAGCCGAAGCGCCCTGCTGGTCCCGGCTCGCGGGCGCCGACCACTACGCCGCCGCCATCCACGCTCGGTTCGCCGAAGATCGCGCCGCCCCCGTCCGCCTCCGCCAACAAGGCGCCCGTGCCGGCGGCGATGGCGGGCACCGTGCCCGGCCAGCCGCTACGCCGCCGCCTCAAGGCCGATGACGATGCGTTCGGCGCGGTCGGCGACTATGCCGGCAGTTTCCTGATCAAGGGCGGGCTCGAGCTCTCCACCGGTTACGACACCAATCCGGCGCGTCTGAACAAGCCGGTCGGCTCGCCGGCCTATGTGGTTGCACCCGATCTCCTCGTGGCGTCCGATTGGGAGCGCCACGCGCTGGTCGCGGATCTGCGCGGCTCGTTCTCGGGCTACACCAACAACATGCCGGCGACGATCGACGGCTTTGCCTCGCCTTCGCCGGTCGAGGTCGACCGCCCCGACTTCAACGGCCATGTCGACGGCCGCCTCGACGTCAATCGCGATCTCAAGCTGACCACGCAGCTGCGCCTGCGGCTCGCCACCGACAATCCCGGCAGCCCGAACGTGCAGGCCGGCCTGCAAAAATATCCTGTTTATGCCGCCTATGGCACGACCGTCGGCTTCGACCAGAGCTTCAACCGCTTCCAGATCGCGGCCGGCGCCACTGTCGATCGCACCGCCTACACCAACTCAAAACTGACCGACGGCTCGACCTTCAGCAACGACGATCGCGACTTCAACCAGTATGGCGGCGTCGGACGCTTCTCCTACGATCTCAAGCCGGGGCTGAAGCCATTCGTCGAGATCCAGGGCGACACCCGCGTCCATGACCTGGCCGCCGACCGCAACGGCTATTTCCGCGATTCGAACGGCGGCTACGCCAAGGTCGGCACGTCCTTCGAGTTCTCGCGGATCCTCATCGGCGAGGTCTCGGTCGGCTATTCCGCGCGCAACTATGTCGACCCGCGCCTGAGCCAGCTCGCGGGCTTCCTGACCTCGGGCTCGCTGATCTGGAGTGCAAGCGGCCTCACCACGGTGAAATTCGCCACCGACACCCAGATCGCCGAGACCACCGTCCCCGGCTCCTCCGGCGTGCTGGTGCACACCTACGGGGTCGAAGTCGATCACGATTTCCGCCGCTGGCTTACGGCAGTGGGCAAATTCACCTACGGCACCTACGACTATCAGGGCCAGAATCGTAACGACAAGACCTACTCGTTCGAAAGCAATCTGATCTACAAGCTCAACCGCAACATCTGGATCAAGGGCACGCTCCGCCACGACATCCTGGATTCGAACCAGCCGGGGTCAAGCTCGCAGGCGACGGTGGTGATGGTCGGGGTGAGGTTGCAGAATTAGAGGGGAGGCCCCGTGGCGGCTCGGATTACTTTGGACATCAACTCGGCTGGAGTATTCGAGCTATGGCTCAATCCCGAAGGCCGAGACCTTCTCGTCAAGGAACTGCTCGCCCTGAGCGAGACCAACGACCACTTTCACCTGATGCCCAGTGAAGTAGCCTCGGACGTCGAAGTTTCGGCGCGTCCCTATCGGCCGAACGACAAGCTTCTCGAATACGGTAAGGTGCTGTTCCGGCTTGACGAGTGGGACGCACAGCACTTTCCGCACGTCTTGGGCTAAGGCCCCGTCGCTCTCGCCATCTACTCCGCCGTCATGCCCCGCGAAGGCGGGGCATCCAGTACGCCGCGGCTTCTCGGTAAATCACAACTGTTTCGGAATACTGGATCGCCCGCTTTCGCGGGCGATGACACCGTTTGTAAATCTGACAGCGAGCCAAGCAACTACCGCGGCAGATCCGTCTTCCCCATCAGGAACGTATCGATCGACCGGGCACACAGCCGGCCCTCGCGGATGGCCCAGACCACCAGCGACTGGCCGCGGCGCATGTCGCCGGCGGTGAACACGTTGGGGCGTGAGGTCTGATAGTCCAGCGTGTTGGCCTTGACGTTGCCGCGGGGGTCGAGCTCGACCGAGAGCATCTTGAGCAGGCCCTCGTGCACGGGATGGACGAAGCCCATCGCGAGCAGGACGAGGTCGGCGTCGAGTTCGAACTCGGTGCCGGCGATCGGCTTGAACTTGTCGTCGACGCGCACGCAGTGCAGCTTCTTGACCTTGCCGTTCTCGCCGGTGAACTTCTGCGTCAGCACGGCGAATTCGCGGATCGCGCCTTCGGCCTGGCTGGAGGACGTCCGCATCTTCAGCGGCCAGTTCGGCCAGGTGAGGCCCTTGTTCTCGTGCTCCGGCGGGGCGGGCATGATCTCGAGCTGGGTCACGGAGAGCGCGCCCTGGCGCAGCGAGGTGCCGATGCAATCGGATCCGGTGTCGCCGCCGCCGATGACGACGACATGCTTGCCACCGGCCAAAATCTCCTGGACGCCGTTCAACGGTTCCTCCGACACGCGGCGGTTCTGTTGCGGCAGAAAGTCCATGGCATAGTGGATGCCGGCAAGGTCGCGGCCGGGAATCGGGAGGTCGCGCGGGGCTTCGGCGCCGCCGGTCAGCGCCACGGCATCGTACTCGTTGAGCATCTCGCGTGGGTCGACATTGCCGTCGGCGCCGACATGGCTGTTGTAATGGAAGGTGACGCCTTCGCCTTCCATCTGCGCGACGCGGCGGTCGATGATGCCCTTCTCCATCTTGAAGTCGGGGATGCCGTAGCGCAGCAGGCCGCCGGCCTTGGCGAACTTCTCGAACAGATGCACGTCGTGGCCGGCGCGCGCGAGCTGCTGCGCGCAGGCCATGCCGGCCGGACCGGAGCCGATCACCGCGACCTTCTTGCCGGTCTTATGGGCGGCGATTTCGGGCTTCAGCCAGCCATTGTCCCAGGCGCGATCGACGATCGCGCATTCGATGGTCTTGATGGTGACGGGGTTGTCGTCGATGTTGAGCGTGCAGGACGCCTCACACGGCGCCGGGCAGATGCGCCCCGTGAACTCCGGGAAATTGTTGGTCGAGTGCAGATTGCGCGAGGCTTCTTCCCAGTTGCCCTGATAGACGAGGTCGTTCCAGTCCGGGATCTGGTTGTTGACCGGGCAGCCGGGCGTGCCGGGCGAGACCGAGCCGGTGCCGTGGCAATAGGGAATGCCGCAATTCATGCAGCGCGCGGCCTGGTCGCGCGTTTCCTTCTCGGAGAGGGGAACGACGAACTCGTGGAAATGCTTCACGCGCTCGGCGACCGGGGTGTACTTGCGGTCATGCCGTTCGATTTCGAGAAAACCCGTGATCTTGCCCATTAAACCCGAAGTCCCTGCCGCTTAAATTCGTTGTGTTTCTCTCTCGTCGTCATTGCGAGGAGCGTGAGCTTCGAAGCAATCCAGTCTGCATCCGAGGAGAAAGTCTGGATTGCTTCGCTACGCTCGCAATGACGGGCGCTGATATTTCTTACGCCCCGATCGCGATTTTCGGCTCGGCGTCCGCGTTGGCGGCCATCTCGCGCAGCGCGCGCCGGTATTCGACCGGCATCACCTTGCGGAATTTTGGCAGCCAGTCCTTCCAGTTGGCCAGGATGTCGGCGGCGCGCCTGGAGCCTGTCGCCTTCGCATGGCGCGTGATCAGGACGTGCAGCCGCTCGACGTCGGAGGCGAGCAGGTCCTTGAACACGTCGACCCGGCCGTGCGCTTCGAGGTCACCGGAGTGGTGATAGGTGCCGGCGTTGATCAGCTCTTCCGACAGCACCGGCTCGAGCTCGACCATCGCCATGTTGCACAGCCTGTCGAAGTCGCCGGTCTCGTCCAGCACATAGGCGATGCCGCCGGACATGCCGGCCGCGAAGTTGCGTCCGGTCTTGCCGAGCACGACCACGATGCCGCCGGTCATGTATTCGCAGCAATGGTCGCCGGCGCCCTCGACCACCGCCACGGCGCCGGAATTGCGCACGGCAAAACGCTCGCCGGCGATGCCTCGGAAGTAGCACTCGCCTTGAATGGCGCCGTACATCACGGTGTTGCCGACGATGATGCTCTCTTCCGGCACGATGCCGCTGTTGGCCGGCGGCTTGACGATGATCTTGCCGCCCGAGAGGCCCTTGCCGACATAGTCGTTGGCTTCGCCTTCGAGCTCGAAGGTGACGCCTTGCGCCAGCCAGGCGCCGAAGGCCTGGCCGGCGGTGCCCTTGAGGCTGACATGGATGGTCTCATGCGGCAGGCCGGCATGGCCGTAGATCTTGGCGACCGCACCCGACAGCATCGCGCCCGCGGAGCGGTTGGTGCTGTTGATCTTGGCCTCGATCTTCACCGGCGCACCGCGGTCGAGCGCAGGCGTCGCCTGCTCGATCAGCGTGCGGTCGAGCACCGCTTCCAGATGATGGTTCTGGCGCTCGGAGTGATAGATCTTCTGGCCCTTCTCTTCCTTCTGCTTGACGAAGAGCTTGGAGAAATCGAGCCCCTTGGCCTTCCAGTGCGCGACCAGCTTGGTCTGGTCGAGCAGCTGCACCTGGCCGATCATCTCGTTGAAGCTGCGGAAGCCGAGCGAGGCCATGATCTCGCGGACCTCCTCGGCGACGAAGAAGAAGTAGTTGATCACATGCTCGGGCTGGCCGGTGAAGCGCTTGCGCAGGACGGGGTCCTGGGTCGCGACGCCGACCGGGCAGGTGTTGAGATGGCACTTGCGCATCATGATGCAGCCGGCCGCGATCAGGGGCGCGGTGGCGAAGCCGAACTCGTCGGCGCCGAGCAGCGCGCCGATCACGACGTCGCGGCCGGTGCGGAAACCGCCGTCGACCTGGACCACGATGCGGCTGCGCAGCCGCTCGCGCACCAGCGTCTGGTGGGTTTCGGCGAGGCCGATCTCCCACGGCGAGCCGGCGTGCTTGATCGAGGTCAGCGGCGAAGCGCCGGTGCCGCCCTCGAAGCCCGCGATGGTGACATGGTCGGCGCGCGCCTTGGCGACGCCCGCGGCTACGGTTCCGACGCCGATCTCCGAGACGAGCTTGACCGAGACCGCGCCGTCCGGGTTGACGTTCTTGAGGTCGTAGATGAGCTGCGCCAGATCCTCGATCGAGTAGATGTCGTGGTGCGGTGGCGGCGAGATCAGGCCGACGCCCGGCGTCGAATGCCGGACCTTTGCGATGGTGGCATCGACCTTGTGGCCGGGCAACTGGCCGCCTTCGCCGGGTTTTGCACCCTGCGCCATCTTGATCTGCATCATGTCGGAGTTGACGAGATACTCCGTGGTGACGCCGAAGCGGCCCGAGGCGACCTGCTTGATTGCCGAGCGCATGCTGTCACCGTTCGGCATCGGCTTGAAGCGGTCGGCTTCCTCGCCGCCTTCGCCGGTGTTCGACTTGCCGCCGATCCGGTTCATGGCGATCGCGAGCGTGGTGTGCGCCTCGCGCGAGATCGAGCCGAAGCTCATCGCGCCGGTGGCGAAACGCTTGACGATGTCCTTGGCCGGCTCGACCTGGTCGAGCGGTACCGGCTTGCGCTTCTCTTCGTCCGCATTCTTGATCCGGAACAGGCCGCGCAGCGTCAGGAGACGCTCCGACTGCTCGTTGAGGATCTTCGCGAAGGCGCGGTAGCGTTCCAGCGAATTGCCGCGCGCGGCGTGCTGGAGCAGCCCCACCGACTCGGCGGTCCATGCATGGTCCTCGCCGCGGCTGCGATAGGCATATTCGCCGCCGACATCGAGCGAGGTCTTGTACACGAGCGCGTCGCCGAACGCGTCGGCATGACGGCGCACCGCCTCTTCGGCGATCTCGCCAAGACCGACGCCCTCGACGCGGGTGTGCGTGCCCGCGAAGAATTTTCCGACGAATTCCGCCTTCAGGCCAATGGCGTCAAAGATCTGCGCGCCGCAATAGGACTGGTAGGTCGAGATGCCCATCTTGGACATCACCTTGAGCAGGCCCTTGCCGATCGACTTGATGTAGCGCTTGACGATCTCGTAGTCGTCGAGCGAGCCGGGCAGGCGGTCCTTCATCGCGATGATGGTCTCGAACGCCAGATACGGATTGATCGCTTCCGCGCCGTAGCCGGCGAGACAGGCGAAGTGATGCACTTCGCGCGGCTCGCCGGATTCGACGACGAGGCCGACCGAAGTGCGCAATCCGGTGCGGATCAGATGATGATGCACGGCGGCGCAGGCCAGCAGCGACGGGATCGGAACCCGGTCGGTGCCGACCATGCGGTCGGACAGGATGATGATGTTGACGCCCTCGCGCACCGCGCTCTCGGCGCGCGCGCAGAGCTCGTCCAGCACCTGGTCCATGCCGGCCGCGCCGAGGCCGGCGTGGAAGGTGGTGTCCAGCGTGCGCGACTTGAAGTGCGACTCGGCGACCTCGGAGATTGAGCGGATCTTTTCGAGGTCCGCGTCGGTCAGGATCGGCTGGCGCGCTTCGAGGCGCTTGGTAGTGGCTAGGCCTTGCAGGTCGAACAGGTTCGGCCGCGGTCCGATGATGGAGACGAGGCTCATCACCAGCTCCTCGCGGATCGGATCGATCGGCGGATTGGTGACCTGCGCAAAGTTCTGCTTGAAGTAGGTGAACAGCGGCTTGGCCTTGGCCGACAGCGCCGAGATCGGCGTGTCGTTGCCCATCGAGCCTGCGGCTTCCTCGCCGGTGGAGGCCATCGGCGTCATCAGGATGGTGATGTCTTCCTGGCTGTAGCCGAACGCCTGCTGGCGATCGAGCAGCGACAGGTTGGAGCGCACGCCGGTGGTCGGCACCTTCGGCAGCTCTTCCAGCACGATCTGGGTCCGCTCCAGCCACTCCGTGTAGGGATGGCTCCTTGCGAGCTCGGCCTTGATCTCGTCGTCGGGGATGAGGCGGCCCTGCTCGAGGTCGACCAGCAGCATCTTGCCGGGCTGCAAGCGCCACTTGGTGATGATCTGGTCCTCGGGAATCGTCAGCACGCCCATCTCGGACGCCATCACGATGCGGTCGTCCTTGGTGACGAGATAGCGCGCCGGCCGAAGGCCGTTGCGGTCCAGCGTGGCACCGATCTGGCGGCCGTCGGTGAAGGCGATCGCGGCGGGGCCGTCCCACGGCTCCATCAGGGCTGCATGATATTCGTAGAAGGCGCGGCGCTTCTCATCCATCAAGGGATTGCCGGCCCACGCCTCCGGAATCATCATCATGACGGCGTGCGGCAGCGAGTAGCCGCCCTGCACCAGGAATTCGAGTGCGTTGTCGAAGCAGGCGGTGTCCGACTGGCCTTCGTAGGAGATCGGCCAGAGCCGGTTGATGTCCTTGCCGTACAGCTCGGAGCTCACCGAGGCCTGGCGCGCCGCCATCCAGTTGACGTTGCCGCGCAGCGTGTTGATCTCGCCATTATGCGCGATCATGCGGTAGGGATGCGCCAGCGACCACGCCGGGAAGGTGTTGGTCGAGAAACGCTGGTGCACGAGCGCCAGCGCGCTCTCGAAATCCTTCTCGTGCAAATCGGGATAGTACTTGCCGAGCTGGTCGGCGAGGAACATGCCCTTGTAGATCACGGTGCGGCAGGACATCGAGCACGGATAGTAGCCGGCGAGGCCGCGGTCGCGGCGCTGATAGATCGCTTGCGAGATCGACTTGCGCAGGATGTAAAGCCGGCGCTCGAAATCGTCCTCGGTCTTGGCGGTGCCGTTGCGGCCAATGAACACCTGCATGCAGGCGGGCTCGGTCGGCTTTACGGTGACGCCGAGCGAGGAATTGTCGGTTGGCACGTCGCGCCAGCCGAGCAGCGTCAGGCCCTCTTCCTTGATCTGGTCGGCGATGATGCTCTTGATGACGTTGCGCCAGGCAGTGTCGCGCGGCATGAACAACGCGCCGATGGCGTATTCGCCCGGATTGGGCAGCACGAAGCCGAGCTCCTTCGCCTTGCGGCTGAAGAAAGCATGCGGGATCTGCACCAGAATGCCGGCGCCGTCACCGGCGCGCGGGTCGGCGCCGACGGCGCCGCGGTGCTCGAGGTTACAGAGGATGCTGAGCGCGTCCGCGACGATCTCGTGCGACTTCTGGCCCTTGATGTTGGCGATGAAGCCGACGCCGCAGGAATCTTTTTCCAGGCTCGGATCGTACAGGCCTACGGCCGGCGGCCGTGAATTGTGTTCCTGAATCGGATCGGTCGTTTTCGAGGCGACCGTCGCCGACAGTTGTTCTGCCACGATGTTTCCGCGCTCGACTTGCGACCCGTTCATGTTCTCGTCCTCTCCATGCGGCAAGCTGCCTCACCGCCATCTTCGGCGCACCTTGGGCGTCCCGCGGCACCCGCTTCTGGGTCACCGCTCGTCCGCTCGCGAGCCGCATTTTCTTAAATTCAGGCCAAGGCGTTCTTCGTCCCCGAGAACGGCTTTGCCTGTTGCCTTCTTGGCGCTCGAAAGCACCGACTTTCGTTGCAATCCCTATGCCGGAACCGCAAGCAAAATTGAGACAGTCTTCCTGTCCTAACCATCACCTTGCCAAATTTTTGTCTATCACACAAGCGCGCGCAAGTCCCGATTCCCCATATGTCAATCAATCGCTTTCCAAAAGTTGCGCGGCCCCGGTTTTGAAGCAAACGCGCCCTGATCCGGCCCTGCCGACGCCGGAATCCCCAATGAAGCTTCGGATCAACCCTTTGGAAGACCCGCCACGCCGCAAGAAGCAAAAGAGCGCGATCCATCCGGGGGCCTGACAGGAGCGTCTCGACCATGAAGTTTTTCACAGGATGTGTGGCCGCCGCCACGCTGGCGCTGGCCGCGACCGCGGCTCAAGCGCAGGTTCCAGCGCGAGGGGCGATGATCGCGGTCTCGGATTTCGACGCCCCCTATGCGCCGTCGGAGGCCGCGCCGCCGCCGCGCTACGGCTATGGCTACGAAGAACGCGGGCCGGCCCCGGTGCTGCTGCCATCGACCGAGGTCTACGCGGTGCTGCGCGAGAACGGCTTCTCTCCACTGGGCATCCCGCGCCTGCGCGGCGGCGTCTACACCATCGCGGTGATTGACCGCCGGGGGGAGGACGGCCGGCTCGTGATCGATGCCCGCGACGGAAGGATTTTGCGCTTCATGCCGGCTGCCGACGCCTACGGCATGGCACCCGGCTACGAGCAGCCTGCGGTTGCACCTTACCGCCCGCAAAGCGCGCTGCCGCCGCCGACCATGGTCCGCAGTGGTCCGCCCCGCCCTCCGGCCCCGATCCCGCATGTCGCCAGCCGTTCCGTGCCGCTGCCCAAGGCGGCTCCGCCGCGCGAGGCCCCGGGCGTCCCCGCCAAGCCGGCCGAGCCTGCGACGCCG
The DNA here is from genome assembly GCF_023073295.1 of Bradyrhizobium sp. 23. Lineage (NCBI taxonomy): Bacteria > Pseudomonadati > Pseudomonadota > Alphaproteobacteria > Hyphomicrobiales > Nitrobacteraceae > Bradyrhizobium > Bradyrhizobium sp. 23. The sequence continues at coordinate 417,216 of NZ_JADPJF010000037.1, read as the reverse complement.
CAGGCCCAGGTGCCGCAGGCACAACCTGTGACGCAGACCGCGGCCGCCGTGCCGTCCAAGCCCGCTGAGGTCGCACCGCAAGCCGCCGCGCCAACCGTAGGTCAGGTCAAGCCTGCCGCGACTATCCTGCCTACGCAGGAGATGCCGGCGGCACAGGGGCTGGACTAAGCGCGGGCGTTTGAGGCGATGGCCCGCATCACCCCAACGGTGTCGTCCTGGCGAAGGCCAGGACCCATACCGCGAGGTGCATCATATGAGTGACGCGGGAGTACCGAACTCCGAATCTTCGCCAAACTCCTCCCTGTGGTGATGGGTCCTGGCCTTCGCCAGGACGAGGTTGGGGAGAGAGTTAGCGCAAACAGAAGGCGTCTCAGCACTCAGGCGCCTTCTGAACCATGACGAGCGCGGCTCAGCTCCGGCCATACCCCGCCGCTTCCAGGATCAAATTCGCCACCTCCTTCGGATGCGACACCAGCGACAGATGGCCGGCGTCGAGCTCGATCGTGGTTGCGTTCATGCGCTTGGCGAGGAAGCGTTCGAGATCGGGATTGATGGTGTAGTCGTTCTTCGACACCGCGTACCAGCTCGGCTTGGAATGCCATGCCGCCTCCGTGGTGCGACCGGCGAAGATCGAGGCGGCCGTCGGCCATTGCACGGCGTAGAGCTCCTTGGCCTGCTCCGGCTTAACGCCATTGGCGAAGTACTTCAGGAAGGCGTCTTCTGACAGCTTGGTGTAGCCGTCGCGCTCGACGACGCCGGCGCGTGCCGGTCCCGCCGGAAACTGCTTCGACAGCGCGACAAAATCCTCGTTGGCATCGGGCGCACGGGCGGCGACATAGACGAGGCCGGTGACCTTCGGGTCGGTGCCGACCTGGCTGATCACGGTGCCGCCCCAGGAATGCGCGACCAGCACGGTCGGACCATCCTGTTCGGCCAGCACGCGCTTGGTCGCCTCGACGGAATCCGCAAGCGACGACAACGGATTTTGCACGGCAGTTACGTTGAGCCCTGCGGCCTGGAGGATCGGGATCACTTCCGACCAGCTTGAGCCGTCGGCCCAGGCGCCGTGCACCAGCACAACGTTCTTGGCCTTTACGGTCTGCGGCGTCTGCGCGTGAGCGAGGCTGAGAGGGGCCGCCAGCAGGCTCGCGGCGACGAAAAGGCTGCGCCAGAAAGTCATGATTGTTCTCCGTCTTGTTTTTGGGTTCGATATCCAAAAGACGATGCGCGGGGCGGCGGTGTTACGCCATTTCACCGCTCTGTGATGCGGCGCAACAGTCCAGCACGGCCGTTCAGCAATCGGTGACGTCCCGGCGACGACCGAGACCATCCTCTCTGGTAAGGTATGGCAGATCCGTCGTTCGGTATTTCTTCCGTGCACGATTGATCGATCTCGCGGCAGGATTCCCCGGCTCTCGCCGGGACGAGGAGAGCCCAACAAAAAAACGCCCCGGGGCACCGGGGCGTTTTCGCAACCTGGAAGCGGCCGACGTGATTTACGCGGCTACCGAGTTCTCGATCACCTGTGCGCCTTGCGCACCGGTGTTGATCGCGATGTGGCGGGGCTTCTTCGCTTCGGGAATCTCACGGACGAGGTCGACGTGAAGCAGCCCGTTCTCGAGCGAGGCGTTCTTCACCTGCACGAAGTCGGCAAGCTGGAAGGCGCGCTCGAAGGCACGCGCGGCGATGCCACGGTACAGCACTTCGGCCTTCGAGTTCTCGTTGGCGACTTTCTCGCCCTTAATCGTCAACGTGTTTTCCTTCGCGACGATGGAGAGCTCATCCTTGGCAAAGCCCGAAACCGCAACGGTGATGCGGTAGTCGTTCTCACCGGTACGCTCGATATTGTAGGGGGGATAACCGGGGCTGCCGTCCGAACCGGCCTGGTCGAGCAGGTTGAAGAGACGGTCGAAGCCGACGGTGGAACGGTAGAAGGGGGTCAGGTCGTAGGTACGCATGGTCAAGTCCTCCATTGAGCGACTGTTGAGTAACCCGCCCGCCAATCGGGCCGGGCTTTCGTCTGTGTGCAGCCTGATGTTCCGGTTCCGAAACACTGGTAGCGGCCTGCACCAAGGTGATATGGGTTCAGGGGAACGGCGTTCAAGAGGGCGGATACTCAGCCTTTTCGGCGCTCCCGCCCCTGATTTGCAGCTCTTCGTGCCCAAGCCCTCCCCATCATGACGCTGGTCTCGATACCGTCCAATCCCGTTCCCGAAGACGTCGTCAGCGGCACCATCAAGACCCCTGATGGCGTCGAGCTGCGCTTTGCGCGCTGGGCACCGCCGGCGAACCGCAAGGGCACGGTCTGCGTCTTCACCGGACGCAGCGAGCAGATCGAGAAGTATTTCGAGACCGTGCGCGACCTGCGCGACCGCGGTTTTGCGGTGGCGATGATCGACTGGCGCGGGCAGGGCCACTCCTCGCGCCGCCTGCGCGATCCGCGCAAGGGCTATGTCCGCGACTTCGCTGATTTCGAGATCGACGTCGAGACCTTCGTGCAGCAGGTGGTGCTGCCGGATTGCCCGCCGCCCTTCTTCGCGCTCGCCCACTCCATGGGCGGCACCGTGATGCTGCGGGTGGCGCATGCGGGCAAGCGCTGGTTCGACCGCATGGTGCTGTCTGCGCCGATGATCGACCTCCCCGGCCGCGCCACCTCGTTTCCGGCGCGGGCTCTGCTGAAGACGATGCGCGTGCTGGGGATGGGCGGCCGTTATGTCCCCGGCGGCAGCGACCAGATCACCGGGCTCAATCCCTTCATCAACAATCCGCTGACCAGCGACCCCGTGCGCTATGCGCGCAATGCCGCAATCCTGGAGGAGGATCCGACCCTCGGGCTCGCGTCACCGACGGTCGCCTGGGCCGATACCGCCTTCCGCGCGATGAACACCTTCAAGGGCAAAAACTACCCGTCCGAGATCCGTCAGCCGATCCTGATGCTGGCGGCCTCCAGCGACACCGTGGTCTCGATCGCGGCGATCGAGGAGTTCGCCTATCATTTGCGCGCAGGCTCCCATCTCGTGATCGCCGGTGCCAAGCACGAGATTCTCCAGGAGCAGGACCGCTACCGTTCCCAATTCTGGGCAGCCTTCGACGCCTTCGTGCCAGGCACGCCGCTGTTCAAGTGAGGGGAGGCGATGCTGCCCTGCGACCACACGCCGGCATGCCGGGACAAGCCCGGCCATGACGAGGAAGTAGCATCACCCACTACAGCGTCTTCAGATACTCGATCAGATCGTAGCGCTCGTTGTCGTCCTTGAACACGCGGCCGATGACACCGGGACGTTTTTCCTCGCCCGGCTTGCGCTCGAAGGAATGGCCGAGCACGCTGTTGCCCTGGATCGGATCCTTGTCCGACCCGGCCGAGAACTCGGTTTCACCCGTCTTGCACTTCTCGTTGGCGGTGACCGCAAAGCCGACGGTCACGGGATCATAGTCGCGGCGGCCCATGCAGAATTTTTGCGGGCGCTCGCTTGCAGGCTTCAGCAACCAGTAGAGAGAGGGCACCGAACCGTTGTGCAGATAGGGTGCCGTGGCCCAGACGCCGTTCAGCGGCCGTGCCCGATAGCGTGCTCCCCCCACCGGATTGAGGCAGTTCTTGCGCGCGAGATTCCACAATTTCGACCGCTCGGCGTCCGGAGTCTTCTCGTCGTCCATCCATTTGCGGGCGACGAGATCCACCACCGTCATCAACCCGAGCGCATAAACCATCTCGGTCGGCGAGCTTGCGGTCGAGACGTCGCATTGCCACCATTTCTGGAGGTCGGCCGTATTCACCTTCAGGAAGCCGGGCAGATCGACGATCCTGTTGCTGAGCACGAGCGACTGTTCGGGATCCGTCTTGATCTCGTCGAGGGGGATCGTCACCGCGTTCAGCACCTTGCTGTCGCCGCTCGGCTCCCAATGTCCCGACGACCAGAAAGCCGGGGTGTCGATCGCCGGCAGATGGCATCCGGAGCACATCTCGGCGTAGATCTTGCGGCCATTGTCGACCTTCTTTTGATCGAGCCTCCAATTGTCGCCAAGGATCTGCGAGGGCCATTTCGGCGCCAGCAGGCCGCCGAACTTCGGGCCGGTGGAGGGATCTGCCGTCTTGAACGGGTCTGGCCCCCTGAGCATGTCCTCGATCCAGCCGAGCGTGTTGATATGAACCGAGGAGCGCCACAGCCTGTCCTCCGGGTAGGCGTCGGACAGGTTGAGCAGCGCCGTCACGCCGAGGGCTTCGCCGGCGTTGCGGATCAGCGGCTGCTCGATCGAGGCGTCGTACTGGGCGAACTTGAACCAGGGCACGGTCCAGATCGGGGGATAGCTGACCGGCGCGTCCTGGGCGTGCAGGTTCTTCTCGAATCCCTTGATCCCGCTCAGCGCGAGATCCTGCGAAAAAACTTGATTGCCGATGCGATTGAGAGCGTCGAGGCGACCGAACCCTTCCTCGGTGTCCTGCTGCTGCCTGCCGTTCCAGGTCTTCTTGCCTTCAATCGTCTTTTGCTGGGTTTGCGCCCAGTCGATCAGGAAGTTGCCGATCGCGCTGAGCTTCTGCTTGAGCGCGGCGCGGTCAGCCTTGCTGGCATCGGGGCCGAGCACGCGATCGGCGAAGCGCTGGAAGCGGAACGGCACGTAAAGCGTGTAGGCGATCGACAGGCCGGTGGAGACCTCGAGCTTCTTCAGGTCGGTCATGGCCGGGCCGCCGTCGAAACGCACGTCCACGCCCTGGTAGTGGATCTGGCCGGTATGGCAGGCCGCGCAGGTCAGCCCGATCTTGTCCTCTTCGCGACGGCCGGTCGCGGGATCGACGACACCGGTCATCCGTGCGAAGCCGACCGGCAGGCCGTCGACGTTCTCCGCCGGCGTCCACCTGGTCGACCAGTCCGGCACCTGTGTCGTCTCGTAGACATTGGCATAGCCGAAGCGGCGCAGTGACGTCGCGTCAGTCTGGATCGACTGCGGGCTCGGGATGAACCCGAAGCGCTCGAGATAGGTGCCGTCCGTCATCATGCCCGGCGCCGAGAACAGATGCAGGCGCGGCTGCTCCAGGGCCATGAACCATTCATAGGGCACCGGGAAGGTCGCTGTGCCCTGGCTGGCATGGTGAAACCAGTGCCTGTCCTTCAGCGACCAATTCTGTTCGAGCCAAAAGGCCGCCTTCGTCTCCGGGACCGTGGGCAAGGGTGGCGGCAGGAGATTCACGAGAATTCCCTTTTGCGGCAGCATGGCGCGCACCTGGTCGGGAAATTCGGCGACCGCAACGAGCAAGGCGAGACCGAGGGCGAGCAGCAGGGCCGCAACCTTGAGGGCGCCCCGCACCACACGCTGGCAGGTGGACAGCACCGGCTGCGATACCAGCCGCTGGTTGATGCGAGCAGGGAATTGCCGCTCGTTGAACAGAGTGCGCACGTCGGCCACGCTGAGATAGCGGTCCTCACCCGCGCCCTTGCCCATGATCTTCAGGAGGATCGGCCACTCGAACTTCATCAGCAGGGGGTAGTACCAGCGCGCGGCGCTGCCGGCGCGCTTGAGGTTGTCGCGCATGAAGACGCCGATTTCCGAGGCGTTGAGACCGGGCTCAGAGCCGCCGCCGTTCGGATCCCGGTAGTCCCGGCCGAAGCTCGCAAACCGCGCAAGCTCGTCCTCATCGACCTTGCCGTCGACGCCGAGGACGCGCGAGCCGGCACCGCGCTTGTCGAGAGGGCCGCCACGCAACGCGTCGAGCTGTGCGCCCGAAAATATGCTCTTCAGGATGTGACCGAGCCCGTTGGCGATAAGCGCAACGCCGCGGACCTGGATGCGGGCCGAGACCTTCTTCAGCCCGGTCTCGCCGCTCGCATTCGCGATCGTTTGCGACAGCGTGCCGAGCGGAACGGTTCTGCCGTCAACAAACCCCTCGCCGACGAGGCCGCGGAGGAATGGACAGGGATTGTTCGGGGAGACCTGGATCGAAGGGTCTAAGGAGGGCTTCGGAGCGGAGTCATGCATGGCCCAAATCCTGAAAACGGCGAATCGTGAAATACAGACGCGGCGATAGAGCGCGGAAAGTCCTGACAAACCGACAACACGTTATACTACTTCAGCGTGTAGCCGAGTGTGGCTGAATTCACTGTCGTGTCAATAAAGGCGGAGGGGACATTGCCGCGTGGCCGCGGCTGGCTCTCAGGATTCGGCGACGCGTTTGACGTCGCTCGAAACCAGGGTCAGTTTGCCGAGCGGCACGCCCGCATTCAAGAGTCCGGCGCGGTAATGGGCGAGGTCCTCGGGCCGCTTCCAGTGGAAATTGCGCAAATGGCGGTCGACATTGAGAGTCGGGTAGTTAGCCATGAGCACGCGGGTCGCCTCGACCGCCTCGTCGCCGCGTCCCAATTGCGCCAGCGCCGCGGCGCGGATTGCCAGCGCCTGCAAATGGTTCGGGTTGATGTAGAGCTGTTCTCGAGCCCATGACAGAGTCGCGTCATATTGGCCCAGCAGATAATGGCTGAAGGCGTTCAGTGCGGCCCATTGGTAGCGCGGATCGCTGTTGTCGCGCTGTGCGGCCATCGAGAACAGCTCGATCGCCTCGCGGTGCTCGCCGATGACGAAATGGCAGATGCCGAGCACGCCGCGCGCGCCGTTGTCGTAGGGGTTGAGCGCGACGGCGCGCTTGGCGGCGTCCATCGCGGCCTCGTAATGCCCCTCCAGCGCGTGGGTCCAGGACAGGATCGAGAACGCAAATGACGAGCGCGGATCGAGCCGAACGCTGGTTTCGGCAAGCTTCATCGCCTCGGCCCACATCTCGCGCGTGCCCTTGACCCAGCCGAACTGGATGCTCTGGATCTGAATCGTGGCGAGATAGGCGTGCGCAATCGACAGCTTGGGCTCGAGCCTGATGGCCTCCCGGAACAGGTCGACGGCGATGGCCAGGTCTTCCTTGGTTTGCCGATAATAGTGCGACAGTCCTTTGAGGAAGCGGTCCCAGGCGGTGACGTCGGTCGAGAGCCGCGCCGGCGCCGAGGCTTCGGCCCGGACGATCTCGGTGGCGATGGCGGCGGACAGGTTGGTGGTGATCTCGTCCTGCATCGCGAAGAGATCGCCGATGTCGCGGTCGTAGCGGCCAGTCCAGAGCTGCTCGCCGGTCTCCGGCGCGATCAGCTCTGCGGTCACGCGGATCTTGGCTCCGGCACGCCGCACCGAACCCTGGATCAGATAGGTGGCGTCGATCTCCCGCGCGATCAGGCGGGTGCTGGCGTTGTTGCCCTTGAACACGAACGTCGAGTTGCGGCTCAGCACGCGATAGAAGGATTGCAGCGACAGCGCGTGGATCAGATCCTCGGTCAGGCCGTCGGAGAAATACTCGTCCTGTGCGTCGCTGAGATTGGCGAAAGGGAGCACGCCGACGATCGCGGTGCGATACTGCTGCGAGAGGGCGGATGCCTCCCTCAGCGCGGGCGCAAGCGCCGGTGCACCTTCAGGCGTCCAGGTCCAGACCCCGATCGGATCCTTGATGTTCTTGAAGCGGTGGTTGCCGGCATCGACCAGCGGCACGGTGAGATGCTTGCTGGCCTCCTTGTAGGCCTTGGCCGAGATGGCGAAGCCGCCGGGGCTCGCCACGGCTTCGAGGCGGACGGCAATGTTGACATCGTCACCGAAGACCTCGTCCTCGTCGGCGATGACGTCACCCATATGGATCCCGAGGCGGAACTGCATGGCGCGATCGGCGGGCAGATGGTGATTGCGCTCCGCCATCAGGGTCTGCATCGCGATCGCGGCCTCGGTGGCGCCGACGATCGAGGGGAATTCCAGCAGGAAGCCGTCGCCGGTGTTTTTGACGACGCGGCCGCCGTGATTGAGGATGATGGGATGGATCGCGCTGCGATGGGCCTTGAAGGCGGCATGGGTGCCGGCCTCATCGGTGCCCATCATGCGCGAATAGCCGGCGACATCGGCGCAGACAATGGCAGCCAGACGTCTTTCCATATTCCGGAGCTCCAAGAGACTTGCAAGAGACTTGGAAGAGATCGAGGACCGGCCACAGCGTGGCAGTCGCCTCGAATCCCGCATTCAAAGAACCCGTTCCTTATAGAGCAGATGAGGCCGAGCGAAAGTATGATCCGCATTGCAAATTCGAGGTAAATCCTCGGCAATCCGGCAGTGGACGGGGACGAGCGAACGCACTAAGCCGACCTCTTGGGCTACGGTTGGGCGGCGGAGGCACGTCACACATGCTGGGCATTCACGAAATCTGGCTCTTCGTCCTGTCGGGCGTGCTGCTCAACATCACGCCGGGGCCTGATACGGTCTATGTGATCGGCCGCAGCATGCAGCTGGGCTGGCGAGGTGGCGCCGCGGCCGCGCTGGGCATCAGTTGCGGCTGCTTTTTCCATGTCGCGGGCGCGGCAATCGGCCTTTCGGCCCTGCTGATGGCCTCATCGACCGCGTTCTCGATCCTGAAGCTGGTCGGAGCGGCCTATCTCGTCGTGACCGGGCTTCAGATGCTGTGGTCGCGCCCGGTGCTGGCCTCGGCCATCGACGAGCCTGTGCAGAGCTCGCTGCGGCGGGTTTTCCTCCAGGGCGTCTTCACCAACGCGCTCAATCCCAAGGTCGCGCTGTTCTTCCTTGCCTTCCTGCCGCAATTCGTCGCAGCGGACTCGGCGCACAAGCCGCTCGCCTTCCTGATGCTGGGCCTGATCTTCATCTGCACGGGAACGCTGTGGTGCCTGGTGCTGGCGGCGTTCGCGGCAAGGGCCGCCCACCGCTTGCGGAGCTCCGAAGGCGCGGTCGCCTGGGTCAACCGTACCCTCGGCGGCCTCTTCATCTATCTCGGCATCCGCGTCGCCATGCTGGAGACGCGGTAACGTCCTTTACGCGAATTCCTTCAGCAGCGCGCTGCCGGCGAGATAGAGGCCGAGCAGGATCATCGCGATCAGGAACCAGCGGCGAAACGCTTCCGCCGGCATCCGCGCCCGCACCGTTTGGCCGATATACATGCCGGCAAACGCGCAGGCCATGCCCACGGCGCCCGGCACCGCGTTGGCCGGCGTCAGCAATCCCCCCGCGGTGAGATTGAAGGCGAGCGCCAGTGTCGCTGTCGTGAAAAACACGCCGAGCGCCTGCACCAGCTCGTCCTTCTCCATGCCGATCGCCTGCATGAACGGCATCGAGGGGATCACCTGCACGCCGGTCGAGGCCGAGATCACGCCGGTGACCACGCCGACCACGCCGCCGACCCATTTCTCGTTCTTTGGCGCAACATGAAACTGGAATTTGTTCAGCCCGATGATCGCGTAGATGACCAGGAGCACGCCGAGCACGATCGTGCCGTAGCGCGCATGCGGGCCGGTGAGCGCGCCGGCATTGAGCCAGCACCCGATCACGGTGCCGATCATCAGCGGCCACAGCCGCCTCAGGATATCGCGCAAATGGGGGCCGACGAAGGTCTGCCAGATGTTGGTGACGATGGCGGGGACGATCACGATGGCGATCGCGCGGCTCGGCGCCATGCTCACCGCGAGCAGGCCCATGGAGACAGTCGGCAGGCCGAGCCCGACCACGCCCTTGACGAATCCGGCGATCAGGAAAACGGCGGCGATGAGAATGAGGAGCGGGTCGATCATATCTGCACATTGACCGATGCAGCGCGCCGGCACAATCTGTAGCTTACGGAGAAAGCCTTCGTTTGGAACGAAGGCTGAAGGGACCCCCGATGCGCTTCGACCTCGTCGACCTCCAGCTGTTCATCGCGGTCGCCGACCAGCGCAGCATCACCCGCGGCGCGGAGCGGTCGCATCTGGCGCTGGCCTCAGCCAGCGCGCGCATCAAGGGGCTGGAGGATGCGCTCGGCGTCGCGCTGCTCAAGCGCGGGCGCCGCGGCGTTGAGTTGACCTCGGCCGGCGAGAGCCTGCTCGATCACGCCCGTCTCGTCATTCACCAGATCGACGCCATGCGCGGCGATCTCGCCGGCTTTGCCAGCGGCGTGCGCGCCAGCGTGCACTTCCTCGCCAATACCTCGGGGCTTTCGGAGCATCTGCCGAAGGCGCTCGCCGGCTTCCTGCGCGAGCATCGCGACGTTGCCATCGACATCGAGGAGCGCGAGAGCACCGACATCGCGGCCGCGATCACTGCGGGCGCGGCCGATCTCGGCTTCGCCGCCGAGCACGCGCTGCCCGATCATATCGAGCGATTCGCCTTCAGCGAGGATCGCCTGACGCTGGTGACGTCTAGGCGCGGCCCGTTCGCCGGCCGCCGCGCGATCGATTTCCAGGAGGCGGGCGCTTGCGACTTCGTCGGGCTGACCAGCGCCACCGCGCTTCAGGTGCATATTTCGAAGCACGCCGCCCGGCTCGGCATGCGGCCGCATTACCGCGCACGCTTGCGCGACTTCGATGCGATCTGCCAGATGGTCGCCGCCGATGTCGGCGTCGCGCTGGTGCCCGAAGCCGCGGCCCGCCGCTGCGCAAAACTGATGCCGCTCGCCATGGTCCGCCTGCGCGATAGCTGGGCCAACCGCAAACTCGTGATCTGCGCGCGAAGCTTCAAGACACTACCGCGCCCGGCGAAGATGCTGGTGGAGCATTTGCGGTCTGCGGCGGTGTGAGTTCTGGGATTTCCCCTCCCTTTAGAAGAGGTTAAGACGCAGCTACTTCGCCGTCTCCACGCCAGCGTCCTTGATCACCTTCGCCCATTTCTTCGTCTCGTCCGCGATGAATGTGCGAAAATGCTCCGGCTCATCGCCGACCAGCGTCGCGCCCTGGGCAGCGAGCTTTTCCTTCACCGCCGGATCCGCCATCGCCTTCGTGGCCAGATCATGTAGCGCGGTGACGATCTCCTTCGGCGTGCCCTTCGGCGCGACCATGCCGTACCAGTTCTCGATGCGCAGATCCGCAAAGCCCGCTTCCGCGGTGGTCGGCACGTCAGGCGCCGTCGGCGAACGCTCGGCGGAGCCGACCGCGATCGGTCGCAGGGCGCCCGCCTTGACCTGCGGCAGCAGCACGGGGAGGTCCAGGAACGTCATCTGCACCTGCTGGCCCAGCAGATCGTTCACGGCGGGCGCCGCGCCGCGATAGGGCACGTGCACGATGTCGATCTTGGCCGTCAGCTTGAACAATTCACCGGCGAGATGCGGCAGGCTGCCGGGTCCGGAGGAGGCGAAGTTGAGTTTTCCCGGCTGCGCCTTGGCGAGCGCGATCAATTCCGCGATGTCCTTTGCGGGGACGTTGGTGGCGACCACCAACATTTCCGGCACGGTTGCGACCAACGTCACGGGCGTGAGGTCGTTGAGCGTATCGTAGGCGACCCTTTCCATGCTCGGGCTGATCGCCAGCGCGCCGGCGCTGGAGATCGCGATGGTGTAGCCGTCAGGTGCAGCCTTGGAGACGGCATCGGTGCCGAGCACGCCACCCTGGCCGCCGCGATTGTCGATCAGCACCGGCTGCCCTGACAGTTCCGACATGCGCTGGCCGATCACCCGCGCGATGATATCGTTGGGGCCGCCGGCCGGAAACGGCACGATCAGCTTGATCGGCTTGGCCGGGAAATTCTGGGCGGAGGCGAGCGTCGGAAAAAGAAGCAAGGCCGCGAGAAGGAGCGTACGCCGGTTGGTCATGCAGGCTCCTAGATCGCCTAGCCGTTGAGCAGTTTCAGTGCTTCTTCGTGAACCCTGGCGTCGCCGGCCGCGACGATGCGGCCGCCGCCCTGGGCCGGCTTGCCTTCCCAGGTGGTGACGACGCCGCCGGCACCGGTCACGATCGGGATCAGGGCTGCGATGTCGTAAGGCTTCAGCTCGGTCTCGACCACGAGATCGACGTGACCTGCCGCCAGCATGCAATAGGAGTAGCAGTCGCCGCCATAGCGCGACAGCCGCGCGCCCGTTTCGATGCGGCCGAAGATGGCGCGGTCGCGCTCGCTCATCAGCAGCGGGCTGGTGGTGTAGGTCGTCGCCTCCGACAGCAAGGCGCAGCGCCGGACCTGGAGCCGGCGCTCGCCGGACGGGCCTTTATAATGAGCCGAGCCGCTGTCGCCGGAAAAGCGTTCGCCGATGAAGGGCTGGTGCATCATGCCGTAGACCGGCGTGCCCTTGTGCAGGAGCGCGATCAGCGTGCCCCAGATCGGAAAGCCGCCGATGAAGGATTTGGTGCCGTCGATGGGGTCGAGCACCCAGACATAATCCGAATCCTCGCGCTCGTTGCCGAATTCCTCGCCGACGATGCCGTGCTGGGGAAAGTTGGCCTTGATCAGACGCCGCATCACCGCCTCCGCGGCGCGATCGGCCTCGGTCACGGGGTCGAAATCCTTGGTCTTGCTCTTGTCCTCGATCGACAGCGAGGTGCGGAAGAACGGTAGGATGGTTTCGCCGGAGGCGGTGGCGAGCCGTCCGATGAAGGCGGAGAAATCGATCACCGTCACGGCGTATCCTCAAAAAAGCGAAAGTCGGGTGAAGCTCACTCCTGCCTAGCTCAAATCGGAAGAATCGTGCAGCGCTGTCTTGCTTTTGCACCCTGGTATTTTGGATGCCGGATGCGTCCCTCCTTCAAAGAACTTGGCTGGCCAAAAATCGATCATTGAGTTGAAACCTTAGTTCCGGATCTGCCTCGTTCGTATGCAAATGACTATCAACCCATTGAATTTCCTTATCAAAGGAACTGAATCTGGGTTTCTCTAGAAGCAACCGAGCTATGTCCTCATTGCATGGGAAACCGGTCGAAAGCCCTTGCACTTTGTGCGTCGCGGCCGCATATTGTTGCGGTGCGGTAGCGCTTCTCGCGTTACTGCTGCCCTCCTTGGGCGTTTCCTCCCTAGACTTGGGCCGCTTCTTCATTAGAAGCGGCCCTTTTTTCTTTCAGCCTCTGCTTTCTCTCGGCATCGGCTTTCATTTCGATGCTCGCCGCGAAACGCATTCGCGCTGATCGCACCCAACACAATTGTTCGAAGAAAACGTCGCGCCTATTCAGCCGCGGCCTGGAACGGGCCGAGATCGCCGAACGGGACCGTGGTCGCCAGCACGTCTGCGAGCACGCCGAAGTCCGACGCCACTTGTGCAAAGCGCGGACTGCGCTCGCGCCGCCGCTCGTCCATGTAGATTGCGCGGTTGAGCTCGAGCTGCACGGCATGCAGGCCACTGGCCGGGTTACCGTAATGCTCGGTGATGAAGCCGCCGGCGTAGGGCTTGTTGCGGCCGATCGAATAGCCGAGGCCGGCCATGGTCTCCTCGACCCGGTCGGGCAATAGCGGCGTGCAGCTCGTGCCGTAGCGGTCGCCGATGACGATGTCGGGCCGGCGCGGCTCGTCGCGGGAGACGCCGACCGAGGGCATCGAATGGCAGTCGACCAGCACGACGGTGCCGAACATCTGGTGCACCTTGTTGATCAGCCGGCGCAGCGCGCGATGATACGGCTTGTACAGCGTCTCGATCCGCCCCAGCGCGTCGTCGACCAGGATGCGCTCGCGATAGATCTCCTGGCCGTCGCCGACCACGCGCGGAATGGTGCCAAGTCCGCCGGCAACCCGCATCGAGCGGGTGTTGGCAAAGCTCGGCAGGCGCCCGGTGAACATCCGGGGATCGAGCTCATAGGGCTCGCGGTTGACGTCGACATAGGAGCGCGGAAAGTTGACCCGCACGGTCGGAAAGCCGCGCTCGCTGAGATGGCCGATCAGCTCGTCCATGAAGGAATCTTCGGAACGCCGCAGCGTCGGCAGGTCGATCCTGGAGGCGCTGAGGAATTCGTCCGGATAGGTCGAGCCGGAATGGGGCGAGTTGAAGATAACCGGCGCGCGCCATTGCGCGGGCTCAACGATCTCGAAGGCTGGCGACTTGTCGCCGTCAAACCGGGTCATCTTCTCAGGCTTCGTCCCTTGGTGTCAGGCTTCGCCCTTGGCAATCAGGCTCCGCCTCTCGGTATCAGGCTTCGCCCTTGGCGCATTGATTCGGCCGATCGGGCGGCTCTTATGTGTCGTCATTGTCCGGAATCGCAACCATCCTGCCAAGCGAAAAGATGAGATCTGCGCTGGAACATGTCTTAACCCTGCGGGCAGCGAGGTGGGGACCGGCAGGTACGGCTCGATTGCTTCGTGCCGTATTCCGGTTCACAAGAGTCCGGCAGCGCGAGCTGCGGAGGGTAAAGATTTTCACCCCAAATTTACCCTCCGTCGGGCTTAGTGACCTCCGCTGATATCCTCTGGGGATTCGACATTTCCGCCATGCCAAAGATCCTGCTCGCCGAAGACGACAACGACATGCGCCGTTTCCTGGTCAAGGCGCTGGAAAACGCCGGTTTTCAGGTCTCGTCCCACGATAACGGCATGGCCGCCTATCAGCGGCTACGGGAAGAGCCGTTCGAGATGCTGCTCACCGACATCGTGATGCCGGAGATGGACGGCATCGAGCTCGCCCGCCGGGCCTCGGAACTCGACCCCGACATCAAGATCATGTTCATCACGGGCTTCGCCGCGGTCGCCCTGAACTCCGATTCGGATGCCCCCAAGAACGCCAAGGTGCTGTCCAAGCCCGTGCATTTGCGCGAATTGGTCAGCGAAGTGAACAAGATGCTGGCGGCCTAAATCGGCCCCCTTCCGTCCTTGCACCGGCTCCCGTGAGCCGTTATAGGGACCCGACCCGATCTAGAGACATCTAGGGCGCGTAGCTCAGCGGGAGAGCACTACCTTGACATGGTAGGGGTCACAGGTTCGATCCCTGTCGCGCCCACCATCCTTCGCTCGCGATAGCCGAGTGAAGGATGCCACGCCGAAGCCCA
>NZ_JADPJF010000037.1:396815-402426 GCF_023073295.1 Bradyrhizobium sp. 23 | reverse complement strand
CGGGCGCAGGCGGGCTGCCGCCGCGAGGTTCGGCTCGGCAAGCCACCAATCTCATTTCGGCGAAGCGTGTCCGGTGTAGCTCGAAGAGCGTAGACGGACTGGAGCGGCAGCCTCCTTCGCCGACACACCGCCGCTAAATCCCCTATTTCAGTTCCGTGTTTGCGACCGGAAGGATGGAGGCGACGTGCCAGCCGTCCGCATCCTGAACGTAGGTCTGGCTGATCAGAAACGTATTTTGTTGTGGCGGCTTGCCCGGAAGGCCGCGCGTAAAGACGATCGGCACGAGGATCTGCATGATCTCGTTCGAGATCACGGCGACGCGGAATTTCGACATGTCGGGTTCGAGGTGCCAGGTGCCCTCGTAATAGGTCTTGAACCGCGCGGCGACCTCATCGCGACCGCGCGTCTCGATGTTTCTGGCAAACAACAGCGTTCCGGCTGAATTCAGGAGCATGGCCTTCATGGCGTCCGCATCATGCGCATTCTGCGCCGCGATGAATTTCTCGAAGATGGTTCGTGCTTCGGCATCATTTGCGGCAGCCTGCGCGCCTCCGGCCGGCCAGAACGTTGCGGCGAGAAACAGCGCTGCGGCAAACGCCGCAACTTGAGGGCGCCGTGAAAACACTCGTGGCGTGAAATTGCCTGAAGGCATTTTAGGTCGGATCATGGTCACCTCTGGTCATTTGCCGGCGGAATTTGAATGGTGAGCGTCATACCATTGTGGCCAGGTCGATGTTTTCAGGATTGCACGATCGGCGATGACCCCGACATCACGGAAACGTAGGCTTCCGGATGCCACGGGACCAGGCAAGCAAACCCTCGCCGCGAGCAGCGAGTTGAGTTATCGTCTTGTGGTGTGAAGTAACCCGGATGAAGGTTGCCCATGAGCGTGTCCGTCATCGAGCAGGCAAAGATCCAGGCGCAGGTGCTGGTGCCCCTGGTTAAGGCGTTGCAGGCCGAACTCGGCGAGGCGCGCGCCAATGCATTGGTGCGCAAGGCGCTTGGCGACCTCTATCGCGGCTTCGGCGAGGAATTCTGGAAGGCAAAGAACAGCACGAACAACGAAGCCGATCTCGGCAAGGCCGTCGCGTCGGCGTTCAAGACCTATGCCCGAGACGACGCGCTCGCCTATGACATCATCGAGCAGACCCAGGACGCCTTTGCGTTCGACGTGACGCGATGCGCCTATGCCGAGTTCTACAAGGCGCTGGGCGAGCCGGAGCTCGGTTTCCTGCTGGTCTGCACCGCCGACTTCGCGACCGCTGATGGATTTGGCGCCGACGTCAGGCTCACGCGCACGCAAACCATCATGCAAGGCGCGTCCCATTGCGATTTCCGCTACTGGCGCGACGAGCGCGGATCAAAATGAAGGGAATGCGGGTGATGCGGGCGAGCTATGTTGCCCTGATGGTGCTGGCGCTGATGTCGTCGCGCGCCGCTGCTGCGGTCATCGACTGGCAGGCCAAACTGCAGCGCTGCCGCGCATTGCGCGAAAGCGTGGCGCCGCTGCTTCAGGCCGGCGAGGGCATCTCGGCCGTCGGCCGCTCCAACAGATCCATCCGCCGCTGCATCTGGATCCAGCGCATCGCGGTGCGCAGGAAGATTCCCGGCGCGGAGGTTTGGTAGCGTAGCTGGTCATGCAGCGCTGCTGTCTCACACTCCGTCATCGCGAGCGCAACGAAGCAATCCAGACTGTTTCCGCGGAGGGGTTCTGGATTGCTTGGCCGCGCTCGCAATGACGATGTGGAAGCAGCAACGTGTTCAGCTCATCGCCTTCACGATGGAGATTCCGATACCGAGCTCCTCGTGGAACTTACGCACCAGCGCGGCCTGCCAGCTCTCGCCGAACTCGATCTCGCCGCCGATCGCGACGACGCGATGTGCGAATGAAGGCGCCATGTGGTCATGGGGGATCGTTATCGTGCACCACCTCGGTGCAATGCGCAGCTTGATCCGCGACTCCCCGCCTGCCATTGTCCGCCCACCACGCCAGCGAGAAATGAAGGCAGGTTATCGATATGAGCAGCGTGAACAAACCAGGTGGCAACTACTTGCCGGTGATCATCCATGGTGGAATTGCGTATGTCAGTGGTCAGCTGCCGCGTCGCGGCGAAGCCCTGCTGTGCTCCGGTAAAGTCGGCGCAGGTGTCGATGTCGCCGCCGCACAGGGGGCGGCGGCCCTCTGCGCAGATCTCTGCATTTCGGCCATCAATCACGCAACAGGTGGAGAGGACAAGATCGTCCAGGTCTTGCAGCTCGTTGGATACATCGCCTCGGCCCCTGGATTCACTCAGCAATCGCAAGTCATGAACGGCGCTTCCGACCGGTTGATCGAGCGCCTAGGCGATCGCGGTCGTCACACGCGTACATCTGTCGGCGTCGCCGAGTTGCCGCGGGGTGCACCGGTCGAGCTGAGTATGATTGCCGCTGTTCAGTCGTAGGAAGGCATGCCGTTCGCTGATCGTCAGCTTCGACGTTCGCACTTCGATACGTCGCGACGACACGCGGTCTATTCGACCAGATACTTCTTCACCGCAGCCTCGTCCCACGCGATCCCGTTGCCGGGCTCCTCGTTCGGCAGGGCAAAGCCGTCCTTGATGATCAGCCGCGTTGAAAGCACTGCGTCGGCCCAGTCGACATATTCGAGCCAATGCGCGGTCGGCGTCACGCACAAAAGATGCGCGCTGACTTCCGAGAACAGATGCGTCGACATCTCGATCCCGGCGGCATGCGCCAGCGCGGCGGCGCGCAGCCAGCCGGTGACGCCGCCGATGCGCTGCACGTCGGGCATCACGTAGTCGCAGGCTTCGGCTGAGAGCGCGGTCTGCATCGCGAAGGCGCTGTCGAAATTCTCGCCGATCTGGACCGGCGTGCGCAGCGCATCCGCGATGCGGGCGTTACCCTCATAATCGTCGTGACGGATCGGCTCCTCGATCCAGGTCAGGCCCTCATCGTCGAGCATCTCGCCACGGCGGATCGCCTCGGTGGCCGTCAGCGCCTGGTTATAGTCGCACATCAAGGTCACGTCGTCGCCGACGGCCTTGCGCACCGCGCGCACCACCTTCAGGTCTTCCCGTGCATCGGGACGGCCGACGCGGATCTTTGCGGCCTGAAAGCCCTCGGCCAGCAGCTTGTGGGCTTCCTCCACCGCGGCACCCGCCGGCATGATGCCGAGCCCCTTCGAATTGTAGGCCCTGACCGGTCTTGGCGCGCCGCCGAGCAGCCGCGCTAGCGGCAGGCCGCGTGCGCGCGCCAGTGCGTCCCATGCCGCCATGTCGATGCCGGATTGTGCCAGCCGCTGCAGGCCGGCGAGCCCCAGCAGGGTGAAGCGCTGGGTCAGCTTGCGCTCGATCTCGAACGGTAGCAGCTCGTCGCCCGCAAGCAGCTCCGACATTTCCGCGACCATCGCCGTCAGCGGCTTCAAGGCCGATGGCGTGATCGAGAACAGATAGGCGTGCCCCTGGACGCCCTGGTCGGTCTCGCAGTCGATCAGCACCAGCGGTGCCTTTGCGACAGCCCCGGTCGAGGTCTGGAGCGGGAGGTTCATCGGCACGATGACGGAGCGCGCATTGAAGCGCTTGATGCGGATGGTCTCGGCCATTTGGTGGATCTCCTGGCGGAGTGAATGCAGATAAATGCCGATCTTAAACATTCGCCATGAAACGAAAAGCCGCTTGGCGCGACCACCATAAAATGGGGTTGCGCGGGAGCGCGTTTATTGGCTCTGTTCCGCAAATCGCCCCGAGTTCGAGACAGGAACGCAATCACGGAGCCAAAGAGTGAAGCAAGAGATCTCCGAAGAACAGCGCAAGAGCGGCATCCTGACCGGTGCCGCGATCGCCTTCCTGCTGCTCGCCTTGCCGCTCGCGGTGTGGCTGGACCTGACCGAACTCAGCAAGACCGCGCTGCGCCGGCAGGCGATCGACCTGAATTCGGTGATCACGAGCGTGCGCAGCTACTACGCGACCAACGTGGTCGGGCGCATCATCGCCAATCCGAACGGTACGACCAGGGTGATTCACAACTACGAATCCATCCCCGGCGCGATCCCGATCCCGGCGACATTGTCGCTGGAGCTAGGGCGGGTGATCGGGGCGCAGCAGGAAAACATCACCTACCGTTTCGTCTCGGACTTCCCGTTCCAGAACCGCGCCCCGCACCAGCTCGACAAGTTCGAGAAGGACGCGCTCGAATCGCTTCGCAACGATCCCGAGCAGAAGATCGTCGACACCGAGACCTCGCTGTTCAACGACAAGGTCCGGCTGATTGCTCCGGTGACGATGGGCCCGGCCTGCGTCAGCTGCCACAACAGCCACCCCGAGAGCCCGAAGAAGGACTGGAAGGTTGGTGACGTCAGAGGCATCCAGGAGGTGATCATCGCCCAGCCGATCGCCGCCAACATCTTCTCGTTCAAGTTCCTGCTGGCCTATTTCCTGATCGCCGCCGGCAGCGGCCTGTCGTTTCTCTCGCTGCAGCGCCGCCAGGCGAGCCGTATCAAGGGCATGAACAAGGAGCTCGAATCCGCCAACGACTTCCTGGCTTCGCTGTCGATGAAGATCTCGCGCTACATCCCGCCGCAGGTCTACAAGAGCATCTTCTCCGGCCAGAAGGACGTCACCATCCACACCGAGCGCAAGAAGCTCACCATCTTCTTCTCCGACATCCAGAATTTCACCGCGACGGCGGAGCGGCTCCAGCCGGAGTTGCTGACCCAGCTCCTCAACGAATATTTCACCGAGATGTCGGCGGTCGCCCACGAATTTGGCGGCACCATCGACAAGTTCATCGGCGATGCCATGCTGATCTTCTTCGGCGACCCCGAGACCAAAGGCGACCGCGCCGACGCGCAGGCCTGCCTTCAGATGGCCTGGCGCATGCAGCACCGGCTCACCGAGCTCAATGCGAAATGGCGCGCCTCCGGCATCGAGCTGCCGTTCAAGGCCCGCATGGGCGTCAATTCCGGCTATTGCAATGTCGGCAATTTCGGCAGCAGCGATCGCATGGACTACACCATCATCGGTGCGGAGGCGAACCTCGCCGCGCGCCTGCAATCGATCGCCGAGCCCGGCGGCATCGTGCTGAGCTACGAGACCTTCGCGCTGGTCAGCGACATCGTCCGCGCCCACGCGCTGCCCGCGATCACGATGAAGGGCATCAGCCGCGAAATCATTCCCTATTCGGTCGACGCGCTGAACGACGCGGCCGCCGAAAGGAGCGGGATCATCACCGAGCGAGCGCCGGGGCTGGAGCTCTATCTCGACCCCGCCGTGGTCAAATCCGGCGACGCGGCGCGGGTGCGCTCGCTGCTGGAGAATGCGCTGGCCTCGCTGAACCCGGCGTGAGGAGCACGCGCGTTGCCGTCTCCCATCGAGAGAGTGTGCCGTGTGGCACCCCCTCCCTAGCCCTCCCCCACAAGGAGGGAGGGAAACACATCTTTAACGTGGCGACGTTGTCCAACTTCGCGGAAAGTCGATCATGGTGCGACGCTGCTCCGTTCTCCGCTCGGCTCCCTCCCCCCCTTGTGGGAGAGGGCGGGGGAGAGGGGTAGCCCAGCAATAGGTGGGCCCGAGTCAACTCACCGCGCCGCGCCTTCCGTGAAGGCGGTGTCGAT
>NZ_JADPJF010000037.1:388347-396711 GCF_023073295.1 Bradyrhizobium sp. 23 | reverse complement strand
AGCGGCCGTCGAACTGGACCAGCCGCATCTGCCGGATCGGCAGGTAGCTGTTCGGCGAGGTGTTCATCCTGATGTTGGGCAGGGCGACCGAAGGCTGATAATTCCTCAGCGAAGCCGCCTGACGCATGATGTTCTCGCGCGAGAGGTCGTCGCCGCATTGCTTCAGCACCTGCGTCAGCGCCTCTGCCGCGGCGTAGCCATAGAGCGCGGCGCTGCTGTTGGTGCTTTCGTCGTGATGGTATTTGTCCATGAAAGTGAACCAGTCCTTCATGGCGGGATCGTCCTTCCATGCGGGATCGCTCGGGTCCTTCAGAAAGGCCGCCGAGATCACGCCGGAGGAATTCTCCAGGCCTGCGGGCGCCATCGCATTGGCGATTGAGGCGGAGGCGTCGTTGACGATGAAGACCGGGCGCCACTTGAGCGACGCCGCCAGCTTGATCACCTTGGACGCCGTCGACGGTACACCGAGAAAGACGAAGATATCGGCGCCGGCGCGCTTGAGGATCGAGACGTGTCCGTCGAGATGCTCATCGGCAATGTCGAAGGCGATGTCGACGAGGACGAGACGGTTCAGATCGCCAAGACCTTCCTCCAGGCCCTTGAGAAGCGCACGCCCGAACTGGTCGTTCTGCCAGAGCACCACGATCTTCTTCCTGGGATAATAGGCCTGGAGATAGTTGGCGTAGATGCGCCCCTCCGACCGGAACGACGGCTGCCAGCCCATGGTCCAGGGAAACGCCTTGGCCTGGCTCAGCTCCTCGTCGCCGGAGGCGACGAACAGTTGTGGGATCTTCTTCGCGTTCAGATACCAGCGCGTGGCGAGATTACCGGGCGTGCCGAACGATCCGAACATCAAATGCACGTCGTCCGTCTCGACCAGATTGCGCGTCAGCTCCAGCGCGGTCGTCGGATCGGAATTGTCATCGCGCGTGATGAAGCGGATCTTGCGGCCGTTGATGCCGCCGCGCGCGTTGACCATGTCGAAATAGGCCGCTTCCGCCTGGCCGATGGCGCCGAATTCGGACAGCGGTCCCGAATACGGCATGACATTGCCGATACGGATTTCGTTGTCGGCGGTGGGTTGATCGGCGCGCTCCTGCGACATCGCCCCGAGCGATGCCAGGGCAACCATCAACACGAACAGCATCCTGCCGGAGACGCGCATGCCCGATACCTTGACGTTGGCCCCTCATCGAGGTCGGCTCAATCCGCACCAAGGCTGCTTGATCTAGGTCAAGCGTTTGTCAAAGCTGTGGCGCGGTGCGCAGCTGGAGGGCCGGACGAAACGGCAGGCGTGCTGACGCGCCGACTGGGGCGCGCCGCTAGGGCAGCCCGCGGACTTTGAACTCCATCTCGACCCGGCGGTCGTGAAATCGGGCGATATAGCCCGGGTGCGCTCGCTGTTCCGCACTCGTCCGATGAAAAATGAATCGATCTGTGAAAGATCATGTTTGGGATAGCGGGCCGTAATTTGGATGGTGGTCTATATTGACCGGTGGCGGCAGAGCTCTCGGTTCCATGATGGTCCATCACCGCCCGCATCGGCGCCCATCGGTGACTGAGAGTATCGCGCTCCCGCCGGATTCAGGCGAGCCTCATGGCCATTCAGCGACCACCTTGTCCTACATGCCGGATAACAACGACGCTGGCGCGCATCACGCCAAGCTCCGCCGGTTCTGAGATTTGGACCTTCGAATGTCCCGCTTGCGATTTCGTCGACCAGATCGCGGTCGTGCTGGTCGACCCAATGAGATCGTCTGATACCTTGGCTTGGTTTCAGGGCGAATTGCGGGCGCCTACATAGGGCGCGCGCTACCTGGAACGATCGAGCGCCGAAGGCCTGGACGTAGGCATTGGTCGAGAAGAACCGGTTGCAGCGCTCGGCTTGGCAACGACGGTGACGTTCAGCGAGCTTGGTGCTGCGCTTCATCAGCAGAGGTAGTCACCCGAAAATCCGCATCATTAATGCTTTGCCGATCGGGGCGGCGTGGATGCCGCTGAATGCGCTGACGTAGTCACCGGAATAGAAAGCGCGAATGAGAGCGATGCGGGTGTTGAGGGTTTCATCAAACCGGATTGCAAAGCCATTCCCCGTGCGTCGCACGACCAGGGCCGCGACGTTTCTCTCCTGGAGGGTGCAGCGAACCGCGGTCCCGACAGGTGGTGGATTGTCGCTCACGAAGCGAGCGCCCGTGATCGACATGTCTGCCAAACGGTAGATGCACTGCCGGGAACCGATATTGAAAAGGACAGGCTCATCTCGCTCGAACCGCTCGGCCTTCCGTCGCCGCGGCTGCTCGATGGACACCAGGCAGACGATCAACAGAATGATGGCGTTGTACAAACTCCAGGCGAGCGCCAGACCGCCATAGGCGATCATGTCACCTTGCACATGAAGCACGAAGGCATAGACGATACCCGCGAGCGTAATCGCCAATGCGGTGCCGTATATCCTGAGCAGTGGCCATTCGACGAAGCGTTGGTCGCGATCCCCGCCCTTCGCCGTGACCTTGAATGTGTGTCCCTGCGTCTGGAGCAGTCCCGCCGCCACGGCCTTGAGAACCGCCGGCAGTGCAATGTATTGAGCGACATCCGACATCACCGCCATGGAGCGTCCGCGGGAAATCCAGGCCATGGTGAGCGAATACGAGACATAAAAAGGCAGGAAATATCCGAGGAGTTCGAAAAGATCGGCCTGGACCGCTTTGATGCCGAAGAGAAGATAAAGGCTTGGAACGACGAGACCGAAGACCTTGACGACATAGGTCGAGGTCCAACTCATGAATGCTTCGATGAGAGAAAGCCTGTCGACAACGTCCAGCTGCGATCTTCGGGAAAAGGGACCACTGCGCCCCCGAAAGATTTGCATGAAGCCAAGACACCATCGGCTGCGCTGAGTGATGTACTCCTTGAGTCCCTCCGGGGCCAGCCCCAAGGTCAGACGCTCGTTCAGGTACACCGTGCGTGATCCAATTTCCGTCAGCCGCAGCGTCAGCAAGTAGTCCTCCGTCACGGAATCGGTCGGAAAGCCGCCGATCTTCACGAGGGACGAGAATCGGATGACCGACGACGTGCCGCAACAAAACGCCACGCCCCAAGCGTCCTTCGATGGCATCAGGATATCGAAGAAAAAGCGCTGCTCGTCCGGCCAGACCTTGGTCGCGGCCAAATTGGTTTGGATCGGATCCGCATTGATGAAATGCTGAGGTGTCTGTACCACGCCTACGCCCTGGTCGCGGAACAGGCACGTCGCGCGGCTGAGAAATTCGGGCATAGGCACGAAATCGGCGTCGAGAATCGAAATGAAATCTGGGGGATCGGCGAGCTCCGCCACATGCCACAGGGCGTGATTGATGTTGCCGGCCTTGGCGTCCTTGTTGTCCGGGCGCGCCAGATACCGGCAGCCGAGCTGGCCGGCAAGCTTTTCGAGCCAGTCACGCCGTCCGTCGTCCAGAACCCAGACGCGGTAGTTGGGATAGTTCATTCCCGTGGCGCCGATGATTGTGCGCTCCAGAATCGACGTTTCCTCGTTGTAGGTGCAAATGAATACGTCGATCAGCGGAGCTTGCCGTCCGGCAAGCCACCGCCTGTTGACTTCGACTTGCGGCGTTCGATTGGTCGAGCGGCTGAGAAACACCAGTGTCAGTGCACCCGCCGCAAGCGATACAGCCTCGACGAAGAGGAACACGGATCCCACGGCGAAGTCGGCGGTCCAGCCGACGGGCGGCACCGTGGCTGTCATGCGCCATCCAAAATAGCGGATCATGAGCAGCAATGCGATTGAGATCATCAGCGAGCGCGCCGTGGAGTTCTCGTGCCGCAACCAGGGAAGGACGGCAACGCAGAACCCGAGCGCAATAAGGCCCGGTGTCAGCGCGGCGATCATGGCTTTCTCGCAGTGTCTGGCGAGAAGATGACGCGTCCGGTTCGCCCGACTGGACAATCGTTGGAGCCATCGTTGAGGTCGGGGACCGAAATCGTCGCACGATACGGTTCCTTGCTCAGCGCATCGGGATTAATGGCGAGGTTCGCTGCGACCCCTGCGGAGCCGGTGAGATTGACGACGGTGCCAGTCAATTCGGGGCCGCCGGCGCTCGGCCGGAAATGTGCGAGAGATCCCAGTTGCAGCCCGTTATACACGCTCTCAGTGACGTTCGCCGTCACTACGGCGCCGGAACAATCGAGTAGACGAATGAGCGGTTGTCCGGCCCGGACGTCCTCTCCAGGTGCCGTCATGACCTCCCATATTCGGCCGGCGACGGGGAACTTGATGTCCGCCTCGGAGCGGCCGATGTAACGAGATCGCTCTGATTCTATCTCGCCGACGAGCCACGAGATTTGCGCATCGGCGTGCGCTACGTCCGCGGTGAGGCCTTCAGCCCGCTGCCGCATTTCCTCCTCACGCTGCACCGAGCTCGGACGATCGTTGTAGCTGTCGCCGAGGAAAGTGCCCTCGCGCGCGGCGGTGAGCTCGACCTGGGTTGCATCCAGACGGCGTCGCGCGCCGATTTCGGTCTGCTGAGCAATGGTTTGATCCCGCGTCAGGCGCCCAAGCTCGACAGACGAAACGCTGCCCGATTTGATGAGCGATGATGCTCGTTCCACCGCGGCTGCCGCCTCTTCACGACGCGCTGCGGCCGCTTCGATTGATGTTTGGATTTCTGCGATGCGCGCCTCGAGCTGACGAATGCGCCCCGCTGTGAACAGGGCCGCCTGACGCGCCAGATCCTTCTGCCCCGCCTGGGCTGAAGCTATCTTCGAAACGAGGCTCGGCCTTTCGTTTTCGAGGCGAGACATCTGACTGCGCAGGTCATCGAGCCGCACGCGGTCGCCGCGCGGATTGACGACACGGAGGATGAAAGTGCCCTCACCGACGGTGCCTAAATCGCCTGACAGACTGGCCCCGGCTGAAATCTTCCCGTCAATCGGCGACCTCAACGTCACGAGCCTCGAATTGACGACGGCTTCGACGCTTGACGTCTGGAAAAGCGCTCTGAGCGGCAGCCAGCCGAATACTGCGACGATGGCGATGCCCGCCGCGGCCTTCACAAATCGGAGAAGCGTCCGGCTCGGCTTGGATTGCGCTACATCCGCGGCGGCATCGCCGCCGGTTGCGGGGGCATCGGCATTGCCGGGACTGAGACGCGCATCCAACGCGCGTTGCAAACCGTGCGCGTCATGGTTTCCGTCCACCGCGAGAGGTTTTGCGATATCTGGACCGCCGCCGCCTTCGAATGTCGAATCGAAACGCGTTTTGTTTTGCATCATACACCTGAGAGTCAACGCGCAACCTCCGCGCGAGATACGGCCGGCCGAATCCAAATGCGATGTTGGTGTTGCAAAGGCTAACTGAAACATGAGAATTGTCTGCGATAGCGGATCGCCAAGAGTCGCATTGGGCCGATAGAGGCACGGGTCCGTGCTACCGTTCAGCCGATGTGTTGACGAGGTGCAGCTTGGTCGCGGGCGAAGCCCGCGGCATTGCTTTCTCAAACTCCGCGAGAATGCTGGCGCCGAGCTCTGAGGCGGGGATCGGCCGGCCGAAGAAGAAGCCCTGGACCTGATCACCGTTGGCCGCGTCGAGGAAAGCTGCCTGGTTGGCGGTCTCGACGCCTTCGACCGTCACCCGCATGCGCAGTTCCCGTCCGAGCGCGATGATCGCTTTTACTACTGTCCCGACCTGACAATGAGGGCCGTCGAGGCTCTGCATGAAGGCTCGATCGATCTTGATCTTGTCGAACGGAAAGCGCCACAGATAGCTGAGGCTCGAATAGCCAGCCCCGAAATCGTCCATCACGATGGCAACGCCCATCGTCTTGAGCGTCCGGAGCTGAGCCATGATCGTTTCGGTGTTGCCGAGCAGCAGGCTTTCGGTGATCTCCAGTTCGAGTCGGTGCGCCGCGAGTCCGGCGTCTTTTAGTGCGGCGGCGACGATGTCACCGATGTTGCCCGCCACGAACTGCACGGGTGACAGGTTCACTGCAACGGTCAGGTGCGCCGGCCAGGTCGCGGCCGTGCGGCATGCCTCCCGCAACACCCACGCCCCGATCTTGTCGATAAGCCGCAAGTCCTCGGCGACCGGAATGAAGGTCAATGGCGGAATGAGGGTTCCGTCCGCCGCGGGCATCCGGATCAGCGCTTCGAAGCCGGCAAGGCGGCGCTGGGATATTTCGAAGAGCGGCTGATAATGCAATTCGAAGCGATCATTCAGTACCGCGTCGCGAATCGCCCTCTCGAGCTCGATGCGCGCTTGTAGCTCAGTGTCCATTTCAGGCAGGAAAAACCGGATGCAGTTGCGGCCGGCTGCCTTGGCCGCGTAGAGCGCGAGGTCGGCACTCTTGAGCAACCGCTCGGCGGTGGTGTCTTCCCCCGTCGCCAGCGCCACGCCGATGCTAGCGGTGGTGAGGATCTCGTGCTGCTTGAATTTCACGGTCGCATTTACCGCGGCGGCGAGATGGCTCGCAAACGACTCGGCCTGAGCTTTGCCGGCGATCCCGCTCTGCACGACCACGAATTCGTCGCCGCCGAGCCGCGCCACCACGTCGTCGATCCTGGCCGCGGCGCGAAGACGCTTGGCGATGGACTTGAGCAGAAAATCGCCACTGTCGTGACCAAGCGAATCGTTGACCTCCTTGAAACGGTCGATGTCGATGAAGTGTACGGCAAGGCTGCCGCCCCGCATCGGCAGGCGAGCGATGGCGCTCTCCAGTTTTTCGATCAGCTGCGGGCGATTGGTCAGCCCGGTCAACGCGTCATGATGGGCGAGAAACCGGATGCGCCGGTCAGCGTGCTTCACCTTTGTTTCCCGATACCAGGCAATTGCGGGAATGGAGAAGGCGAGACCTGACAGCAGGCAAAGGAACACGGCCGCGGTCAGGAACGTATTGTGGACATTCTTGCGTTGCTCGGTTTCATCCACGTAGGCCGCAACGACAGCGGTGAGGCGACCGTCGGTCTGGACCGGGACATAGGCGCGGGCGAAGAATGCCGGTCGGTCGGGCGAATTTCCCTCCCTGACGTCGACGATCGGGAGACCGTCAACCGCTGATCGCGCCGCATCGGGGCTATATTCAGACAAGTCGACGAGCGCGATCTTTTCGCGGGTCGAAACGAACTGGGAGTAGCCATTACGGTTGAATATTTCGTAGTGAAAGACCTCGCCGGAATTTCGCGCCGACAGGAAGAACGCCATGCTCGCGGCGGAAGGCTGCTCGCCGCCGGCGATCTGCTCGAGATCGGTGACACTGGCCGCCAGGAACCTCGCCCAGCTACGAGCGGTCGACGTCGCATCTTGACGGAGAAGATGATCGGTCGTGATCTTCAGGGTCGTCCCGGCGCCCAGCAACAGAATGGCAAGCGCGGCGACGATGGTGACGATGTTTCGCTGAGGCCAGATACTGGCGAGTGACGGCATCAGTGCTACCGGGTCGATCGCATTTTCGTGAGCTCGGCCCGAACCGTTTTTAGCAGTTCGGCATTGCGCTCACTTTTCGAAGCCCAATCGTCGGCAACGGCCGCGAACACGGCATTGGCCGCATCGAGGTCCGACGGCGTGGGTATGGTCACCTGGCGTTTGGGATCGGACTTCAGCTCCCCCATAATGCTGTTTTCAACGGCTTCGTAGGTATCCATGAAACGTCCGGCAGACCACGCACCGCTGTATTTGAGGATGGTCGCCTGTGCAGGTTTCGGCAGCCGGTTGAATATTTTCCGGTTCATCAAAACCATCAGCGGTGCGCCGCTGATGCCAAGAAGGTAATGATAGGTCGCAACGCGTTTGATGCCGTAATCGACCAATGGAGATGGTGGTACCAGGGCGCCATCGATGCTGCCGCTGCCAATGGCTTCGGAGATCTTGGTGACCGGCAGAAATACGGGCCGCGCTCCGAGCTTTTCGAGCGCTGCGGCTTCGCCCGGATTGTTGACGCGAATTCTCTTGTCCTTCAGATCATTCAGCGACGTGATCGGAATGTTGCTGTGGATCGTCTCGGGCTCGGTGACATAGGCGCCGATCACCACGTAGTCGTCGTATCCTTGCAGCGCGCCGGCGGCCATAAGCCGGTTGAACACCGCAACGGACTCCCGCATGTTCGTAAACAGGCCGGGCATCTCGATGATTGCATTGTCTGCGAACCGGTTGCGAGTCAGTCCCGTCACGACGTAGGCGATGTCGGCCGTACCATCGAGCACGAGCTGGGGTTGCTCAGCCGGATCCTTTCCAAGCACGCCGCTGAAATAGGTCTCGATTTCGATCTGGCCTCTTGCCTCGGCGTTGACCGCGTCGACGAATGGCTTGACCGCAGCGAGATAACTCGTCGAGCGGTCGGAACTGGGGAAGGCCAATTTGAGCTTGACCGGTTCGGC
>NZ_JADPJF010000037.1:379596-388273 GCF_023073295.1 Bradyrhizobium sp. 23 | reverse complement strand
GGCGGAGGCCGAAATCAACGCAAAAGAGATCACCGCGCATCGTGCAAGCAAACTAAGCATCGGTTTTCCGATCGTGGCGGCGGCGCGTCGAAACGCCGATTTGCTCGGTCCCTAACGAACCCCCATAGATAGAAATGCTTCAGAGAACTCTCCTAGATAGCACGCGGCGATCCGGGCGGCGACCAGATCGCGAATCGTAGTTTGAAGCGTGCTAACGCCGGCGAGACAATTGTCTGAGAGCGCGCGGCCGCGAGAGGGCAACCCAGCTAAAGGTGGACGTTATCAGCGCGCTGCCGGCAACACGCCGCTACGGCAGACCGCGCGCCTCGAGCTGATGCACCAGCAGCAGTGTCGGCTCGGCGAGGCTGTCGCCGGAGCCGTCGAGGCCGAAGGCGCTCGCGATGCCGTCGCGGCTGCGCAGCAGCGCGCTACGCGGACAATGGCCGGCGCCGCAGAGCGTCTTCTTCAGGGTTTCGCCCTGCGCCGTGATGCCGGCGGAATCATCCGCGGCCCAGGCCAGCACGATCGGGACGTCCACATTGAGGATGCCGGGGAAGACCGAGCGCTTGTTGTACTGGCTGGCGTCCCTGCCGAGATAGGCCTTCTCGCTGTCGCTGGCGTCCTTGCCGGCGCGGTAGATCCCGGACACCAGCACGACCGCCGCGACATCGGCGCGGTCGGTCTGGAGTTCGGGATGGGCCAGCAGGGTGGCGACGTGGAAGGCGCCGGCGCCGTAGCCGACTGCGACGATCTCGCGGGCATCGCCGTTGAATAGGTCGATATTGCCGTAGACCCAGGACAGCGCCGCCGCCACGTCGCTCGCACCCGCCGGCCACGTCGCCGAGGGCGCCAGCCGGTAGTTGACGCGCACGCCGATCATGTCGTTGCGCGCGGCAAAGCACATGGCCTGGTCCTGGATCTGGCGCGACAGCTCCGGCGCGGCGCGGTCGCCAGTGAAGGTGTCGCCGGTCACGAACAGCAGCACCGGCCGCGGCGTATCCGCCTTGGTCGTGGCGGTGGCGACATCGAGCACATTGGCTTCGCTCTCGCCGTAGCGCAGGCCGCGCGAGAAGGTGACCTGCTCGCATAGCCGCGCGGTGCCGCCTGCGGTGGTGTCGCTATCTGTGAGGCCGACCTGGACAAGATCGGACGGCGCAGCCGGCCGCGGCGGCAAGGGGCCGTGCGCGGAGGCTGCCGTCAGGCCCAGAATCAGAAAAAATGCGAGAAAATTCTTCATGTCGGTGGTGGCCCTGCGTGCCCGATATGGGCTCGCGCGTTTGGCCCGTCTTTTCAATTCGCCTTATTAGTTAGTTGGTCATGAGGCGATTTCGCGGCACCCATGGTTCTCTCGGCTCGTCCTCCACGCGTGGTTCAATTCCCCGGCTGGAACGTGCAATCCGCCCCGCTGCCGTCCTTCCGGCGGATGGCATTGGGGTCGATCGTGCAGCTCAGCTTGGTCAGGCTCTCGAAATTCGATCCTGCGGCGCCGTCGGCCGGAATGCCGGCCAGAGCTTCGGTGGCGAAGATCTCGTTGGCCGTGGAGCCATTCACCGTCCGGGTCTTCTTGCCGAAGGTGACCTCGCAGTTCCGGACGGTGATGTCGACATTGCCGGCGCGACAGACGATTCGATCGGCGGTCACCATGATCGGCTTCTTGTAGGGAATGTCGCTGTTGGCGGCGAACAGCATCGCCATTGCCTTCTTCTCGGCGCCAGACAGGACCGACGACAGCGGCGCGATCACCCCCGCGAGCGCCAGCGCCGTCGCGCCCGAGACTTTTGCGGGCGTCGCGTCGGAGGCTCCCGCGACGCCGGAGGCGGCTGCGAGGACGAGGGTGCAGGCGAAGATCAATCGACCGGCTTTCATCTTCCCTCCCTGGACCTGCAATCGCGGCTTCCCTCCGAGAAGCGCGCGGAACCAGATTAGCATGTAAATCCGAATTGGAAGGCAAGTTCGCCTCGCCTCGCGCCTTCGCGCGCTACGGCTGTTTTGCTCCGAGGTGTCAAACGGTTACGCCGCGGGGCCGAGCCCCGCGCCGAGACGGCCGTTCTACTGTGCATGGGGTTGTTTTCGCGTTTTTTTGTTTGGCCGACCTGTCAGGCCTGCTTCATCGTCCGGAAGGTGATGGAATAGCGGCGCGCCTCGACCGGCGGGATGCTGTGCTCCCATTGCGACCGCGCCTCGCCGTCCATCATGTAAAGCGAGCGCGGCCGGGCTTCGAGCGTGTGGCGCTCCCATTTGTCGCCGCTACGGCGGCGGAAACGGAATTTGCAGGACGAGCCCAGCGACATGCCGAGGATTTTGTCGAAATGCGGCTTGTCGCGATGCCAGCCGATGCCGACGCCGGCCTCGTATTCGGTGCAGAGCACCTGCCGCACGCTGCCGCCGGCAAGCCCAGCCCATGCCTCGACCTGCCGCGCGACGGGCAGGACCCAGTCCGGGATCGGCTCGGCCTCGGCCAGCCGCTGCAGCGAATAGTCATAGCGATAGCCGAAGGACGCCACCCGGCGGTTGCCCTCGAAGGCGCCGAACTGGAAGCGCTGGAGCGGCAATGCTGCGATGCGGCCGATGAGCGCCTGCTCGACGGCGGTCTCGACGAAGTCATCGGCATAGCGAAGGCCGGCGGGCCCTGCGTGCGGATCGTCGAACAAGCCAAGCTGCGTCATTCCTCGCATTTCCGTGATGGAACCTAATGGTGGCTGATGCGACTTACATATGACGCGGAAAGTAACATGCGAGGCTGTCATGGCAGAGAAGCATACCGCCGATCCGGCAGAGATCATGCGGGCGACCGGTCATCCTGAGCTGGAATACGCAGCCGGCTGGACCATCGCCGGTCTGGTCACCATCGGCACCATCGTCGCCGCCTGGGTGTTCGCGATCTAGCCATTGGAAACTGCAGCTCGAACGCCGCGCCCTGATCGGTCGGCGTGAGCCTGATCGAGCCGCCATGGCTCGCCATCACCGCGCGCGCGATCGCCAGCCCCATCCCGGTGCCGCCCTGGTCGCGGCGCGTGGTGAAGAACGCGTCGAAGATCCTGTCACGGTTCGGCGTCGAGATCGGCTCGCCGTCATTGCTTACCGTCACACGCAGGGTCGTACGCTCGTCGATCGCTTTCAGCCTGATTGTCCCAGCCTTGTGTCGCATCGCATTATCGGCGAGATGCGACAGCACGATGAGCGCCTTCTCGGCCGACATGCCGATCATCAGGTCGAGGCTGCCGCTGGCCTCTATCGAGCTCGCCGGAAATCGGCTCCTGAGGTCGGCAATCACCGGCGCCAATTCCGTGCGCTCGTTTTGCGGCAGGCTTTCGGCACGCGCGAGTTCGCGCAGCCGCTGCGCCATCGCTTCCAGCCGCTTTGTGTCGGACAGGATGTTGGCGATGAACGTCTCCTGCTCGGCCGGCGTCAGGCTGCCCGCTTTGCCCTGAAGCGTCCGCGTCGTGTAGATCACCCCCGCGACGTGGTTGTTGACGATGACAGGCATTGCCGAAAACACGTGGACGCCGAGGCCGCGGCCATCAATTCTACGGCGTCACCGCTCCGCGGGGCACGGCGCGTGGGGCGGTCAGCTCCTTCCACGTCGAATTGGCGACATGCACGGGCGAGAACGCCGGGCGCTCGACATAACGGCCGTCGCCGGCCTCGGCGCGCAGATCGCCGTCTTTCCAGACGATTCGGCCGCGCGACAGCGTCGCCGCCGGTCCGCCGGTGCAGGAAAACCCCTCGAACACGTTGTAATCGATCCGGCTCATCTGCCGCTTCGCGCTGATGGTCTTGCTCGCCTTGGGATCCCAAACCACGATATCTGCATCCGAGCCGACGGCGACCGCGCCCTTGCGCGGATAGATGTTGAGGATGCGGGCGATATTCGCCGAGGTGACTGCGACGAATTCTTCCTTCGTCAACCGTCCCGTGGCGACGCCCGCGGTCCACAGCAGGGCGAGGCGATCTTCGAGGCCGCCGGTGCCGTTCGGGATCTTTCTGAAATCGCCGAACCCGAACCGCTTCTGCTCGGTGGTGAAGGCGCAGTGGTCGGTCGCGACCACCTGCAGCGAGCCGGCTTGCAGACCGGCCCAAAGACTATCCTGATGCGACCTGTCGCGGAACGGCGGCGACATCACGCGCTGCGCGGCATGATCCCAGTCCTTGTTCTGATATTCACCGGCGTCCAGCAACAAGTGCTGGATCAACGGCTCGCCATAGACGCGCTTGCCCGCCGCACGTGCGCGCGCGATCGCCTCATGCGCTTCGCGGCAGCTCGTGTGCACGATATAGACCGGCGTCCCCGTCATGTCGGCGATCATGATGGCGCGGTTGGTGGCTTCGCCCTCGACCTCCGGCGGCCGTGAATAAGCGTGTCCCTCGGGCCCGGTGACGCCGCCCGCGATCAGCGCCTCCTGCATCAGGGCGACGACGTCGCCGTTCTCCGCATGCACGACAGGCATGGCGCCGAGATGGGCGCAGCGGGCGAACGAGTTGTAGAGCTCGTCGTCGTTCACCATGAGCGCGCCCTTGTAGGCCATGAAGTGCTTGAAGGTGTTGATGCCGTAGGTTTTGACCACGGTCTCCATCTCGTCATGGATCTGCTTCGACCACGACGTTACCGCCATGTGGAAGCCGTAGTCGGAGGCCGCCTTCTCGGATTTGTGTCGCCACTCCTGATAGGCCGCGAGCATCGGCTGGCCTGGATCGGGCAGGCAGAAATCCACCACCATGGTGGTGCCGCCGGCCAGCGCCGCCTTGGTCCCCGATTCGAAATCGTCGGCGGTGACAGTGCCCATGAACGGCATTTCGAGATGAGTGTGCGGATCGATGCCGCCCGGGATGACGTAGGCGCCGCCGGCATCGATGACCTCGCACCCCGTCGGCGCATCGAGCGATTGCCCGACCGCGACGATGGTCTCGCCGTCGATCAGCACGTCCGCGCGGCGCGAATGATCATGATTGACGACGGTGCCGCCGCGGATGAGGAGGGGCATTGGATGCTCCGGAGAGGAAAGTGGACCTCGCGAAGCTAAGCGCGCGGCACACGACGCGACAGGTGAAATTTTAGTCAGGCACGCCGACAGTTGAGCCGTGCTCTCTCGGCCCCTACGCCGCCCGCGCGATCAGCCCGTCAATCATCGCGCGCACCAGGCCCGCGATTTCCTTCCGGAGCGCCGGCAGCGGCACCGCGACCAGTTTCTGCTCCAGTCCCAGCGCCACCATGCCATGCACCGCCGAGAACAGGCTGCGCGCGGTGATGCCGAGCTCCTCCCGACTGCGTTTTGGAAATAGCGCGGCCAGCGGCTGGTAGACGTGGCGAAACAGCTGCAGCTGGTCGTCGATGGACCAGTCGGGGAGGGGCTTGTCGGCTGCCATGCGGTGCTCGAACAGAGCGCGCCACAGTTCGAGATTCTCCGCGGCGAAATCGCAATAGGCGAGAGCAATGCGGACCAGGGTCTCCTGCGGCGACGGCTCGCGCGCGCTTTCCGCCGCGCTCAGGGCCCGGTCGAGCCGAAGCAAAGTGCGCGAGCCCACGCGCAGGATCAGTTCATCGACATCGGCGACGAGATTGTAGACCGCGCCGTTGGCGCAGCCGATCTCGCGGGCGAGATCGCGGGTCTTTAAACCCGCCAATCCCCTGTCGGCGATCATTCGTTCCGCCGCCAGGATCAAATCGGATCGAAGTTTCTCTCGGCGTTCCAATGGCTTAGTCATCTGCAAACCAAATTCTTGAGCGTCGCTCAAATATTCCTTGAACGATGTTCAAGTTTCTTGCTACAAACCATCCGTGAGCAACGCTCATAACAGGGAGCTTCAGATGTTCAAGACCGTAGTGACACTTTTCTGCGGCAGCGTGGCCGCCGCCAGCGAGGAGCTGGAAGACCGGACGGCCCTTCTGATCCTCGATCAACAGATGCGCGACGCGGCCGCGGCCGTCGAGCGCGGCAAACGGACCCTTGCGCTGGCGATTGCGCAGGACCAGCAGGAAGCTCGCAAGCTCGAGGCGACCGTCGCCCGCATCGCTGATCTCGAGATGCGCGCGGTCGCGGCGCTCGACGGGGACCGCGAGGATCTCGCCAACGATGCTGCCGAAGCCATCGCGGGCCTGGAGGCCGATCGCGATGCGGCGCTGACGGCCCGCGCACTGTTCGCAACCGAAATCGCGCGGCTGAAGCGGCACGTCGCAAGCGCGCAGGCCCGCATCACCGAGCTCGACCGCGGCCGCCGCGTCGCCCGTGCCTCGGAAGCGGTGCGCTCGCTTCGCCGCAGCGGCATCGAGGCGGCACGCCCCTACGAATCCACGCTGCCGGAGGCGGAGAGCACTTTGAGGCGTCTTCGTGAGCGGCAGATGGAAGCCCAGGCCGCCGACGACGCGCTGGTCGAGCTCGATGCGGCCACCGGTCCGCTCGCCACCGCCGAAAAACTCGCCGAGCAGGGTTTTGGCCCCAGGCTCAAGACGACCGCGGACGACGTGCTGGCACGGTTGAAGTCCAAGCGCACGCCGACGGTCTGATCCCAAACCCATCATCATTCGAACCAACAGGAGACCATCATGAACCAGAATGGCCAGCCCCACAGCGGCGCCTGGGTGACTTTCACTTACGTGTCCTTCGCAGCCTCCGCCTTCCTCATCGCCATCGGCATCTTCTTCCTGCCGATCGACCTCTGGATGAAGGGTTATCTCACCATGGGCATCGTCATGTTGATCCAGACTTGCATCACCCTGACCAAGACGGTCCGGGACAACCATGAAAGTAGCCGGATGGTGAACCGCATCGAGGATGCCAAGGCGGAACGTCTGCTGATGGAAGTCTCCAAGGCGGCCTGAGAGGCATGACAATACGCAAGGAAGCAGCGGAGCAATTTGTTCCGCTGCTTCGCGCCGGATGCATTCCGTCAAACCTTATCGCGCCAGCGAAATGCAACCGAGCCATGACGGATCGCGCGGGCGTGCGCTCTTGCGCACCGGCAGCGGCCGGAGCACTCTGCACGAGCGGCACACAAAGAATGCCGCCAAAAAGATGTGCTTACAAGATCTCGGCGAGGAACTTCATGGCGGTGACGCGGATCGACTGCGACATCCACCCGGCGGTTGGTGGCACGCGCACGACGC
Source organism: Bradyrhizobium sp. 23 (assembly GCF_023073295.1). Classification (NCBI taxonomy): domain Bacteria; kingdom Pseudomonadati; phylum Pseudomonadota; class Alphaproteobacteria; order Hyphomicrobiales; family Nitrobacteraceae; genus Bradyrhizobium; species Bradyrhizobium sp. 23. The sequence continues at coordinate 381,171 of NZ_JADPJF010000037.1, read as the reverse complement.
TGCTGCCGTATCTCAGCGATCACTGGAAAGAGCAGGTCGTGAGCCGCGCCATCGACGGGCTCGATCTCACCTCCTATCCGCCCAGCATGCCGCTGGCGGGCCGCGCCGACTGGCGTCCGGCGAACGGCGCAAAGCCTGGTTCCGATCTTGCGATGGTACAGAAGGGCGCATTCGAGCAGTTGGGTGCCAGCCACGCGATTCTCAACGTGCTCTACGGCGCTCAGGCCGTGTTCGATCCCTACATGGCGGCCGACTTCTGCAGGGCGATCAACGACTGGATCGCGACTGAGTGGCTGTCGCGCGATGCGCGCTTGCGTGCCTCGATCGTGGTGCCGATGCAGGATCCGGATCTGGCGGTCGAGGAGATCGAGCGCCGCGCCGGCGATCACCGCTTCGTGTCGATCCTCGTGCTGGCGCAGGGCGAGACGCTGCTGGGACGCCGGCATTTCTGGCCGGTCTATCGGCTCGCGGAAAAGTACAAGCTGCCGCTCGCGATCCACGCCGGCACGCAATATCGGCAGGCGCCGAGCTCGGCCGGATGGCCGTCGCACCGCTACGAATATTACTTCGTCGAGGCGCAGGCATTTCAGGCGCAGATCCTGAGCCTGATCTATGAGGGCGTGTTCGGCAAGTTTCCGGACCTCAAGGTCGTGCTGATGGAATCCGGCGTGAGCTGGCTCCCGGCTTTCATGTGGCGCGCCAACAAGACCTGGCGCGGCGTGCGCGTCGAGGTGCCCTGGGTCGAGCGCGAGCCGGCAGCGATCATCCGCGACAGTTTTCGTGTCACAATGCAGCCGTTCGACGCGCCGGGCGACGCCAAAAGCGTCGAGGAGATCATCGACCAGATCGGCTCGGACAAGATGTTCCTGTTCGCGTCCGACTATCCGCACTGGCAGTTCGACGGCGACGATCCGATCCCGCCGGACCTGCCGAACAGCATCATCTCGAAGATGTGCGTCGACAACCCGCTGGAGACGTTTCCGCGGCTGTCGCTCGCCAACTAGACCGGAGTTTCGCATGAGTGACGTCATCGACCGCCCACTACGAGAAGACGAAAAGCCTGCCGCTTCGCGGCTGCGCATCGTCGATTGCGACGTTCATCCGAGCCTGCATTCGTTCGACGATCTCAACGAGTTTCTGCCAGAGCGCTGGCAGCAGCATCTGAAGGAATATGGCAGCCATTTGCGCACGCCCTATCTGTTCACCACGCCCTATCCGCGCTCTTCGCCGCTGATCGCGCGGCGCGATGCCTGGCCGCCGACCGGCGGGCCGCCCGGTTCGGATCTCGCCTTCATGCAGAAGCAGCATCTCGATCCGCTCGATGTCGAGTTCGGGATTTTGCAGGTGCTCGATCTCTTCATCTTCTCGCAGCAGAACCTCGAATTCGGCGCCGCGATCCAGCGTGCCATCAACGACTGGCAACTGGCGTTCTGGTCGCATCGCGACCCGCGCCTGAAGGCTTCGATCCTGGTCGGGCAGGACGGCGTCGATCTCGCCATTGCCGAGATCGAACGCTGCGCGAAAATCGGCGAATACGTCCAGATCAACGTCTCGCCGCGCGCCAACGAGCCGTTG
>NZ_JADPJF010000037.1:362889-379481 GCF_023073295.1 Bradyrhizobium sp. 23 | reverse complement strand
GGCCCTGCCGCTCGGCATCCATGTCGGCGGCTATGGCGGGCATGCGCCGACCGGTGGCGGCTGGCCGTCCTATTATGTCGAGGAGCACCAGTCCAACGCGCACACCATTGCGGCGCAGCTTGCCAGCCTCGTGATCGAGGGTGTGCCGGAGCGTTTTCCGAAATTGAAGTTTGTCTTTATCGAGGGCGGCTTCGGCTGGATCCCGTCCGCGGTGTGGCGAATGGACCAGCATTTTGAGCGGTTTCGCAGCGAGGTGCCGCATCTCAAGGCAAGCCGTCGGAATATGTCCGCGAGCATTTCTGGTTCACGACGCAACCGATCGACGAACCTGACGAAGCCCGGCACCTGCGCTCGTTGATCGAATGGGTCGGCATCGACCGTCTCCTGTTCTCGTCGGACTATCCGCACTGGGATTTCGACGATCCGCGCTTTGCGTTCAAGACGCCACTGACGGAGGCCGAGCGAAGGAAGATCTTCAGCACCAATGCCCGCGCGGTCTACAAGTTCTGAGAAGGTCTGCACGGATGGCCCGTCACATCGTCGCGTCCACCTCGGAGATCCCACCCGGTGGCAACAAGGTCGTCGATGTCCGGCCGCGACATTGTCGTGTTCCACGTCAATGGCGAGTTCTTCGCTTTGCTGAACCGCTGCCCGCACGAAGGCGCGCCGCTGGAGAAAGCGGCCTGTGTCGCGCGACTGACCTCGCCCGAGCCCGGCATCTATCAGCGCTCGCGCGTCGGCGAGATGCTGCGCTGTCCCTGGCATGGCTGGGAGTTCGACATGCGCAACGGCCAATCCTGGTTCGACCCGAAGCGCGTCAAGATTAAGTCATATCCGGTCGCGGTGGAGCGAGGCGAGGAACTCCAGAAAGGCCCGTATGTTGCCGAGACCTTTCCGGTGCATGTCGAGGACAGCTACGTGATTGTCGAGGTCTGAGCAGCCGTTTCGGATTGTGATTTCGCCGCAGGTGGGATAAGCCTCGCCCGCATTTATGGCGGAGACGAGCTTTGTCGAAACAATCACTGCGTGAGGAGGCCGAGCGCCTGATCCGCGAATCGATGGAAAAGAAAACCGTCGTCGTCAAGCAGGGCGATACTCGCATCGAGGCCGTCTGTGGTAAATGCGGCGCCCCGAACCGTGTGCAGGCGCCAAAGGGCCAGACCCGCATCAAGTTCGCCTGCAAGAATTGCGGGCATCAGCAAGAGACGCTGTAGGTTTCTTCGCCCTCTCCCCCTGTGGGAGAGGGTGGCTCGCCGCATAGCGGCGAGACGGGCGAGGGGTTTCTCTCTGCGAGAGACACTGCTCCTGAATTTGCGGATGCAACCCCTCATCCGGCGCTTCGCGCCACCTTCTCCCACAAGGGGAGAAGGAAAAACGCCTAATCCCCCTTCACGAACTTCGCGAATGCATCCGCATGGTCCGGGTGCCAGCGTGACAGCGGCGGGCGGTTCTCCACGATGTCGCCGGCGGCCCACAGCATGCGCTTTTCATCGAGCGCGCGCGGGACATCGTTGTCCGGGCACAGAATGTAGAAATCCCCGGCCTCCAGCCGCGCCAACATGAAATTCACGGTCTGCTCGGCCGTCCAGGCGCCGGCCGGCTTCTCTGTGCGGCCCTTCGCGGTAAGGCCCGTAAAGACGAAGCCGGGAATCAGCAGATGCGCGGTGATGCGGCAACCCGCAGTGTTGCGCAGCTCGTGCTGGAGCGCTTCCGTAAAAGCTTTCACGCCTGCCTTGGAGACGTTGTAGGCGGGATCGCCGGGCGGGGTGGTGATGCCCTGCTTCGACCCGGTGTTGATGATGAGCCCCGCGCTGCCGCGCGCGATCATGTTGGGCGCGAAGGTGCGCGAGCCGTTGATGATGCCCCACATGTTGACGCCGATGATGCGCTGCCAGTTGTTGGGTTCGCCGAACAGCGTGCTGCCGGGCTGGATGCCCGCATTGTTCATGAGGATGTCGGTGCCGCCGAAGCGCTCGTGGACGGCGCGCTCCAGTTCCATCACGCTCTCGGCCTTGCTGACGTCAATCGCGAAGGTCATCACATGTGCGGCGGACGTGAGGGATGAGAGTCTTGTCGCGGCGTCCGCCAGCCGCGCCTGATCCACATCGGCGATACACACCTTCACGCCGTTTCGCGCGAAGGCTGCGGCGGCGGCGAATCCGATGCCGGACGCGCCACCGGTGATCACGGCAACATTGTCTTTGATGATCGCGGGATGTGGCATGGATCGGTCTCCGGGGAGGGGCTCGGTCGTGCTATAACATGGCACTCGCGCGACCCCGCACAAGTCGGCATGGGAGGTGTTCGTTCCGCGCCGACTCTACGCCTCTACTTTACGCCTGTCCGGCATCGCAGTATTCTATCGATCAACGATCCCACCCAGATCGAACCAATCAATCATTGACAGGGAGTTCAGCCATGGCTGTGTCGCAGGCTATTCCGATCACGCGCCATCCATTCGCCAACGGATCCTACAAGCAGATGCTGATCGACGGGAAGTGGGTCGATGCTGCCTCAGGCAAGCGCTTCGAGACCCACAACCCCGCGACCGGCGAACTGCTCGCAACAGTGGCCGAGGGCGACAAGGAAGATATCGATCGCGCAGTTGCTGCCGCTCGCCGCGCCTTCGAAGGGCCCTGGAGCAAGGTCAAGCCGTTCGAGCGGCAGAATCTGCTCCTGAAGCTTGCCGACCTCGTCGAGAAGAATTTCGACGAATTGTCGCAGCTCGACACGCTCGACATGGGCGCGCCGCTCAGCCGTACCCGTGCCTATCGCCTGCGCGCCGTCGGCATGCTGCGCTATTATGCCGGCCAGACCACCGCGATCCATGGCGAGACCATCGAGAACTCGCTGCCCGGCGAAATCTTCTCCTACACGCTGAAGGAGCCGATCGGCGTCGTCGGCGCCATCATTCCCTGGAATGGTCCGCTGACTGCGACGATCTGGAAGATCGGTCCGGCGATCGCGACCGGCTGCACCGTCGTGCTCAAACCGGCCGAAGAAGCGCCGCTGACCTCGCTGCGCATCGCCGAGCTGGCGATGGAAGCGGGCGTTCCGCCCGGCGTCATCAACGTCGTGCCTGGCTATGGCGAGACTGCGGGCGCGGCGCTTGCCGCACACCACGACGTCGACAAGGTTGCCTTCACCGGCTCGCATGTCACGGGCCAGTCGATCATCCGCGCCTCGGCCGGCAACCTCAAGCGCGTCTCGCTCGAGCTCGGCGGCAAGTCGCCGGACATCGTGTTCGCGGATGCCGATCTCGATGCGGCCGTGCCGGGCGCTGCGATGGCGGTGTTCGCCAATTCGGGACAGATCTGCAGCGCCGGCACCCGGCTTTTCGTCGAGCAGTCGATCTATGAGGAGTTCGTCGGCCGCGTGGCCGAGTTCGGCAAGAAACTGCAGGTCGGCAACGGCCTCGATCCCAACACCCAGATCGGACCGCTGGTGTCCGAGCAACAGCTCGAGCGCGTCACCAGCTATCTCGACATCGGCCAAAAGGAAGGCGCGCGGGCGCTTGCCGGCGGTGGCCGCGTCACCGAAGGCGCGCTTGCAAAAGGCTTCTTCGTCTCGCCGACAGTGTTCGCGGGCGTCCAGGACAATATGCGCATCGCGCAGGAGGAGATCTTTGGTCCCGTCATTTCGGCGATCGCGTTCAAGGACATGGACGAGCTGGTCAAGCGCGCCAACGCCACCACGTTCGGTCTCGGCTCGGGCCTGTGGACGCGGGACGTCAGCAAGGCGCATGCGGTCGCGAAGAGGCTCCGTGCCGGTTCGGTGTGGGTGAACTGCTACCAGGCGATGGACCCGGCCGTGCCCTTCGGCGGCTACAAGATGAGCGGCTACGGCCGCGAATCCGGCAAGCAGCACGTCGAGGAATATCTCAACGTGAAGGCGGTGTGGATCAAGACGGCGTAACACTGGTCTTTCCCGCGTTCCGCGGGAGGGAATATCTGCTTTTGCAGGGGCGGCGCCTTCTCTCGGTAGCCGCCCCTCGCTATATGATGCGCATCCTTCCTTCGCCATTAGAGGCCAGCATGAAATTCGAGGCGTTGTTTCAACCGTTGCAGGTCGGTCCGTACACGCTCGCGCATCGCGTCGCGATGGCGCCGTTGACGCGCATGAGGGCCGAGCGCGAGAGCTTTTCGCCGCGGCCGCTCAACGCCGAATATTACGGCCAGCGCGCCACCCAAGGCGGCCTGCTCATCGCCGAGGCCTCGCCCGTGCTCTCGCACGGCCGCGGTAATCCAGCGACGCCCGGCATCTATTCGGAGACGCAGATCGCGGGCTGGCGCAAGGTGGTCGACGCCGTGCACGCCAAGGGCGGCATCATCTTTCTCCAGCTCTGGCACGTCGGCCGCGTCTCGCATTCCTCCTTCCACGGCGGGGAGCTGCCGGTCTCGGCCTCCGCGATCCCGATCAAGGCCGAAGGCATGAAGGCGATGACTGCCGACGGCAAGATCTCCAACTATGAGACGCCGCGCGCGCTGGACACGGATGAAGTCAAGGGCATCGTCGAGGCCTTCAGGCAGGGTGCGAAGAACGCGCTGGCCGCCGGCTTCGACGGGGTCGAGATCCACGGCGCCAACGGCTATCTGCTCGAGCAATTCCTGCAATCACGCAGCAACCAGCGCACCGATCAATATGGCGGTTCGATCGAGAACCGCGCGCGGCTTCTGCTCGAAGTGACCGAGGCCGCGATCGACGTCTGGGGCGCGGGCCGCGTCGGCGTGCGGCTGTCGCCCCACGGCATCGCCAATGATTCCGGCGAGCCCGATCCGATGCCGCTCTACACGCACGTGGTCAACGCGCTCGACAAGCTCGGTCTTGCCTATCTGCATTTCATCGAACCGCGCTCCAGCGGCTCGGGGCGCGCCGAAGTCAACTGGCAGAACGTGCCGTCGGCGATGCTGCTGTTCCGCCCGCTCTACAGCGGCGTGCTGATGACCGCCGGCGGATTTACCGGCGAGACCGCGAACGCCGCCATTGCGGAGGGGCATGCTGACATCATCGCCTTCGGCCGCATCTTCATCTCCAACCCCGATCTGCCGCTCCGCCTGCAGCACGATTACCCTCTCACGCCGTATAACCGTGCGACGTTTTACGGTGGCGAGGAGAAGGGTTATACGGATTATCCCGCGTACGACGAACTGACGCCGGTCTGACACTGCTGTAGCCCGGATGAGCAAAGCGATATCCGGGGTTCACTCAAGCTCTGGTCTTCCCGGATGTCGCTTCGCTCATCCGGGCTACAGAGTTATTGTGTTGCCCCGACTGACACCACGAACTCCGTCATTGCGAGCGCAGCGAAGCAATCCAGACTGCCTCGGCGGCAAGACTCTGAATTGCTTCGCTGCGCTCGCAATGACGAGAGGAGAGACAATGGCCAAAGCCGCAGCCGCCGCAGGTATAGCCACCGGCCAGTGCCTCTGCGGCAGGGTTACCTTCGAGATCGACGTTCCCGCACGCTGGGCCTGGCACGATCACTCCGCCGCCAGCCGTCGCGCCCACGGCGCCGCCTATGCAACCTATGTCGGAAGCTGGAAGAAGCGGTTTCGCATCACCGCAGGTAAGACGGCGCTGACGCGCTACGAGGACAAGGCAACGAAGACCGCGCGCAGCTTCTGCGCGCATTGCGGCACGCCGATCGCATATGAGCGCCCGCGCGGGCCGCATATGGTCAACATCCCCCGTGCGCTGTTTAGGGAACGCACCGGCCGCCAGCCGCTCTATCACATCGCGATCGAAGAGCTGCAGGAATGGACCTATACCGGCGAGCCGCTGGTGCCGCTGAAAGGCTTTCCCGGTGTGGTCTGGCAGCGCTCGAAAAAAAAGAAGCGGGCGAGCGGCGAGGATCCGTTCGAGTTGGGGCGCGAGGAGATGTAGCGCTGTCCCACGCAACGCAGCCATGACCGCGCTTCCTTGCGCGCCTCCCGCGATTTCGGCCATCATGCTTTTTGCCTTGCGGCAACGTCCGCCTCTGGAGGAAACATGAAGAACAAGATCACCGGCCGCTCCGCCTTTCTCGCGTTGCTCAAGGACGAGGGCATCACGCATCTGTTCGGCAATCCCGGCACCACCGAGCTGCCGATCATGCATGCGCTGAAGGATCACCCTGACCTCGCCTATGTGATGGCGATGCAGGAGAGCCTGGTGGTGGCGATCGCGGATGGCTATAGCCGCGCCTCCGGAAAGCTGGTCGCCTGCAACGTCCATGTCGCGCCCGGCCTCGGCAACGCGATGGGCTCGCTCTACAACGCCCAGTTCACGGGCACGCCGATGATCCTGACCGCGGGCCAGCAGGAGCAGGGCCACGGACTGATGGAGCCGGTGCTGTATGGGCCGCTGGTGCGCATGGCCGAGCCGCTGGTGAAATGGGCGGTCGAGGTGACGCGGCTCGAGGATCTGCCGCGCATCGTGCGCCGCGCCGCAAAAGTCGCAACCACCCCGCCGACCGGGCCGGTGTTCATTTCATTGCCCGGCGATATCCTCAACAGCGAGGCAGGGATCGATCTCGGTCGCTCCACCCGCATTGACGCTCGCACAAGACCATCGGATGAGGCACTGAAGGCGTTCGCCGCCCGACTGCTCAGGGCCGAGCGTCCCGTGATCGTCACCATGGACGAAGTGGTCAAGAGCGATGCGCTGATGGAGGCCGCCGAACTCGCAGAACTACTCGGCGCGGCTGCCTACCAATCCTCGACGCCCTATGGCTCGCACTTCCTCTCGGAGAGCCCGAGCTTCGTCGGCACGCTGGCACGTGTCCAGAAAGTCGCGCGCGACACGCTTGCGCCCTTCGACCTCTTGATCGCGCTCGGCGGCGATCCCTTGCGGATGTCGGTCTACAGCGAGGTCGACGCGCTGCCGGAGGGCCTTGGCATCGTGCAGATCGGCCTCGGCGATTGGGAGATCGCCAAGAACTACGGGGCTGAGATCGCGCTGAAGGCGGATTTGAAGGAAACGCTGCGCGCGCTGATCCCGGTGTTGAAGGAGATGGGCGGCGCTGCCCTGGCGAGCCGCGCGAAGCAACGGCTGACCGAACTCGCGCCGAGGAACTGGACCGCGCGGCGCACCGCGCTGGTCGAGCAGATCGGCAAGGCCGCGGACCGCAGCCCCATCGATCCGGACTGGCTGGTGCTGCAAATGGTCGAGGCCATGCCCGCTAATGCCATCCTCGTGGACGAAGGCCTCACCTCGAGCCGCCAGATCACGGCCTTGCGTGCGCACCGCGATCGCTTCGGCTATCACGGCCTTGCCTCCGGCGGCATCGGCTGGGGCCTGCCGGCCTCCGTCGGCGCCAGCATCGCCAATCCCGATCGCCCGGTGGTCTGCTTCTCCGGCGACGGCAGCGCGATGTATTCGATCCAGTCGCTGTGGACAGCGGCGCATCACAAGCTGCCGCTCAATGTGGTCATTGCCAACAATGGCGGCTACCGCATCATCAAGCAGCGCCTGCTCGCCTTCCACGGCGACGACAATTACGTCGGCATGGATTTTGTCGATCCGCCGGTGGATTTCGCGGGCGTGGCTAAGGCGCTGGGATGTGAGGCAATCAAAGTCAGCGATCCCCGAGAGTTGAAGGCGACGCTGGCGTCGGCGTTTGGCCGGCCGGGGACGAAACTGATCGAGGTGATGGTGGACGGGAAGCTGTAGGGCAGCGTCACCTGCGGCATTGGTGCCGCCACATTATCAGTCGTGATCACCCGCGAAGGCGGCTGATCCAGTATTCCAGAGCCGGCGGTGATTGAGTCGAGACGCTGCGGCGTACTGGATGTCCCGGTCAAGCCGGGGCATGACAGCGTACCTAGCGGCGCTACCCCTTTCTCCCCACTCTGAACCCTGCCGCCGGATGCGGCGCACCTAGCCGCGCCCGCCCCTCGCCGAACAGCTTCTCGCGTAGCGTGCCCTGCGCGTACTCCGCCTTGTACCGCCCGCGTCGCGTCAGCTCCGGCACCAGCATGTCGGCGATGTCCTCGAAATCGCCGGGTGAGATCGCGAAGGCGACGTTGAGGCCGTCGACATCGGTCGCCTCGAACCACGCCTCGATCTTGTCCGCGACCATTTCCGGCGTGCCGACCACGACGGGACCTGCGCCGCCGACGCCGACATGCTCGATGACGTCGCGCACGGTCCAGACGCGATCGGGATCGGCGCGGGTGACGTTATCGAGTGCGCTGCGGCCGGCATCGTTCTGAACATGGCGCACCTGCTGATCGAGCTCGTAGCCGGAGAAGTCGATTCCGGTCCATCCCGACATCAGCGCCAGCGCGCCTTCCGGGCTGATGTGGCGGCGATAGTCGGCATATTTTTCGTTCGCTTCGGCTTCCGTCCGCCCGAGGATGATCGTCATCATCGAGAACATCAGGATTTCCGCCGGATTGCGGCCGAACGCGGCGGCCTCCTGACGGATCGCCGATACGCGCGGCGCGATCACCTTGGCTGACGGCCCCGACATGAACACGCATTCGGCGTGCCGTGCCGCGAACTGCCGTCCGCGCGGCGAGGTGCCGGCCTGATACAGCACGGGCGTCCGCTGCGGCGACGGTTCGCTCAGGTGGATGGTGTTGTTGATGCGGTAGTTCGCGCCCTCGTGGTTGACGCGATGGACCTTTGTGGGATCGGTGAAGATGCCGCGCGTGCGGTCGCGCAGCACGGCGTCGTCCTCCCAACTCCCTTCCCAGAGCTTGTAGACGACCTCCATATATTCGTCCGCGATCTCGTAGCGGTCGTCGTGCCCGATCTGCTTGTCCTTGCCGGCGCCGCGCGCGGCGCTGTCGAGATAGCCGGTGACGACGTTCCAGCCGATACGCCCCTCGGTGAGATGATCGAGCGTCGACATCCGCCGCGCGAACGGATAGGGCGGCTCGAAGGAGAGATTGCTGGTGACGCCGAAGCCGAGATTCTGCGTCACGGCGGCCATTGCCGACAGCAGCAGCAGCGGATCGTTCGAGGGCGACTGGGCTGCGTTGCGCAAGGCTGCGTCAGGACTGTTGCCGTAGACGTCATAGACGCCGAGCACGTCGGCCAGGAACAGTCCGTCGAAACGGCCGCGCTCCAGCGTTCTGGCAAGATCGATCCAATAGGGCAGGCGGTTATATTCGGCAGTGCGGTCGCGCGGATGGGTCCACAAGCCCGGTGATTGGTGCGCGACGCAATTCATCGCAAATGCATTGAGCCTGATCTGCTTGGCCATGATGGTCCCCCGGCGCCCTGTACCGGGCGCTCTTCGAATGATAGAGCTGCGCCCGAACTTGGCGAAGTTCTTGCATATAGCGCGACGTTGGCAAGGCCAAAATCAGCGGCGCTGCCGCGCTTGGCAAGCCAATCTCAAGAGAGCAAGAACGAAATCCCAAGACTATCGAAGTCCCCGCCACTTTCGGAGGCCTGCCCGTATCGGGTATGCTCCTTCGCCTCGCAACCTAAAAAAGAAAATAATGACCAGAGCCGATGCCATCGCCCGCGCCCGTGACGATTTTGAATCGGGCGCGTTCCTCGCCGAACTCGACCGCCGCGTCGCCTACCAGACCGAGAGCCAGAATCCGAACCGGAGCGTCGAGCTGCGCGCCTATCTGGAACAGGAGATGGTGCCCGCTTTTGCCGCGCTCGATTTCGAAAGCCGGATGATCGAATCTCCCAGCGGCAAGGCGCCGTTCCTGTTCGCCGAACGCCGCGAAAGTGAGACGGCGCCGACCGTGCTGATCTACGGCCATGGCGACGTCGTTGACGGGATGGAAGGCGAGTGGCGCGACGGCCGCGATCCCTGGCGCACCACGGTTTCGGGCACGCGTCTCTACGGTCGCGGCACCGCCGACAACAAGGGCCAGCACAGCATCAACATGGCGGCACTCCGCGCGGTGCGCGAGGCCCGCGGCGGCAAGCTCGGCTTCAACGCCAAGTTCATCCTCGAGATGGGCGAGGAGATCGGCTCGCCGGATCTCGGCAAGGTCTGCGATCTCAATCGCGATGCGCTCAAGGCCGATCTGTTCGTGGCCTCCGACGGGCCGCGCCTGTCCGCCGACCGTCCGACCCTATTCCTCGGCTGCCGTGGCGGCATCCGCATTCATCTCGATGTGAACCTTCGCGACGGCGGCCATCACTCCGGCAATTGGGGCGGTGTGCTCGCCAACCCAGCGACCATTCTGGTCAACGCGATCTCGACGCTGGTCGACGGCCACGGCCGCCTTCAGCTGGACGCGCTGAAGCCGCCGCGCCTCACCAACCAGATCCGCAGCTATCTTGCGGACGTGCAGGTGGTGCCGACCGAGGACGAGCCGGCGTTGGCCGAGAACTGGGGCGAGGAGGGTCTTTCGGCGGCCGAGCGGCTCTATGCCTGGAACACGCTCGAAGTGCTGGCGATGTCGTCGGGAAACATCGAGAAGCCGGCCAACGCCATTCCCGGCCACGCCAATGCCGTGCTGCAACTGCGCTTCGTGGTCGGCACCAAGGTCGACGGCCTGATCGAAGCCGTCCGTGCGCATCTGGTCGAAAGGGGTTTTCCGATGGTCGAAGTGCGGGCCGCACAGAGCTTCGCGGCATCGCGCACCGATTTCGACAGCCCCTGGATCGCATGGGCGGCGAATTCGGTGAAGGAGACCACCGGCAAAGTGCCGGCGGTGCTGCCGAATTTCGGCGGCTCGCTGCCCAATGACGTGTTTTCCGAGATATTGGGCCTGCCGACGATCTGGGTGCCGCACTCCTATCCCGGCTGCTCCCAGCATGCGCCCAATGAGCACATCCTGCTGCCATTGACCGAAGAGGCCTTGACGGTGATGGCCGGCCTGTTCTGGGATCTCGGGGAATTGCCAAGCCCGCTAACAAGCCCGCTAACGCGCCCGCCGGCCTGAGCCGTTAACCGGAGCCGCGATCCAGCCAAAAGTCACATTCTATTCCAACCCAATTTGTGCTTGCATCCCGCCGGCATCATCCTGAAAGGGGACCAAAACGTGAAACATTTCCGTAGCATCGGCCTCGCGCTCGCCGCGACCTTCGCCGTCGGCCAGGCCGGGGCCGAGGAGCTGACCGGCACGCTCAAGAACATCAAGGACACCGGCGCCATTACGCTCGGCTTCCGCGACTCCTCGATCCCGTTCTCTTATCTCGACGACAACCAGAAGCCCATCGGCTACGCGATGGACATCTGCTACAAGATCGTCGACGCCGTGAAGAAGGAGCTCAAGCTCGACAAGCTCGAGGTCAAGCTCAATCCGGTGACCTCGGCGACCCGGATCCCGCTGATGGCGAACGGCACCATCGATCTCGAATGCGGCTCGACCACCAACAATGCCGAGCGCCAGAAGCAGGTTGCCTTCACCAACACCCATTATTTGACCGCCAGCCGCTACGTCTTCAAGAAGTCGAGTGGCCTGAAGGCGATTGACGACCTCAAGGGAAAATCGGTGGTTTCCACTGCCGGCACCACCAACATCAAACAGCTCACCGAGGCCAATGTTGCAAAAAGCCTCGGCGCAAACATCATTCCGGCCAAGGACCACGCCGAGGCCTTCCTGATGGTCGAGACCGACCGTGCGGTCGCCTTCGTGATGGATGATATCCTGCTCGCGAGCCTCGTTGCCGGCTCGAAGTCGCCCGATGACTACGTCATCTCCAAGGACGCGTTCTCCAAGCCTGAGCCCTACGGCATCATGCTGCGCAAGGACGACGCGGCCTTCAAGAAGGTCGTCGACGCGGCGACCGCTGCGCTCTACACCTCCGGCGAGGGCCAGAAGATCTACGACAAGTGGTTCACGCAGAAGATCCCGCCGAAGGGCCTCAATCTCAACACGCCGATCTCGGCCGAGCTGAAGAACGAGTTTGCCAAGCCGACGGACTCGCCAAACCCGGACGATTATAAGTAAGCTATAACCTCGATCTTTCGATCGGGATCGTGTCCGGCCATCTTGACTCCAGGATGGCCGGACATTTGCATAGGCGCCAGGACATCGATGACTGGCGCGTTCGCGCGGGGGACACGTGAACTACAACTGGAACTGGGGAATCTTTTTCCAGCCGAACCCGATGGGGACCGGCACCTATCTCGACATGCTGTTGTCGGGCCTGGTGCTGACCCTCAAGACGGGTGCGCTCGCCTGGATCATCGCGCTGATCACCGGATCGATCGTCGGCGTGATGCGCACACTGCCGTCGAAGGGAGCGTACTGGTTCGGCTTTGCCTATGTTGAATTCTTCCGCAATATGCCGCTGCTGGTGCAGCTCTTCCTGTGGTTTTTCGTGCTGCCGGAAGTGTTGCCAAGGTCCGCGGGATTGTGGCTGAAACAACTGCCGAACGCGCCGTTCTGGACGGCCGCGATTGGCATCGGGTTCTTCATGTCGGCGCGCGTCGCCGTGCAGTTGCAGGCCGGCATCGGATCGCTGCCGCGCGGGCAGAAGATGGCGGCGACCGCACTCGGCCTGACGACCCTGCAGGCTTATCGCTACATCCTGCTGCCGATGGCTTTTCGCATCATCCTGCCGCCGCTGACGTCCGAGTTCCTCAACACCATCAAGAACACGGCTGTGGCCATCACCATTGGTTTGCTCGAACTGACCGGCCAGGCGCGCTCGATGCAGGAATTCTCGTTCCAGGTGTTCGAGGCCTTCACCGCTGCGACCATCCTCTATCTCCTCGTCAACGCCGTCGTCGTGACCGCGATGCGCTTCCTCGAGCGCTGGGTCGCGATCCCCGGCTACATCACGGGGAAGTAGCGCCATGTTCAGCAATTTTGATTTCGGGGTCATCATCCGCACGCTGCCCTATCTATTCTATGAGGGCATGACGTTCACGCTGATGCTGACCGGGCTTGCTGCACTCGGCGGCCTCGTCTTCGGCACGGCGATCGCGCTGATGCGGCTGTCCGGCTACAAGGTGCTGGGCCGCATCGCGGGCGTCTATGTCGACTTCATGCGCTCGCTGCCGCTGGTGCTGGTGATCTTCTGGTTCTACTTCCTGGTGCCCTATATCGGGCAATGGGTAACTGGCGCGTCGCGTCCGATCAGTGTCGGCGCGTTCGCGTCCTCGCTCATCACCTTCATCATGTTCGAGGCCGCGTACTTCTCCGAGATCATGCGTGCCGGCATCCAGTCGATCTCGCGCGGCCAGCCGGCCGCAGCCAACGCGCTCGGCCTGACCTACGCCCAGACCATGCGCTACGTCGTTCTGCCGCAGGCCTTCCGCAACATGCTGCCGGTCCTGATCACGCAGACCATCGTGCTGTTCCAGGACACCTCACTGGTCTATGTGCTGTCGATCACCGATTTCCTCGGTGCGGCTAGCAAGGTCGCGCAGCGCGACGGCCGTCTGGTCGAAATGTATCTATTCGCAGCGATCGTCTACTTCACCATCTCCTGTATCGCGTCCTTCGGCGTTCGCCGCCTGCAGGCGCGCATCGCCATCATTCGATAGAGTTTGCCATGATCGAGATCAGCCACGTCGACAAATGGTACAGCCCGGCCTTCCAGGTGCTGACCGACTGCACCACCAGCGTCGCCAAGGGCGAGGTGGTCGTGGTCTGCGGTCCGTCGGGATCAGGCAAGTCGACGCTGATAAAATGCGTCAACGCGCTGGAGCCATTCCAGAAAGGCGACATCAGCGTCGATGGCACTAAGGTCAACGACCCCAGGACCAATCTGCCCAAGCTGCGCGCGCGTGTCGGCATGGTTTTTCAGCACTTCGAGCTGTTTCCGCATCTGAAGATCATTGATAATCTCTGCCTCGCGCAGCAGAAGGTGCTCGACCGGTCGCGCGACAAGGCGGTGGCGAAAGGCATGCAGCTGCTGGAGCGGGTCGGCCTGAAGGAACAGGCGCAAAAATTTCCCGCGAACCTGTCCGGCGGCCAGCAGCAGCGCGTGGCGATCGCCCGCGCGCTCGCGATGGATCCCATCGTCATGCTGTTCGACGAGCCGACCTCGGCGCTCGACCCCGAAATGGTGAGCGAGGTGCTCGACGTCATGGTAGACCTCGCCCATGAGGGCATGACCATGATGGTCGTGACGCACGAGATGGGCTTTGCCCGCAAGGTCGCCAACCGCGTGATCTTCATGGACCGCGGCGAGATCGTCGAGGACGCCCCGAAGGACGATTTCTTCGGCAAGCCCCGCAGCGACCGCGCGCAGAAGTTCTTGTCGAAGATTCTGTCGCATTGATCCCACTGTCATTCCGCGACGTGCCTCCTGGCGCCGGTCGGGAATGACGGGTTGAGGGTTTCGTGGCACCGACAAATCCCTTATACCAGCGGGTAATCCCTATTCCCGCCAGGAGACCTGCCTTGGATCCGATCGCCTATGTCAACGGCTCATTCGTCCCGCTTTCGGACGCCAAAATTTCGGTCCTCGATCGCGGCTTCCTGTTCGCCGACGGCATCTATGAGGTCTCGGCCGTGCTCGACGGCAAGTTGGTCGACAATGCCTCGCATCTGGCGCGGCTGGAGCGCTCGGTCGGCGAGATCAAGCTGAGGCTCCCGGAGACGGTCGAGCGCATCACCGAGATCCAGCAGGAGCTGATTGCACGCAACAAGGTCGAGAACGGCCTCGTCTATCTCCAGGTCACCCGCGGCGCCGACAAGGGCCGCGACTTCGCCTTCCCCAAGGGCGACGTCAAGTCGAGCCTGGTGATGTTCACGTCGGAGAAGGACATCATCAACGCCGCCTCGGCCAAGACCGGCATCAATGTGATCACCGTGCCCGACATCCGCTGGGAGCGGCGTGACATCAAGAGCGTAGCATTGCTGGCGCAAGTGCTGGCAAAGCAGGCCGCGGCCGAAGCCGGTGCGGGCGAAGCCTGGATGCTGGAAGACGGTTACGTCACCGAAGGCGGTTCGTCTTCAGCGTTCATCCTGACCCAGGACGACGTCATCGTGACCCGCAAGAACTCCAACGCGATCCTGCCGGGCTGCACCCGCAAGGCGGTGGTGGCGCTGGCGGAAGAGCGTCAGCTCCGCGTCGAAGAGCGTTCCTTCACGGTCGCCGAGGCGCTCGCCGCCAAGGAAGCCTTCGCCACCTCGGCGTCGCTGTTCGTCCAGCCGGTGGTTGCGATCGACGGCAAGAAGGTCGGCGACGGCAAGCCCGGCCCGATCGCCCTGCGGCTGCGCGAGATCTACGTGGAGTTCGCGAAGGCGACGGCGGTTTAAGCTACCTACCGCCGTCATCGCCCGGCTTGACCGGGCGATCCAGTACTCCGTGACGGGAGTGCTGGACTCGAGAAGCCGCGGCGTACTGGATGCCCCGGTTAAGCCGGGGCATGACAGGCGAATGTATTGAGGCAGTTTGGCCTCCACACATCAGCACCTCACGCCACCGATGCCTTCACCTTCACCGGATGAACCGCACGGAACGCGATCGCGATTCGGTTCCAGGCATTGATGGCGCCGATCAGCATGGTCAGGTTCACCGTCTCCGCGTCGGAGAATTGCGGGCGGACCTGCTCGTAGACGTCATCAGGCGCGTGCGTCTCGGAGATCAGCGTCACTGATTCCGTCCAGGCCAGCGCCGCGCGCTCGCGGTCGGTGTAGAGCGGTGATTCGCGCCAGGCGTTGAGCAGATAGATGCGCTGCTCGGTCTCGCCGCGCTTGCGGGCGTCCTCGGTGTGCATGTTGATGCAGAAGGCGCAGCCGTTGATCTGTGACGCCCGGATCTTGACGAGCTCGATCAACGATTTCTCAAGGCCCGTCGACTGGATCTGCTCTTCCAGTGCCATCAGCGCCTTCATCGTGTCGGGTGCGGCCTGGTAGAAATTCATGCGGGGTTTCATGGTCGTTCTCCTTGCTGGCTGGGTTGACGTCAGTGGGCGCCGCCGGCCGAGGCGTGGCCGGCCTTCTTCAGGAAGAGGGTGGCGATCAGCGCGACGATCAGGGCCACGCCGAGCAGATAAAAGGTGTCGCTGAAGGCGAGGATATAGGCCTGCTTCTGCACGATATGGCCGATCGCAACATAGGCGCGATGCAACGCGTCCGCCCGATCGAGAATGCCGTGATTGACGAAGTATTGGGTGAGCTGTTCCAGCCGCGTCCGCGTCGCCTGCTCGAACAGCGAGACTGACTGCATCAGCACGTTGGAGTGATACTGCTCGCGCTTGGTCAGCAGGGTCTGCAACAGCGCGATGCCGACGGCGCCGCCGAGGTTGCGCATCATGTTGAACAGGCCGGAGGCCGAGCCCGCGTTCTCCGGTTCGATGCCTGAGGTCGCCACCGCAGACAGCGGCGCCATTACCAGCGCCTGGCCGATCGCACGAACCACATTGGGCCAGAGCAATTGATCGGCGGCATAGTTGCCGGTCATGTAGATGTTCATAAAGTTGGAGGCCGCGAACAGGACGAAGCCGACGCCGATGATGAGCCGCGCATCGAGCTTCTGCATCAACCGCGGGACCAGCGGGATCAGCACCAGCTGCGGCAGGCCGGTCCAAGCCAGCACCATGCCGATCTGCTCGGCATTGTAGCCCTGGATGCGGGCCAGATATTGCGGCAGGATGAACACCGAGCCGTAGAGCGCGATTCCCAGCAGGAAATTCGCGAGCATGCCGAAGCCGAAATTGCGGCGGACCAGCAGACGCAGGTTCAGGAGCGGCTTCTTCACGGTGAGCTCGATGATCAGGAAGGCGCTCA
>NZ_JADPJF010000037.1:343371-362814 GCF_023073295.1 Bradyrhizobium sp. 23 | reverse complement strand
GCCACGGCCGCGATGACGGACAGCTTGACGATGAAGGGCGAGCCGAACCAGTCGTCTTTGTTGCCTTCCTCGAGCACGGTCTGCAGCGCCGACAATCCGATCGCCATGGTGATGATGCCGGCCCAGTCGCCGTCGCGCAGCAACGACAGCTTCATGGGCTTTGCATCGAGCGCGTACCAGAGCATGCCGACCATGATCGTGCCGGGGACAACGTTGACATAGAAGATGTACTGCCAGCCAAAATTCTCGGTGAGATAGCCGCCGATGGTCGGGCCGATCGCGGGCGCGAACGTCGCCGACAGCGCGAACAGCGCAAGGCCCACGGGTTGCTTGGCGCGCGGCAGCAATGTGATGATGAGTGTGAACGCCATCGGAATCAGCACGCCGCCGGTAAACCCTTGCACCGCCCGCAGCACGATCATCTGCGGCAGGTCTTGCGCCAACGCACAGGCGGCTGACAGGACCAGGAACAGGACCGCATTGGTGAGGAGATAGATGCGGATCGAGAACACCTGCGCCAGCCAGCCGGACAGCGGGATCACCACGATCTCCGCGATCAGATAGGAGGTCGAGATCCAGCCGCCGTCATCAATGCCGGCGCCGATCGCGCCCTGGATATCGGCGAGTGAGGCATTGACGATCTGGATGTTCAGCACCGCCATGAAGGCGCCGAGCGTCGCGCCGATCACGGCGATCCAGGTCTTGGTCGAGACGGCGGGCGTTGCGGGGGCCGCGACGGGAGCGGGGATATCGGCCGTGGTATTAACGGTCGGTTGGAGCGTGCTCATGGAAGCCTCGTCTCGGTTACGGAGACAGGATGGATCAGGCAGTTCGTTTCGATAATCGACCAAGTTTGGGAAGGATCATCCGGTAGGACTTGATAGTCCCGCCGGACCTTTCCGGCTTCAACCGCCGTTCGGACGGGCCGCGTTGTCGGCGAGATGCTTCGCCGTCTCACGCTCGGCCAGCACGGTCTGCTTGGTGTCGACGGTCGGCACCGCGGACATGCCGGGGCGCAGCAGGCCGGTCAGGCTGTGGTCGTCGAGCACGATCTTCACCGGCACCCGTTGCACGATCTTGGTGAAATTGCCGGTGGCGTTGTCGGG
Organism: Bradyrhizobium sp. 23; assembly: GCF_023073295.1. Taxonomy (NCBI): domain Bacteria; kingdom Pseudomonadati; phylum Pseudomonadota; class Alphaproteobacteria; order Hyphomicrobiales; family Nitrobacteraceae; genus Bradyrhizobium; species Bradyrhizobium sp. 23. Next base: position 361,708 of record NZ_JADPJF010000037.1, on the reverse strand, counting down.
CGGCAGCAATGCGAATTCAAGGCCGCTCGCCGGCGACAGGCTGTCGACATGGCCGCGCAGGGTCTGGTTGCGGAAACTGTCGACGTGCAGCTCGACCGGCTGGCCGGCGCGGACATGTGTGAGCTGCGTCTCCTTGAAATTCGCCACGACATAGACCGCATCGAGCGGCACCACCGCCATCAATTGCGTGCCGGCCTGCACGAACTGTCCCACGCGCAGTGAGCGGGCGCCGACCGTTCCGTCGACCGGCGCGGTAATCTCGGTGTAGGAGAGATTGAGCGTCGCCTGCTCCGCGACCGCACGCGCATGTTCGAGCTGGGCAGTAGCCTGCGCGCGCTGGGTCGTGAGCACGTCGACCTTGCGTTGCGCGGCCACGAGGCCCGACCTGGCATGTTGCAGTTGCGCGTTGCTGGCGCGCAACGCGGCGTCAGTCTGTTGCGCGCGCTGAATCGTGCCGGAGCCCGACTTCATCAGGTCGTCGTAGCGGGCGCGCTCCTCCTGCGCAAATTTCAGATTCGCGTCCGCAGCAGCGACATCGGCTGTGCTCTGCTCGATGATCGGCTGCTGGAGTTCGAGCTGGGCGTCGAGGTTCCGCACTGCCGCTTCCGCCGCAGCGACATCGGCGCGGGCCTGATTGAGCGCCGCCTTGAAGTCGCGGTCGTCGATCTTCGCCAGCAGCTGGCCCGCTTTGACCTTTTCGTTGTCGCTGACCAGCACCTTGGCGATGTAGCCCGAGACCTTTGGCGCGATGATCGTGGAGTCGGCCTTCACATAGGCGTCGTCGGTTGTCTCGAGATAACGGCCGTTGACCCAGTAGTCGTGTCCGTAATGGACAACCGCAGCCGTGCCCGCAAGGAACGCGAGCGCCAGCGCCGCCCGCCGGACCGTATTCCGGGCGGGACCACGCACCGGCGCCGTCGGGGTAGCTTGCGGTATTTCAGTCGCTTGCTGAAAGTTTTTGGTGCGGGGCATCTCGGACATGGCAGTCTCCTTCGGCTGACCCAGACTATCGGTCTTCCTCGTCCGATCGATAATCAGCGAAATGCCGAAAGGATTATCCGCTGACAGTGGATAGTCCCGGGATCTCGCCTTGGCCCGTATGATCTATCGAGCCGGAGGTACGACTGCCCCAGAGCGATTGCCGCGCCTGTCGAGGGATTGCGGCTAACGCATCCGCGCTGCCCGCAGGAGCGGTTTGATGGATAATCGGACGGAATTCCTTGCGATTATCTCTCAAGAGCGGATAATCAGTCGGCATGGACCGATTGACCAGTCTCGAAGTCTTCAGCCGGGTGGTCGAGACCGGCGGCTTCTCTGCAGCAGCCCGCAAGCTCAACATGTCGACCACCATGGTGAGCAATCACGTCCAGGCGCTGGAAGACCGGCTCGGCGTGAGGCTGCTTCAGCGCACCACGCGCAAGGTCAGCCTCACCGACATCGGCAAGGCCTATTACGACCGCTGCATCCAGATACTCGCCGAAATCAAACAGGCCGACGATATCGCGAGCGAATTGCAGTCGGTGCCCCGCGGCACGCTACGGATCCACGTCGCCACGCACATGGTGCCGTTCGTTGCGCCCGTGGTGGCGAAGCTCCTGTCGTCCTATCCGGAGCTCAAGATCGATCTGCGGATGGGCGAGGCCGAAATCGACCTCATCGAAGAAGGCTATGACGTTGCTCTGCGCATGACCGCGCCGCCGGATTCGAGCCTGATCGTTCGCAGCCTCGCAACCTGGCGGCACGTGCTGTGCTGCTCGCACGACTACCTCGAAAGGCACGGTCGCGTGCAGAAGCTCGATGAGCTCACCGCGCACAATTGCGCCCGTCACTTGAATTATCCGTTCGGCGAAGATTGGCGCTTCTTCGATCGCAAGGGCACGCCGGCATCGGTGCGCATCTCCGGCAGCTTTATCACCAACAGCGGTGAGGCCTTGCGAAAGGTGGCGCTGGAAGGCGCTGCCGTCTGCCTGATGGCCGGTTTTCTCGTCCAGGGCGATCTCGAAGCCGGTCATCTCGTTCGCCTTCTGCCCGAATATCGTCCCGTCGAGATGTCGATGAACGCGGTCTATCCGCACCGGCATCATCTGTCGGCGAAGGTCAGGACCTTTATCGACATGCTCGTGCATCACAGCGCCGAGCAGCAGAAGCTGATCAATCCCTATTCATGAGCGGGGTGGCGCCGGCAGCCGTCCGAACACTTTTTCAAGCGCCATGCCGAGCGCAAGCAGGCGGCGGTCGCTGCCTGCAGGGCCATCCAGCTCGAGTCCGATCGGAAGTTTGCTGACCGCGCCGAGCGCAATCGGGATCTGGATGCCGGGAATGCCGGCATTGCTGCCGGGATCGGTGTTCTGGATGAACAACCCGAAATTCTCGAGGCTGCTGGAATCCGGATTGGAGGCAATGGCGACGCGCGGCGTGGTCGGGAAGGCGATGGCATCGAGCCGGTTGTCGGCGAAAGTCCTGCTGTAAAGCACCTGGAGCGCGGGGCGTGCACTATTGATCGCGGCGTCATAGATCGGCTTGGCGTCAACCAGCGTGCCATCGGGGGCAGGCAGTTTGCGCGGGATCACCAGGCCATCATAGGTGCCCTTGACGTCGGCGCTGGAGATGTCCCTTGCCATCGCCTCGATGCTGAGGCCCGTGCCGGTGTGGTCCAGATAGGCGACCAGATCGTCATAGGCTTCGTACAGCGCGACCGGAAAGCTGACCTGGCCATTGAACTCGGCCAGTTGCGGCATTTCGATCTCGACCATCGTGACACCCTGCGCTTTCATCTTCGCCACTGCTGCCTGGAAAGCGGCGTTGGTGTCAGCGTCGAGATTTGTCAGCATCGACCTCACGATGCCGATTCGCATCTGCTTCAGATCGGCCGCCTGAACGGCTTCGCCACCTGCTATGACGCGGTCGAGGAGTTCGACATCCGCCGCGGTCGCCGCCATCGGGCCCGCGGTGTCGCGGGTGTGCGAGATCGGCGCGATGCCAGCTTGCGGATAGCGTCCGACCGTCGGACGCAGCGAGGCACATCCATTCAGTGCGGCGGGGACCCTGACCGATCCGCCAGTGTCGGTGCCGAGCCCGCCCGCGACGATCCGCGCGCCGATCGCGACGCCCGTTCCTGAGGAGGAGCCGCCCGCGATCAGGGTGCGGTCATAGGCGTTGCGCACGCCGAACTCCGCGCCGGTCTTGAATGCGGTGTTGTAGCCGGAGATGCCGAAAGCGAGCTCGTGCATGCTGGTCTTGCCGATGATGACCGCGCCCGCCGCGCGCAATTTTGCGACCACCGGCGCGTCGGCCCTCGGAACGTAATGCTTCAGCGCCGGCGTTCCTGCGCTGCAGGGGAGCCCCGTGACCTCGATATTGTCCTTGATCACGATGGGAACACCGCCGAGCGGCTTGTCCTTGTTGTCGTTCGCGTCGAATGCGGCCGCAGCCTTCAGAGCGCCGGCCTCGTCCAGGGTGACGAAGGCATTCAGATCGGCATTGGCCTTGGCGCGGGCGAGAGCTTCCGTCGTGAGCGCGGTGCTCGTGACTTTTCCGGCGCGGAGGTCGGCCACAGCCTGGGTCAGGGTCAACTGGTCGAAATCCATGAGGCGTCACCCGGTTGCAGGAGCGCCATCAGGGCGCCCCTCGGCTCCAGAGGCTGAAGTCTCGTCGGCGCTCCGTCAACCGTAGGCGCGCATCCTTGCAGGTGATGGCGCATTGAGCTCGGCGAACAGCCGTTCGACCTCGGCCTTCACCTTCCCGATCGCGGCGTCCTTAACCGGCCCGTAGCCCCGGATATCCATCGGCGCTTTTGCAATGGCGACCAGGCTTGGCAGTTGCGCCGCGTCGAGTCCGCCGAGCAGCCGTTTGATGACGCCATCGTACCAGGTGATGAGTTCCCGCTCGGCGCGCCGCTCCGCCGTGTAGCCGAACGGATCGAACGGCGTCCCGCGCAATCCCTTCACCCGCGCCAGCATGGCGAGCGGCATCTGGATCCACTGTCCGAAGGCGTGCTTGCGCGGACGTCCGCGGGCATCGCGCTTCGACGGCAGGAACGGCGGGGCAAGGTGATATTGGATGCTGAAGTCGCCTTCGAATTCGCCTTTCAACTCGTCGAGGAAGCCGGTCTGCATGTGCAGGCGCGCCACCTCGTACTCATCCTTGTAGGCCATCAGCTTGAACAGGGCGTGCGCGACCGCCTTGGTCAATGCCTCGCTATTCAGGCTGGCTTCGGCATGGCGAACACTTGCAACGCGCTCTCGATAGCGCGCTGCGTAGGCATCGTTCTGATAAGCCGTGAGGAAGTCGGCGCGGCGGTCGATCAGCTGGTCGAGCGTCTCGGCCTTCGGCGCTTCGTCCACCTTCGGCAAGAAGTCGGGATCGGCGGCTGCAATCCGGCCCCAGGCGAAAGCCTGCTTGTTGCTTTCGACCCCGACGCCGTTGAGCTCGATCGCGCGCAACAGCGCCGACAGCGAGACCGGCAGCAGCCCGCGCTGCCAGGCAAAGCCCAGCATGACGATATTGGCATAGACGGCATCGCCGAGCAGGCGCTCGGCCAGCGCATTGGCGTTGATGGTGTCGAGATTGCCGTCGCCGATCACCTGGCCGATCGCACGCAGGCGGGCGGGTGAGGCGAGATCGGCGTCACGGAAGCGGACGACGTCGCCGGTCGGCATCTCCGCGGTGTTGACCGCGGCGCGCGTACCTTTTCGATAGGTGCCGGACGCCTTCGGCGAGGAGCTGACGACGAGGTCGCAGCCGATCAGCGCATCGGCCGCGCCCTGGTCGATACGGACCTGGTGCAATGCGTCGGGGGATGCGGCCAACCGGATGTAGCTCAGCACCGGCCCGAATTTCTGCGCAAAGCCGGTAAAATCCAGCACCGAGACACCGTTTCCTTCGAGGTGGGCCGCCATGCCGATCAGCGCGCCGACCGTGATCACGCCGGTGCCGCCGACGCCGGTGACGAGCAGATCATAGGGACGGTCGAGCGTTGCGGGCGCGGGCAGGGGAAGCGTGGCCGCGTGGCCGACCGCGTCGATCCGACTCGCGCCCTTCTTCCGGCGCCTCGCGCCCTCGACGGTGACGAAGCTCGGGCAGAACCCGTTGAGACAGGAAAAGTCCTTGTTGCAGGATGAGAGGTTGATCCGGCGCTTCCGGCCGAACGGCGTCTCCTTGGGCTCGACGCTGAGGCAGTTGGATTCGACCGAGCAGTCGCCGCAGCCTTCGCAGACGAGATCGTTGATATAGGCGAAGCGTTTGGGATCGATCATCTGTCCACGCTTGCGGCGACGCCGTTTCTCTGTCGCGCAGGTCTGCTGATAGATCAGCACCGAGACGCCGGGAATATCGCGCAGCTCGCGCTGCACGCTGTCCATCTTCTCGCGCGGATGGAGGGACACGCCGACCGGAAGATCGCCTGGCGGAAATTGCGCCGGATCGTCCGACACCAGCGCGATGCGCGCAACGCCCTCGGCGCGGACGCTGTGCGCGATAGCGTGGACGCTGATTGGGCCGTCGACGGGTTGGCCGCCGGTCATCGCCACGGCATCGTTGAACAGGATCTTGTAGGTGATGTTGGCCTTGGCGGCGATCGCCTGCCGGATCGCCATCGAACCCGAATGATAATAGGTGCCTTCGCCCAGATTCTGGAACACGTGCTTGTTGCCGGTGAAGCGTGACGAGGCGGCCCAATTCACGCCTTCGCCTCCCATCTGGATCAGGGACGATGTCTCGCGGTCCATCCAGCTGGCCATGAAATGACAGCCGATGCCGGCCAGCGCCTTCGAACCCTCGGGCACTTTCGTCGATGTATTGTGCGGGCAGCCCGAGCAGAAATAGGGCGTACGCGTCGCACCGCTGACGTTGATCGTGCGCGAGGCCTCAGGCATCAAGCCGGCTGCGCGTGCGGCGAGATTGAGGCCTGGGAACATCGGATCGAGACGGCGTGCGAGCACCCCAGCGAGCGCACGCGGTGACAATTCGCCGATCCAGGAGATCAGCCGCGCCCCTTGCTCGTCATGCTTACCGACCATGCGCTCGGGTTTTTCGCCCGGATAATCGTAAAAATATTCCTTGAACTGGCTTTCGATGATGCCGCGCTTCTCCTCGACGACAAGGATCTCGCGCTTGCCCCTCACGAACGCCATCGCGTCATGCAGCGCCAGCGGCCAGACCATGCCGACCTTGTAGATGTCGATGCCGATGCTGCGGCAGTCCGCTTCGTCGAGACCCATCAGCCGCAGCGCTTCCATCAGATCGAGATGGGCCTTGCCCGTGGTGACGATGCCGTAGGTGGCGTCCGGGATGTCGTAGATGTGACGATCGATCGGATTAGCCTTTGCGAAGGCGTAGACCGCGTGCTTCTTCGCCTCCAGCCGCTCCTCGATCTGCGGGCCGGGCAGATCGGGCCAGCGATAGTGCAGGCCGCCGGGTGGCGGCGTGAAGTCTGGCGCGTGGAAGGCCCGCGGTGGGCGCAGCGCGACGGACGCGCCGGATTCCACGATCTCAGAGATCGCCTTGAAGCCGACCCACATGCCGGTGAAGCGGCTCAGCGCGTAGCCATATTCACCGAATTCGAGATATTCGCTGACGCTTGCGGGGTGGAGCGTCGGCATGAACCAGCTCATGAAGGCGACGTCGGACTGGTGCGGCATCGAGGACGAGACGCAGCCATGGTCGTCGCCGGCGACCACCAGAACGCCGCCATGCGGTGAGGAGCCGTAGGCGTTGCCGTGTTTCAGCGCATCGCCGGAGCGATCGACGCCGGGGCCCTTGCCGTACCAGAGAGCGAACACGCCATCGACCTCGCGGTCGGCTTGCGTCTCGACCTGTTGTGAGCCGAGCACGGCGGTCGCGGCAAGATCTTCGTTCACTGCGGGGAGGAATTCGATGCGGTCCCGCTTCAGTCGCTCGTGGATGCGCCACAGCTCGAGGTCGATCCCGCCGAGTGGCGAGCCGCGATAGCCTGAGATGAAGCCCGCCGTGTTCAGCCCCGCGGCACGGTCGCGCCGCACCTGGTCGAGCGCGATGCGGACGATGGCCTGCGTGCCGGTGAGGAAGACGCGGCCCCGTTCGCGATCGTAGCGGTCGGAAAGCTCGTAAGGATCGAGAGACGAAATGGCGGCCATGCGGACCTCCCCACGGCATCCTTGCCGGATGGGAGAAGGGTAAGCCTGGGCAACTGGTAGGTCTTACCTTTCTTTCCGAATGGCGTACCTATTATGGTAGAGTTATCCAAAACGATCTACGGGAAGGTAGATTAATCCATTTTGGTGGTTTCCATGATCGAAGACCAGGACGCGCGGATTCTCGCCTATCTTCAGAAGGACGGCCGCGCCACCAACCAGCAGCTCGCCGACGCAGTCGGCATGTCGACTTCGGCATGCTGGCGCCGGGTGCGCGCGCTGGAGGAGAGCGGTGCCATCCGGGGCTATGCGGCCCTGGTCGCGCGCGAGCAGGCCGGCTTTGCGATGTCCGCGATCCTCCACGTCTCGCTGGAACGGCACGACGCAAAATTCGTCGACGAGTTCGTCGCGCGGGTGACCACGCGGCGTGAGGTGCTGGAGTGCTTTGCGACCACGGGCGATGCCGATTACCATTTGCGTGTCGTCGTGCAGGATATGGCGGCGTACAACAGATTCCTCGACGACTTCATGTTCCGCATTCCCGGCATCCGCTATGTCAGAAGCAACGTGGTGCTGAAGGAGATCAAGACGGGCGTCGCGCTGCCGTTTTGAGCTTGTGCTGAGGAGGCCGCGTAGCGGCCGTCTCGAAGCGCGACGCCACAACCGGGCCTTCATCCTTCGAGACGCTTGCTTCGCAAGCTCCTCAGGATGAGGATCACCGCTCCTCCCGCACGAACCTGTTCCGCAGCGTGCCGATGCCGGTGATGTCGATCTCCACGACGTCGCCGTGCTTGATATCAGGCGAGGCACCATCCGTGCCCATCCAGATCACATCGCCCGGCCATAGCGTAAAATACTTGGTCAGCTCGACTAGGAACGGCACCACGCCAAAGATCATGTCGTTGGTGTGGAAGCGGTTGGTCTCCTTGCCGTTGACCCGGACGATCGTTTCCATCTTGTCGAGGTCGGCCTCGGTCTCGATCCACGGGCCCATCGGCTTGAACGTGTCGGCGTTCTTCGAGCGCCACAGGCTGCGGTCGGCCTTCTGCCAGCTGCGCTCGCTGACGTCGTTGCCGATGGTGTAGCCGAAGACGCAATCCATCGCATTCTGATTGGTGAGATGCTTCACCTTCTTGCCGATGACGACAACGAGTTCGCCTTCGTAGTGGATCTTGTCCGTCGCAAAGGACGGGATCGCGACGTCCTCGTCATGCGCAATCAGCGCGTTTTGCGCGCGATAGCCGATCTCGGGGCGGTCGGGGACAGCAGGCACTTCGCCGCGCTTGTCGGCGGCTTCCTTCAGATGCTTGAGGTAATTCAAGCCGACGCAGTAGAAGGTGCGCGGAATCAGCGGCAGTTCGATCTTGACCTGCGAGAGCTGATACGTGCGCGAGGTGCGTTGCCATTCTCCGAAGGGATCGCCCTCGATCGCGATGACCTGGTCACCCTCGACGATCCCCCAGGACGTCTTGTCCGCAGCGGTGAATTTCAGCCAGCGCATGCCGTGTCTCCGTTGTTATTCCGCGGCATCGCGCGGCTGCACTTTCCAGTCGCCGGCAGCCGGCCGCTTGAGCCCGAGATTTTCCCGCAGCGTCTTGCCGCGATATTCCTTCTGGAACAATCCGCGCCGCTGCAATTCCGGGACGATATGTTGCACGAAATCGGCATAGGAGCCGGGCACATAGGTCGCGGCGATGACAAAACCGTCGCAGCCGCGCTCAACGAACATTTCTTCGAGCTTGTCCGCGATCTCCTTGGGACCGCCGACCATCGCATCCTGGACCTGGCCGCGGCCGGAGAAGGTGACGAAGTCGCGCGCGCTCGGATTGCTTTTGCCGGAGTTCTTGAGCACGCCGTCGCGGATGCCCAGAATGCCCTGCATGCTCTTCAGCTCTGCAGTCGTCAGCGGCTCGTCGAGATCCTTGGAGGCGAAATCGTAGTTGAGCGCTTCGGCCAGCAGCGACAGCGCGTCGATCTGCAGCGGCAGCTTGTTGATCAGCGCCATCTTGTCTTCGGCCTCGGCTTTGGTCGCGGCGCAAACCGGTGTCGTCAGGTTGCAGAGGAACATCGCCTCCGGATCGCGGCCGGCTTTCGCGGCCTCGTTACGCACCGACGCATAGCCTTCCTTGGCGGCGGCGAGATTGCGTGCAGCGGTGAAGATCACCTCACCCCATCGTCCTGCAAAGCGCTGGCCGCGGCCGGACGCGCCGGCCTGGATGATCACGGGATGGCCCTGGTCGGAGCGGGGCACCGTGAAGGGACCGCGGGACTTGTAGAATGGGCCCTTGTGATCGAGCCGCTTCACCTTGGCCGGATCGGCAAAGCGGCCGCTCGTCTTGTCCATGATGAGCGCGCCGTCTTCCCAGGTGTCCCAATGGCCGAGAACGATCTCCATGAATTCGTCGGCGCGGTCATAGCGGGCGTCGTGCTCGGGATGAGAATCCCGGCCCATGTTGAAGGCCTCGCCGTCATTGAGCGAGGTCACGACGTTCCATCCGGCGCGTCCGCCCGACATCAGGTCGAGCGTTGCGAAGCGGCGGGCGATGTCGAAGGGCTCGAAATAAGTCGTCGAGCCGGTCGCACCCAACCCGAGCTTCTCCGTCACCATGCCCATCGTCGTCAGCACGATCAGCGGATCCATCTTCACGCAGCGGATGCCGTATTCGACGGTGTGGGCGTGATCGTTGCCGTAGCGGTCCGGCATCGCCAGCCGGTCGTCGAAGAAGGCCATGTGGAACTTGCCGGCTTCGAGGATTTTGGCGATCTCCTGATAATAGTCCGCCGACATCGAATCGTCGCGCGAGTCCGGATGTCGCCACGAGCTCGGCAAATTCGTGCAGTTCTGGGCCTGAAGGAAGCCGACCAGTACCATCTGCCGCGTCATGCTGCTGTTCTCCGAATTGCGTCAGGCCGAAATCCGTCAGGCCAGGTCGAGGACCGTGTCGAGCCTGTACTCGCGCGCCAGCGCGCGCAGTTTTTCCCAGGTCGCATCCTCGATCTCGATGCCGTCGCGCAGGCGCTGCTGCTCACGCAAGCCCTCGATCTCACCGGGATAGAACACGCCCTTGCTGCCCTCGGAGGGCGGGGTCGATTTGAGATAGTGTGCGAACTCGGCGACCTCGCGCTTGAAATCCTGCAGCGGGCGAAACGCGGCGACGTTGAACACGGCCATGAAGCAGCCGTCATTGTGCCGGCCCGTGGGCTCGACGCCGAAACCGAGGCCGGTGAGCAGGCCGCACAGGACCTCGACCATTGCGGCGAGGCCGCTGCCCTTGTAGCCCTCGGTGCCGCCGAGCGGCAGCAGCGCGCCGCCCTTGCGATACTGGGTTGGATCGGTAGTGTGCCGTCCCTCGGCATCGATGATCCACCCCGGCGGGATTTCCTCGCCGCGGGCGACCGCGAGCTGGATCTTGCCGGCCGCGACCGCAGAGGTCGCCATGTCCAGGTAGAACGGCGCATCGAGGTCGGACGGCACCGCGATCGAGATCGGATTGGTGCCGAGCCGTGCCTCCTTGCCGCCGAATGGCGCCACATGCTTCGGCGAACGGCCGGAATCCGCCGTTGCGATCCCGATCATGCCTTCGCGCATTGCCATCAGCGGATAGGCGGCGAGGCGGCCGACATGGCTTTGCCGGAACACGGTGCAGGCGGCGACATTCGCCGTCTTCGCTTTCTCGATCGTCAGCGCCATCGCCTTGGCGTTGACGTGGAAGCCAAAACCCCACTGGCCGTCGATCACGGTCGTCGTCGGCGATTCCTGCACGATGGTCCATCTGGCGCCGGGCACGATGTGGCCGGCCTTGATCCGGTCAACATAGGTGGGAATGGCGATCACGCCGTGGGAATCGTGGCCGGCGAGATTGGCGTTGACGCAGCCGTTTGCGACCGCGTCGGCCTCTTCCTCGGAAGCCCCGGCAACCCGAAGCAGCGCTGCGCTGATGCGCGTGAGGCGGTCGGCATGGACGATCGGCATGGCGCTTCCCCGGCATGGTGCCCTTAACAGGCTGCTTGTTGGGCGCCATGGTCTCAAAGCGCGGCTGCGATATCAATCTCCTGTAAACCAATACAGGGCTGCAAATTCGCAGCGAGCAGGGCCGTCGGGCGAAGATTCGTCCCGCGCGGTGGCATTTTCGACAGATTGGCGCAGGTCGTTCGCAGCTCGTTCACTTTGATCGATGGTTTGCAGCGCGCAATAACGACCACTTAGGCGATCGCCGGTCATAACGTCATCCGGGAAAAAAAGGCAGAAATGCCCGGGAGCTGAGATCGTGCCGACGACACTCGCGCGCACCTTTGCGGCGTTGAGCGCCATCAACGAAGCGATCCTCTACGCGAAATCGCCGGATGAGCTGTACCAGAAGGTCTGCGACGCCGGGTTTGCGAGTGGAGACTTCATGGCCGTGGCCGTGTTCCTTGTGGAGCCGGATGGCCATAAGCTTCGCTTTGCCGCTGGTCGCGGCGATGACGTGGCGCGGCTGAGCGCGATCGAGATCACCACGCAGGCTGGCACGCCGGAAGGCTTGGGCGTGGGCGGCGAGGCGTTCCGCAGCCAGAAGCTCTGCATCAGCAACGATTTCCTGAACGATCCGCGTTCGCTGGCATGGCGCAACGGCGCGGTGGCGGCGGGTGTCGGCGCGGCCGCGGCGCTACCCCTGGTCTGCATGGGACGCAGTATTGGGGTGTTGTATGTTACGCGGTCGGGCGCCGGCTCGCTCGACGAGGCGATGGTCTCGTTGTTCGAGCGGATGTCGGCCAATATCTCTCACGCGCTGGAGAGCTTCGCGACCGAGGGAGCCCGCCTGGATGGCGAGCGGGCAGTGCGGCGGCTCAACCGCATGTTCGGCGCGCTCAGTGCGACGAACGAAGCAATTCTGCAAGCCAGCACTGAGCTGGACTTGTACCAGCGGGTCTGCGACGCCGCTGTTTATAGCGGCAAATCGCTTGCCACTTTCGTTCTGCTGCACGAGCCGGATTCCGAATGGCTGACGCCGGTGGCAGCGACCGGACATAATCTGGATCTGATCAGACAGTCGCGCTACTCGATTGATCCGGAGAGTCCCTACGGCAAGGGCATCTCCGGCGAGGTGTTCCGGACCCAGCAAGCGATCGTCGAGGACGACCTCGTCAATCGCACCAAGGGGACCACCTGGGAGCAGGCCAACGTCAATGCCGGCGCCGTCGCCTGCGTGGCTGCTCCCTTGATCAAGCGTGGCACCAGCATCGGCGTGCTGTTTTTCTTCGTGAGCAAAGCCTGGGCGAAAGACGAAGGCATCGTCGCATTGTTGCTGCGCATGACCGAAAACGTGTGCTTTGCGCTCGAGAACTTCGACCGCGACAAGGAGAAGGCCCAGATCGCCTTGGAGGAGGATCGGCTGGCGCGTATGTACGCAGCGCTAAGCGCGACGAACGAAGCCATTCTGCGGGCAAGGTCGCGCAGCGAACTGTTGGATCTGGTTTGCGAAGCCACGGTGCACGGCGCCAAGTTCGCCTCGACCTCCATTGCATTGCTTGACCGCGATGCGGGACTGCTTCGTGTTGTTGCGTCCTTCGGACCGAACGCCGAGGAAGTGCGATCCTTCAGGCTGTCGGTCAGCGACAAGGAGCCGGAAGGACGAGGGCTGACCGGCACCGCGTTCCGGACGCGGCGGCCCTGTATCAGCAACGACGTCCTGGCAGACGCCCGCCTCAAGCCTTGGCACGCCAGCGCGCGTCGCAATGGCATTAGGTCCTCAACCGCGATGCCGCTATTCAACGGCGACAGCGTCGAAGGCGTATTCCTGTTCAATTCGCCCGAGTGCGGCACTTTCACGGACGAATTCGTCGAGCTATTGCGCAAGCTCCAGGCCAATGTCGCCTTCGCGTTGGAGAACTTCGACCGTGCCGACGAGAAGGCGAAGGCCGACAGGCAGCGTGACAGGTTGAGCGGCATGTTCGAGGCGCTGAGCGCGACGAACGAGGCAATCATGCGCGCCAAGACGCGCGAGGAGCTGTTCGAAGGGGCGTGCCAGGCAGCCGTGCTCGGCGGCGTATTCGCCTCAGCGACAATCGGCATTATGGACGACCAGCGTGAACTCGTTCGCGTGGTCGCCGTGAAGGGGCGCCTCCAGGAGCGGATGGTGGGACGCACCTGCTTTGTTTCCGCCGACCATCCTGAGGGTCGCGGAATCATAGGGATGTCGCTGCGGACCCGCGGGCCCAGCGTCATCAACGACTATCTCCACGACCTCCGAGCGGCGCATTGGCACTCTAAGGCGATCGAAGATGGAACGCGAGCGGCTGCCAGCTTCCCGCTGCTGCGCGCCGGCCAGGAGCCGATCGGCATTCTGCTTTTCCTCGCGCCGGAAGAGAATACGTTCACACCCGATATGGTCGAGTTGCTCGGGCGCCTCGCCGAGAACGTGTCATTTGCACTCGATAATTTCGATCGCGCCGAGGAAAAGGCCCGCAACGAGGCGCGGACGGAGCGTTTGGCTCGCATGTTCGCGGCGCTGAGCGCGACCAACGAGGCGATCATGCGGGCGAAGTCGCGCGCCGAACTGTTCGACCTCGTCTGTCTCGCCGCATCGAACGGCGCCAAGTTCACCTCGACCACCATTGCGCTGGCGAGGGTCGATAGCGATCAGCTGGAGATCGTGTCGAGCGCCGGACCGTCGTCTGACACCACGCGCAATGTCCGCCTATCAATCGACCCCGAGCGCCCCGAGGGGCGCGGAATGAGCGGCACGGCGTTCCGCACCCGCCAGCCCTGCATCAGCAACGACTATCTCAATGACGATCGCGTTCGCGCCTTTCATTCCATTGTCCGCAACGACGGCGCGCGGTCGGGGGCGGCTTTTCCCCTCGTCGCACACGATCGGGCCGTCGGCGTCATGATCTACATGTCGACCGAGCCCGGCACCTTCACGGCCGAGTTCGTCGAGCTGTTGCAGCGCCTCGCCGACAACGTCTCCTTCGCGATGGAGAATTTCGACCGGGCCGACGAGAAAAACCAGGCCGACGAGCGAATCGAATACCTCGCTTCGCACGACAGCCTGACCGACCTGCCGAACCGCGAGACCTTCAACGGGTTGCTGCATGAGGCGATCGACGAGGCGCAGCGCCACGATCAGCGCTTTGCGGTGCTGTTCATCGACCTCGATCGTTTCAAGGTCATCAATGATTCGCTGGGCCACGAGGCCGGCGACCTGCTCCTGCTCGAAGTGGCCAACCGGCTGCGTGGTGCCCTGCGCGCAAGCGACGTGGTGGCGCGGCTCGGCGGCGACGAGTTCGTAGTGATCCTCGATCAATGCGGCGAGGTCGACGACGTCCAGCGCATCGCGACCGGGCTGCTGACGGCGCTTGCCGAGCCCATGGAGCTAGCGGGGCACGAGTGCCACACCACGGCCTCGATCGGCATCGCGATGTATCCGACCAACGGCTCCGACGTTCAGATGCTAACAAAGAACGCCGACATGGCGATGTATCTCGCCAAGGAAGATGGCAAGAACGGCTATCGCTTCTTCTCCAAGGAAGTGAAGACGCAGTCGATCGAGCGGCTGTCGTTGGAGAGTGCGCTGCGCCGGGCGCTGGAGCGGAATCAGTTCACTTTGAACTACCAGCCCAAGGTGGACATGGAGACCGGCCAGATCACCGGCGTGGAAGCCCTGCTGCGCTGGAGGCATCCCGATCTCGGCAGCATCTCGCCGGCGCAGTTCATTCCGCTTGCGGAGGAGACCGGATTGATCGTGCCGATCGGCCGCTGGGTGGTGAAGGAGGCCTGCGCGCAAGCCATGGCCTGGCAGCGCCGCGGCCTTTTGCCGGTATCGATGGCGGTCAACCTGTCGCCGCGCCAGTTTGTCGACGAGCATCTCTTGCAGGACGTCGACGAGGCGCTCGCCGCAAGTGGAATGTCGCCGGTGCTGCTCCAGCTCGAAGTCACCGAGAGCATGATGATGCGCAACGTCGGGCGCGCGCTCAAGGTGCTCGACGCCATCCAGAGTCGCGGCATCCGTCTCGCCATCGACGATTTCGGCACCGGCTATTCGTCGATGTCTCTGATGAAGCATTTCCCGATCGACACCATCAAGATCGACCGCTCCTTCGTGCGCGACCTGCCGCAGGATTTGGAAGACCAGGCGATCGCGCAGGCGATCATCAGCATGGGCAAGGCGCTCGGCATGACCGTGGTGGCGGAAGGCGTCGAGAATGCCGAACAGGAGGCATTCCTGCGCGCCCATGGCTGCGACGAGATGCAGGGCTTCCTGATCTCCAAGCCGCTGCCGGCGCGGCAGATGGCCGAGCTGCTGCAGCCCATGGAGCTGCCCTACGCGCCGCCGCTCCAGCCGGAGCCGGACCATGCCGCCACCGCGGCCGCGGCGCTACGGTTGAAAAGCGCTGTCGTCTGACGGCTGCGGGTGCAGCTCGCGGGCGTCGTCTTCCTTGATTTCCGCCTTGCGCGGAAAATCATCCGGCCAGGTCGGCGAGGTTTGCTTGGCGAACAGGGCGAGCAGGGCGTGCGCGCCTTCGGCAAAGCTCGAGTCGTGGCTCAGACCGAGTTCAGAACACCACGCGTGTGGCATCGGCTCGTGCGCGTCGAGCACCGCCATTGCCGGACCCCACCACCAGGCCGGCGCTGGCGATCGTTCGCCCTCCGGTACGGCCTGCCAGAGGACGAGCTCGTCCATCATGCGCTCGAATTGCAGGTTTGCGGCCTGATGCATTCGTTCCGTGCTCCCTTGGGTCGCGCCTGAAAGCAGGCCGATGCGCGGACTCGATCGTGGCCTTCGCTGTGAAAAGCTGGCTCGCGCAATTGGCTGAGCCGATTGTGCCGCTTGTGTCGGCGGCCATACAAAACACGCGGCGGCCGGGAAAGTTGCCGACACCGACTGTGACAGTCTCTTTAGCCGCTTATGAGCCCGGCCCGCAAGGCGCAATACCGGCGCCGCTGGCGTTGAAATAGCGCAGGCGGGGCTGGCAACCGGCGGCGATCATGTCGTCGTCTACTCAGCGATTATTAAAGGGCCGATGGCGGCTGAACAGCAGATAGATTGCGCGTGGGTTGGTGGTTAAATAGCGCCAGAACAGGCGGCGGGGCTCGAGCAAGGTGCGCCAAGCCCATTCCAGCCCGATCTTCTGCATCCATCGCGGCGCGCGGGCGCGGCTTCCCGACAAGAAGTTGAACAGGCCGCCGGATGTCTTGATGACGCCGACATTGGTGAGATGCGGGGTGAATTCCTCGACGAACGCCTGCTCGTTTGGCACGCCCAGCGCAACCCAGAGATAATCCGGCGCAAGCGCGTTGATCTCGTCGACCTTCGCGCGCAGCGCGTCGCCACGGAGATAACCGTGGCTGTAGCCAACGATCTTGAGGTTTGGATACATCTTTCGGACGTTCTCGACCGCAAGGGCGTTCTCGTCCTCGCTGGCGCCGAACATGTAGAAGGTGCGGCCGACCGCTTCAGCCTTGCGCGCGACGACGTGAAACAGGTCCGTCGTGGCGACCCGCTCGGGCAACGGAAACCAGGATTGTAGCCTGGACGCCGCCACCAGCGGCTGGCCATCGGCGTTGATCAGGTCAGCGCTGCGGAACAGGCGCTCGGTCTCGGGTTCGGTCGAGCACCGCGCCAGCACCTCGCCATTGGCCGAGGTCAGGTGCAGCGGACGGCCGATGCGATGGCGCGGATCGGTCGCCTCGATCATGAAATTTGCGGTCGCTTCCAGATCGAGTGCGGCCATGCGAAGGCCGCCGATGGTGATCCGCGGCACGTCGGCGGTTGCGGCCCGGCCATCGAGATTGATGCGGCGCTCAAGCATATTGTCTGCCTCGTTGGCGAGCTTGGGCCATAGGGGTGAGTTCGTCGAGCACGACGCCGACGAGCTTGCGCTCCGCGCGGCCGAGTGTGCTCAAGATCTCCTCCAGGCCGTCGTTGATGTCGAGGCTGGTCGGCAGCACCGCCACCAGCGCGTCGGCATCATCGAGCAGCTTACGGCTGCCGGCCGTGAGTGGCGCCGCGGGGCCGTCAAGGATCACAAGGTCATAGCCGCCGGCGGAGCGCGCCTGCTCGATGGCCTTGCGGATGGCGTCAGTGGCCTTGCCGGCGTCGCGTTCGGCGGCCGGCAATATCGAGATGCCGTTGAGTGTCTTGATCTCGCGCGCGGCCTTGCTGCCGATCGAAAGCCATCCGACCTTGCTGGGCTCGCTCTTGACGGGACGGCTGACCTTGTTCGAGAGCGGGTGCGCCTGATGGTCGGCATCGATCATCAGGACCCGGGCGCCGTCGCGCGCGGCCGCGAGCGCGAAATTCAGCGCGGTCACGCTGCGCCCGGTGGTCTCACCGGCACCGACGAGCGCGATGACCGGCATTGTCTTTCCGCCGGCGCGCCGGGCCGCCGTAGCGCGCATGTCGCGCCAGGCGTTGAGCAGCGTCGTCAGTGGAAAGCAGGGGCGCAGCGTTGGCCAGCCGAGCCGGGTGAGGTCGATGCCGCCGCCGGTGGCGAGAATGGCACCGAGCGTGTGGATGACGTCGGCCTCCTGGAGGCGCGCGATCAGCGGCTTTTCGATCAGGGGCTTCTCGACCATCGAAGGTTGCAGCGGCGGGGCGGCGAGTTCCGGCAGTGCCTCCGCGACTTCCGGGGCTCGCGAGACCGGCTGGGACCGGGCAGTCTCCGGCGCCCGCGAAGGCTCTGGAGCTCGCGGAGCTTGCGGCAACGGAGTGCGATTGGGACGGGCCGGCGCCGGTGCGAACGCACCGGCCACCAGCAGCTCTGCCGCGACGAACCAGCTCGATGCAGCGATTGCGCCGAAGATGAAGCCGATCATGGCGAACAGGCTCATCGCCGGCGGGAACGAGCGCCGCTGCGGCACCGTCGCTTCGCCGATGATTCGGGCCGCCGAGGTGTTCAGCGTCTCCTGCTCCTCGGTCTCGCGCGAGCGCTTGAGGAAGGATTGATAGACGTCACGGCTGGCATCGGCTTCGCGCTCGAGTTCGCGCAGGCGCACGGCGGCCTGGCTGAGCTGGACGCTCTGCCGCTTCTGCGCCTCCAGCGCCCGGCTGAGCGAGGCTTCAAAGTCGCGGGCGCGCGTCAAATCGTTCTTGGCGGACTGGGCGAAGCGGTC
Organism: Bradyrhizobium sp. 23; assembly: GCF_023073295.1. Classification (NCBI taxonomy): domain Bacteria; kingdom Pseudomonadati; phylum Pseudomonadota; class Alphaproteobacteria; order Hyphomicrobiales; family Nitrobacteraceae; genus Bradyrhizobium; species Bradyrhizobium sp. 23. Next base: position 343,504 of record NZ_JADPJF010000037.1, on the reverse strand, counting down.
GATCTCTTCGTTGATGGTGCGCTTGAGATCCTCGACCTGCTTTTCGGTCTGGCGCAGCGCTGGATGACGCGGGCCGAGTTCGCCGGCCTGCTCCGCATATTTCTTGCGCGCGTCGGCATATTGCGCGCGCAGG
>NZ_JADPJF010000037.1:335057-343305 GCF_023073295.1 Bradyrhizobium sp. 23 | reverse complement strand
TGGCGATGGTTGGCGATTGCAGCGCCTCGGAGTTCGCGCCTGCATCTGCCGTCGTGCGCCGGCTCGCCTCGATCTGGTCGAGGCGCGCCTGCGCGTCCATCGTCGCGGCGCGGGCGGCGGAAAGCCGCTGGTTGCTGGCGGAAAGCTGCTGGTCGCTGATCAGCGCGTCCTGGGTGCCGACGAAATTGTTCTGGGCCTTGTAGGTCGCGAGCACGGTCTCGGCGTTGCGCAGCCGCTCGCGCAGTTCCTTCAGGCGGCCGGAGAGATCGTTGGTGGCGCGCCGCGCGGCTGACGCCTGCGAGTTGCGGGACTCCGCGAGGTAGGCGCTGGTCAGCGTGTTGGCGAGCATTGCCGCTTTCGCCGGATCGGTCGACCAGACTTCGATATCGACGATGAAGCTCTTCTCGGTCTTGCGGATCGTGATGTGCCGGTTCAGCGCCTCGAGGGCGGCGAGCTGCACTTCCTTTTTCTCCGCGGCGGAGGGCGCGTGGGGCTGAAGGCCGATCAGGCCGAGCAGCGACGACATCACGCCTTTGCCGTCGGCGCCGCCGCCGAATTCGGGATCCTTGTCCAGATCAGCCTGCTGGATCACCTGGAGCAGCACGCTGTTGGAGGTGATCAGGCGCGCCTGGCTCTCGACCACCATCGACATGCCGGAGACGTCCTGCGCGCGGGGCGTTAGCTCGCGGTCGACGAGCTGAAGCTCGCGCGGGTCGACATAGAGCTGGGCGGTGGCGGTGTAGCGGGGCGTCAGGCTCTTGCCCACGGTGACGGCAAGCGTCGCACCGAGCAGCGCGGCAACGGCAATCGCGATCTTCCGCCGCCAGAGCAGATTGACCAGCTCCAGCACGTTGAAGCCGGCCTGAGGCCGGTGCTGCGGGGCCTCCGGTCTGGCCCGATCTATCGGCTGGTTATAGTCAAGCATGATCCCCAGCTTTCATTCCAAGTGCCGCGAGCTGAGGGGGTACTCTTCGCTCTACGCCACGCACCTCAGATATAGGTGCCCACTCAACGCAACAGGGAAAATTAACCATACTCATTGAGGGACTATTCACCGAAATGGCAAACAAAGCGTTTAAGCGCGTGCCTCTCTTCGACGCGTCGTCGTGACGCGTGCGATGGCGCGGTCCTTCAGAGATTAACGGTTCGTTACCCCGTGCGGCGTGGCCGCGAGGCTTCGCTGGTCTTGCGATCGGCCGCGCGCGCACCATGGCCGTCAGCTTTTCCGCAGGATGACGTGATAATCGCCGCGGCGGACGTCGGTCCCGCGCGGGAGCACGGCGTTGAGAACGGCGGCGCCGGCGTCGACCAGGGCTGCGAACAGCGGCTTGCGCCGGCGCATCTCGGGATAGCGCGGGCTCTCGACCTCACGGCGGTAGATCATCTCGAGGCCACTGGCGGCGGCGAACGCTTCGAGCCTCGGCAGCGACACCAGGGGATGGAAGAAGGTCGGGAACGGCGGCTCGCCCGGCAGGCCGGCATCCTTGATGCCTCGAATGTGCCGGTAGAACCAGACGTGGAACCAGTGCGGCGAGTATTTGGTGACGACCCCGGACAATGAGCGCGGATTGGGCGCGCCGATCAGAATCATCCCGCCGCGCTTGAGCGCATCGCGGAAATTCAAGAGTGCGGCGTCGACCTTGGGAAGATGTTCGATCACGTTGTAGCAGATCACCAGATCGAAGGTCTCGCGCCCGAAGCGGTAGGTCTGGACGTCGCCGAGGATCGCTTCGTCCGCGTAGCTGTTGTTGCGAACCTGGTCCTCGTCGATGTCGACGACGGTGACCTTGCTGCGGTTCAGCAATTCCGGTGGCAGGACGCTGCACGAGCCGCCTCCGGCTTCGTAGGTGGCGAGCTGGCCCCGTGGCAGTTCGCGGCGCAGTACGTCGTGAACGGCGAGCAGGCTGTCGCGGGCTTCACCGGGGACGAGATCGTGCAGCGCCTGAGTGTGTGCAATGGCCGCGGGAATTTGGACCGCCGTGGTTGTCGCGAAATCGATCGTGGCTGGCTTGTTCATTTTTTTCGGACCGCGCTTGTTCGACTTAAATTTACAGGAAAAATCTCGTGTGCCCGTAGAGCAAATCCGATGCCGCGACGCTTCACCCGCCGCGGTGCTTACGATGGGGTTAATGAGCATGTGCGTTAACTACGGCATCCTCCGCGCCAGCCGCCGTCGGCACGGTGGACCGCGAATTGCAGTATCACGCGTGCAAGGTTTCGCGGCAGAAACACCCGAAAGCGGTTAAGTGCATGGATGGCGGAACATCGGCGGCCTTGGCGCCGTCGTCAGGCTCAAACCGGCCGTTCATTTTGGGACGCATCCGTCCCGGGGCGATGTGCCGTCGCGGGACGGCGCTGATCCCGGGATCGAAGCAGGGCTTTTTCAATCTATCTCGGACATCTAGAACGTCATGACATTGATCCCGACAGACCTGTCCGCCACGCGTATCTCGCATGCCGTGCGCGATCCCAACCGGGAGATCGCGGCCAGCTCCCGGATCATCGACCTGTCGGTTGGTATCGTCGTCTGCATCCCCTGCTTCCGCCGCCCGCAGCATCTGCGGTTGACACTGGACTCGCTCGCCAGCCAGCGCACCCCGCGCTCTTTCGCCGTCGTCATGGCCGAGAACGATGCGGTCCGGCGCGAAAGCGCGCCGGTGGCCGCGGAGTATCTCGCCGATGGCAGACTTCAGGGTGTCTGCCTGGTCGAGAAACGGCAAGGCAACGTCCAGGCGATCAACGCCGCCTTCGAGACGGCGCTGGCGCTGTTTCCCGCCGCGACCCGGTTCCTGATGATCGACGACGACGAGATTGCCTCGCCCGATTGGCTCGAGCTGATGGTCCGCACCGCGGAGGCGACCGGCGCCGATGTGGTCGGCGGGCCGGTGCTGCCGGTCTTCGAGGACCACCGCATGCCCTGGCTTTCGCGCCACCCCGTTTTCTGTCCCGCCTATGATTACAGCGGCGCTGTGCCCTTGATCTACGGCTGCGGCAATTGCCTGATCACGCGTGCGGCGTTCGAGAGCTTTGCCCGTCCCGCCTTCGACCCGCGCTTCAACTTCCTCGGGGGCGGCGACTGCGATTTCTTCGTGCGCTGCCGCGACGCCGGCATGACCTTCCACTGGACGGCGGAAGCAGTCATCACCGAGACCGTGCCGCAAAGCCGCACCAGTTTCGGCTGGATCGTGAAGCGAGGCCTGCGCATCGGCGCGATCAATTATCGTGTGCAGTCCAAGGCCGCGCAGGGCGCTGCGGCGCGAGTGTGGGTGTTTGCGCAGATGCTCGGGAGGTTGCCGCTGTCGCTGTTGCGCGCGGCCGCTCTGCTGAAATCGTCGAAAGCCGTCGTCGCGATGCATCCCGTGATGGTCGCGCTCGGCTCGGCGCTCGCCGCGTTCGGCATCGAGCCGAAGCCCTATGAGGCCTCGAAGATCGTGTCCTGACGCCGAGGCGGCGGGCTAAATACCGAAGCAGGCGAGGGCGACCCTGACCGCGGAACGCGGCAGCGATTTGAGCGAGCGGCGCCCGACTATCCCGAGATAGGCGAAGGCCTGGCGATATCTACCGAAGCGGACCGCTTGCATTGCCGAATACGTGACGAGATGAACCTCGGCGGCCTGGCGCAGCCCGGCCGCCATGCCCGCGGGCAATCGCGCCATGATCAGCCCGTCGTCGAACACCCGCGCGATCGCCGGAAAGAAATCCTGTGGCGTCCGCACCGCCGCGTTCATGGTGTTGGCCGTGTGAAGGCGGTAGTCGAGCAGAAGGTTCGGCGCAAATTCGAATTCGCCGATCGCGGCAAGGCGGCACCAGCAGTGCCAGTCCTCGCAATATCTGAGCGAGACGTCGAACCCGCCGATGGCGCGGAAGGCCTCTGCACGTGCGAGCGCAATGCCGCCATTGACGATGAAGTTGCCGGCGGCGAGCCGCGCCAGCACGTCGCCGGACGGTTTGCGGCGGCCCTTGAGCAGATCCCGACGGCCGATCTGCCGTCCCTCGCTGTCGATCGTATTGTAGTCGCCGTAGACCAGAACCGCTCGCGGCGCGCCACGCGCAGCCGCCAGCAGCGCCGCGACCGCGCCGGGCCGCAGGCGATCGTCGGCATCGAGGAAGAGCAGCCATTGGCCGTTCGCATGCTGCGCGCCGAGATTGCGCGCTGCCGATACGCCGGCGGCGCCGTTGGTCATCAGGCGCAGTCGAGGGTCACGAATGGCGCGGACGATGGCGGGGGTATCGTCGGTCGAGCCGTCGTCCACGACGATCACTTCGGTGACCTCGGTTTGTGCCAGTGCGCTGGCGAGGGTTTCGCCGACATAAGCCGCAACATTCTTGGCCGGAATGACGACGGACACCGACGTGGTTGAGCCGACCTGCAGCGGGACGCGCGCCGCTGGAACGACGCGCGATGTGGCAGGCAATTCGAGAATGTCTTCCGCGGTGATCAAGATACGGCTCGCCTTTAACGGTCTGTTAACCAGGGCGCATCTGCGCTTGGCAATGCGATCGATCGCAACCCTGGCCGCCCTCGATGATACTCGCATCGGGAAAAAAGCGTCGCCACGAAGGCTGCCGCAGCGTTGGTTTCGTCAATTAGCGTTAAGCCGCCGGCATTAAGCCTGTGGCAAATTAGGAAGAGTGCGACAGCCGGTCCCATGCGAGAATGCGCATCAGGCCGCCGCGGATGGACACCAGTGCCCGCAAAGACATTCGACTACGATCCCGACGATATGGTCCTCAACCTGTTCTACGAGGACAAGGATGATCGCTGGTTTCCCGGCGACCGGCATCTGCGGCGCATGGCGCGTCGCATGCTGCTTGGCGAGCCGCGCATGAGCGGGCAGCTGCGCGTGTTCCTCAATCTCTGTGCGGGGCTCGATCGGCTCGGTATCCGCTATCGCGTCAACGACTATGGCTACATCGCGCGGCATCCGGGCGAACTCGCCTGCATCATCGGCCGCACCTTCTTGCTCGACAAGTTCGCCTGGAAAAATCCGATCCTGCTCGGCGTCGCCGCCCACAATCATCCGCTCGACGATCCCGACCTGTTCAAGCGCCTGCCGGTGAAGAAGGTCGTGGTGCCCGGCCCGTGGTACGCCGACATGTATCGGCCGCATTGGCCCGACACGGAGGCCTGGCCGATCGGCATCGACACGGATCTCTGGGCACCGCCGGCGACGTCGCAGAAGAGCGTCGACGTCCTGATCTACGACAAGGTGCACTGGGACCGCGATCGCTACGCGGCGGAGCTGATCGAACCCGTCCGCGCCCGGCTCACGAGGGAAGGCCGCTCGTTCGCCGAGCTGCGTTACGGCAGCTACAAGGAAGAAGACTATCGGGCCGCGCTCGCGCAATCGCGTGCGATGATCTTCCTCTGCCAGAACGAGAGCCAGGGCATCGCCTATCAGCAGGCATTGTCTTGCGGCGTGCCGGTGCTGGCCTGGGATCCAGGCGGGCCGTGGCGAGACCCCGACTACTATCCGCATCGGGTCCAATTCGCGCCGGTGTCGTCGGTGCCGTACTGGGACGATCGTTGCGGCGCCAAGTTCGTCGACATCGCCGGGTTTGAGGCGGGCTGGGATGATTTCTGGGCCGGGTGCGCCGCCGATACGTTCGATCCCCGCGGTTTCGTGCTGGACAACCTGACGCTGGAACAGCGCGCGCTTCAATATTACGAGATCGCGCGGAGCATCGTGCGGCAGCAGGCGGTGCCGCAGCGCCCCGCTGGACTGGTTGACGGATGCTTAACAGGGATCGGCTAAGACTTCGAGCTTCCCCCGGGCTTCACCACCAGCCTTGAGCCATGGATCGCAGCGCCATTGACATGACCGACGTCGAGGCCCGATCGTTCGGCGGCGTCCTGCGCGATGGGCTTGCAGGGGTCGACGCCGTGCGGGCGGCGCGCTGCCTCGTCGCAGTCGCAGCGCTGCTCCTCGTGCTGGTGACGCTCGATCCGTTTCCCGACCTGCGCAGCGAGGATGTCACCACCGTCGTCGGCGGACGAATGGCGCTCACTTATGTCGCCTGGGGCCTGCTGGCCGCGCTCGCAGTCCTGTTGGTCGCCGCAACGGATGCGCCCGCGCTTAAGACGCTGGTGACGCCGCTGCATCTCTGCCTGGTCGGCTGGCTGTTGATCAGCATCGTCTTCTCCGAGAATCGCGGAGTCTCGATGCAGCGCTTCATGCTCGCAGCCAGCGTGATGTCGCTCGCGGTGCTGTTGCCGTTGCTGCCGCCGACGCAGCGCAGCTTCAACCTGTGCCTCGGCGGCGCCGCCCTCGTACTGCTTGCGCTCTGCTATCTCGGCGTCTTCGTGGCGCCGCAATACTCGATCCACACCGCACTCGACGTCACCGAGCCGCAGTTGGCCGGCGACTGGCGCGGCAGCTTTGGTCACAAGAACATCGCTTCGCCGGTGATGACCATCCTGATTTATGTCGGCATTTACCTGTCTGCCATTGGTTCGTTCTTGATGGGGCCGGCCATCGCCGCGCTGGCTGGAATCTTCCTGATCTTCACCGGCGGCAAGACGTCGTCGGTACTGTGCCTTGCGATTTATGCGCTCGCCTCGCTGGTCTGCGTGACGCCGGGCCTGTGGCTGAAGCGGATCATCTGCTTCGTGCCGCTGATCGCGATGAACCTGCTGACGGTCGGCAGCGTCATGAGCCCGGCGCTCGGAGCGATGACGCGGCTGCTTCCGCTCGATCCCACCTTCACCGGCCGTTCCGCCATCTGGGAGTTCGCGCTCGCAGCTGTCGCGGAGAAGCCGATCATCGGTCACGGCTACGCCGCGTTCTGGGACGACGTGACCGCGCGGCAGACCGCCCAGGGCGCCGAATGGGCGACGAGCGCGGCGCACAGCCACAACAGCTATCTCGACCTCGCGGTCACCATCGGCCTGCCGGGGCTGTTGCTGGTGATCCTCGTCTTCGTGCTCGCGCCGCTCGGCAATTTCCAGACGGCCCGAACTCACAACCGCAGCGGTGCGTTGGCAAAGCTGTTCCTGACCGTATGGCTGTTCGGCCTGTATTACGGGGCCACCGAGACCTTCTTGCTCGAACGGCAAAATCCGATCTGGTTCATGTTCACTGTTGCCGTGGCCGGCCTGCACTTCCTGGCCAGGTTCCAATGCGTCGCGGAAATGGAACCGGACGACTTGTCGCAGCCGGTGCCGCCGCAATGGCATCGGCTTAACGATAAGCTGTGAGCTCACTTGTGGCCGCGACAAAACATAATCTATCTGGAAACGCCCAGTAATCGTATGTCCCGCGGATGACGATCCTCAGCGTCGAGCAACCAGATGGTCTTGTGTCCAGCGCGTCGGCAATCGCGGTCGATTTCGTGCGTGATTGGCCGCGGGCCGCATCGCGCCTGAACGCAGGCCATCGCACTGCATTCCAGCATGGCTACTGGCTCGGCGCCTGGTACGAGGCGTTCCACGATCTCTCGCCGCTGATTGCATTGATCTCCGATGCCACGACCGGCAGGGACATCGCAATCGTGCCGATGATCAGCCACCTCAGGCGCGGCATCCGCATCGTCGAATTCGCCGATCTCGGCGTTTCCGACAACAACGCGCCGATCCTGGCGCTCGATGCCGCGTTGGACGCGGCGGCGGCGGATGCGATCGGCACGGCGCTGATCGACGCATTGCGCGCATTGCCGGACCGCTTCGATTTGCTGCGCCTGAAGAAGATGCCGGCCCAGATCGGCGGCAACCCGAACCCGCTGGTGTCGCTCGGCCGGATCGGGTCCTGCTCGCTCAACGGCAACCTCGTGCTGACCGGCGACGACTATGAAGATTACCAGGCCTCGATCAAGCGCATGCAGATGCCACGCTGCTGGCGCGTCTTCAACCGTCACGCCGGCGCGCGATTCGAGATCGCCACCGATGTCGCGCGTGCGCGCGAGCTGCTGGACGTGATGGATGCCCAGCAGCAGGCGCGCATGCGAAAGCTCGGCTCGCGCTTCGTCCTCAACGACGAAACCCATGCGCAGTTCTATCGCGAGGTCGCGCGTCGGGGCGTCGCGAACGGTTATGCCGTCATCTCGGCGCTGGTTTGCGACGAGGCCATTGTCGCCACCGCGCTCGGCGTCAGGTTCGGTGAGACCTATTTCCTGCTGCGCATCAGCCACACCGGCGATTCCTGGTCGAACTGCTCGCCGGGGCTGCTCGTGACCGAGCGCACTATGGCGGCGCTGCATGCGGAAGGCGTGCGCCGTTTCGACCTCAGCATCGGCAACCAGGACTACAAGC
>NZ_JADPJF010000037.1:332979-334969 GCF_023073295.1 Bradyrhizobium sp. 23 | reverse complement strand
GGAGCCGGTGCCGCTGACGGATGTCAGCGTCGCGCTGTCCTGGCGCGGCATGCCCTTCGCGTGGCGCGACCACGCCGCGCAGGGCCTGCGTCGTCACCCCAGGCTTGCCGCCTTTGCGGCGCAGGCGATGGGCAAGAGGACGCGCTGACGCGCCGCCCTGGATTGTAGGGTCACTCGATTATCGCAATCGTTGTGTTATCGTCGCCTGTTTCCCGGAGGCGACATGGAAGATCGTTCGGCAAAATATCGCGCATTCTATGCACAGTTGATCAGCGCCGCGGCGAGGGCCGCGGACCCCCGTATCGAAGAAGCGTTTCGCACCGTCAGGCGCGAGACGTTCGCCGGACCCGGGCCGTGGTCGATCTCGGTTGGCGGCCACCCCTATGTTGTCACACCCGATGATGATCCCGCTTTCCTCTATCAGAACACGCTGCTCGCGCTCGACAGCGCGCGGGGTCTCAATATCGGGATGCCCGGCGCGCACGCCTATTGGCTCAGCGGTTGCGCGGTGAAGGAAGGCGAGACTGTGATCCAGATCGGCGCGGGGAGCGGCTATTACACCGCAATCCTCGCGCATCTCGTCGGCCCCGGCGGCCGCGTCCATGCCTACGAGATCGACGAACGTCTGGCAGGCCTCGCGCGCGAGAATCTGAAGGACATCGCCCATACGGACGTGCGGGATCGATCGGGCATCGCGTCCGATCTTCCCAAAGCCGACGTGATCTATGTCTGCGCGGGTGCGGCGCAGCCGGCCACCGAATGGCTCGATGCCTTGCTGCCCGGTGGGCGGCTGGTGTTTCCACTCGCGCCCGAAGGCATGATCGGCGGCATGTTGATGATCACGCGCCCCGACGAGGGGGCGGTCTGGCCCGCCAAATTCCTCGGGCGTGCCCAATTCATCGGCTGCGCGGGATTGCAGAACGCGGATGCCGCCCGGCGACTGGCCGAGGCGTTCGCAAGGGGGTGGGAGGGCGTGCAGTCGTTGCGGAGAGAGGGCGCTCCCGACGAGACCTGCTGGTTCGCCGGTGAGGGCTGGTGGCTGTCGACAGCGCCGGCGCCTGTCGCGACTGCGCCCATTAAGCCCAACGCGGACATCACGCAGGCCTAGTGGCTAGAGCATCATGACTTCGCGCAGCCGGCACAGTGAAAGCGGCCGCGTGAGGCCTTGAACAGGCTCCGGCAATACCAGCGCCGCGCCAGCGCCTGAGCGGGCCTGCGGATCATCTGCGCGATCAACAAGAGTTCGAAAGCCATTCGTATCGCTTTTGGTGAAATATCCTGGCCACAGAGATGGGGCGGCATCTCCAGAAGAGAATGCCGCCCAGATCGCACCTGCCATGCAGTGGTTCGGACGTAAAGCTTAACCGCGCTCAGCCGTGCAGCTTCCTGGCTGTCTCCGCGATCTGGCGGCCCTGATAGCGTGCGCCGGCGAGCTCGTTGGCGCTGGGCTGCCGGCTGCCGTCGCCTCCGGTGATCGTGGTGGCGCCGTAAGGCGCGCCGCCGGTGACCTCGTCGAGCTTCATCTGGCCGGCAAAGCCGTAATTCAGGCCGACCACGACCATGCCGAAATGCAACAGGTTGGTGATGATCGAGAACAGCGTCGTCTCCTGACCACCATGCTGGGTCGCGGTCGCCGTGAAGGCGCCGCCGACTTTGCCGTGCAGCGCGCCCTTGGCCCAGAGACCGCCGGCCTGGTCGAGGAAGTTCGCCATCTGCGAGGCCATGCGGCCGAAGCGGGTGCCGGTGCCGACAATGATCGCGTCGTAATTGGCGAGGTCGTCGATCGTGGCGACGGGGGCGGCCTGGTCGAGCTTGTAATAGGACGCCTTGGCGACCTCGGCCGGCACCAGCTCGGGTACGCGCTTGATGTCGACGGTGGCACCGGCTTCGCGCGCGCCTTCGGCAACGGCATTGGCCATCGTTTCGATGTGGCCATAGGCGGAATAATACAGGACGAGAACTTTGGTCATGATGTCTCCGATGGGATTGA
>NZ_JADPJF010000037.1:318835-332862 GCF_023073295.1 Bradyrhizobium sp. 23 | reverse complement strand
GGGCATCCACGTTCTTGTTCGCTCGTCGCGGGGCGTGGATGGCCGGGACAAGCCCGGCCATGACAGAGAGAGCCGTTACGCCGCGTCGACGAGCACGATCTCGGAATCTTCGAGTGCCGTGATTTTCAGCCTGTCCTCGTCGCGGATCGCGGCGCCGTCGCGGGCGTTGACGCGCACGCCGTTAATTTGGACTGACCCCGCCGCGGGCACCAGATAAAGGTGCCGCGACTTGTGCGGCACGTACTCGGCGCTCTCACCGGCCTTCAGCGTGGTGGCGAGCACCCGCGCATCGGCGCGGATCGGCAGCGCGTCCGTGTCATGCTCGAAGCCGCTCGCGATGGTGACGAGCTTGCCCGAGCGGTCTCCTTTCGGAAACGGCTTCGAGCCCCAGGTCGGCTGCCCGCCGCGCGCGGTCGGCTCGATCCAGATCTGGAAGATGCGTGTCTTGGTCGACTCGAGATTGTACTCGGAGTGGCGGATGCCGCTGCCGGCGCTCATCACCTGCACGTCGCCCGCTTCGGTGCGGCCTTCGTTGCCGAGGCTGTCCTGATGGGTGATCGCGCCCTCGCGCACATAGGTGATGATTTCCATGTTGGCGTGGGGATGGGCGGGAAAGCCGGTGTTCGGCGCGATCTCGTCGTCGTTCCAGACCCGCAAGGCGCCGTGACCCATGTTGTCGGGGTCGTAATGGCTTGCGAAGGAGAAATGATGCTTGGCATTGAGCCAGCCGTGATCGGCGCCGCCGAGCTTTGCGAAGGGTCTGAGTTCGATCATCTGCGTAATTCCTTGTTTTGGCGGATGGCGCCTTGATCAGGCGCCAAAACCGCCGTCGACGTTGAGCACCGTGCCGGTGACGAAGGAGGCTTCCGGACTTGCGAGGAACACGACGCCAGCCGCGACTTCCTCGGGGCGGCCGAAGCGCTGCAACGCGTGCTGCTTGCGCTGGGTCTCGGCGAACTCGCCGCCGTCCTTCGGGTTCATGTCAGTGTCGATCGAGCCGGGCTGCACCACATTCACGGTGATGCCGCGTGGGCCGAGGTCGCGCGCTGCGCCCTTGGTGTAACCGACCACTGCGGCCTTGGTGGCGACGTAGTCCGCAAGACCCGGGAACGAGGCGCGATCGGCGAGCATCGAGCCGACGGTGACGATGCGGCCGCCTTCGCCCATCAATTGCGAAGCGGCGCGGATCGCAGCGATCACGCCATGCACGTTGATGGCATCCTGGCGGGCGAGCGCTTCGGTGTCGGCATTGGCGTCATCGATCGCACCGCCGCTCGCGACGCCGGCATTGTTGACGAGGATGTCGAGATGGCCGAACTCCTTCGCGACGTCGTTGACGAGCTGCGTCACGTCCTTGGCCGAGGCCTGGTCCGCCTTGAAGGCGCGGGCATTGACGCCTCGGGCCTTCAACTCGGTGACGACGGCTTCCGCCTTTTCGGGAGAGGCAACGTAGCTGATCGCGACATCCGCGCCTTCATCGGCGAGGGCGCGAGCAGAGGCCGCGCCGATACCGCGCGAGCCACCAGTGACGAGGGCAACCTTGCCTGAGAGCTTCTTGGTCATTGGATTTCTCCATTCCTGAATTTCTGATGACCCTTGGATAAGCCTCTGTTTGTGGTATAGAAATAGAAACTGTCGAAACACATTGTTTCCTTAAACATCCCAATTGGATCCGCTTTCATGGCCAAACTCCCCGATTTCGAGGCGCTCGCGATTTTCGCAAAAGTCGTGGAATTACGGTCGTTTGCGGGGGCCGCTGGTGAGCTCGCGATGTCCAAGGCAACGGTGTCCAAGGCGGTCACGCGCCTCGAAGAGCGGCTCGGCGCCCGGCTGTTCAACCGCACCTCACGCCGGCTCGCGCTGACCGATGCCGGGCATAAGCTCGCCGAGCGTGCGACGCGCCTGCTGTCCGACGGCGAGGCGGCGGAGAACGAGGCGCTGGCGCAATCGGTCGCACCGCGCGGCCTCGTGCGGCTCGCCGTGCCCATGACATTCGGGATCAAGGCGGTGGCGCCGCTGCTGCCGGAGTTCTTCGAGGCGTATCCGGAGGTCTCGGTCGATCTGCACTTGAGCGATGCGACCATCGATTTGATTGGCGAGGGCTTCGACATGGCGGTGCGGATCGCGCGGCTGCCGGATTCCTCGCTGATCGCCCGCCGGCTCTTCACCATGCCGCGTTTCACGGTGGCCGCGCCGTCATATCTCGAGCAACACGGGCGGCCGACGCATCCGATGCATCTGGCCGAGCACAAATGCTTCAGCTACGCCTATCTCTCCACGCCCAACGTCTGGCACTACACCAACTCGGCCGGCGAGCAGGCCAGCGTACGTCCGGGCGGACAGCTCCGCGTCAACAACGGCGAAGCGGTGATGCCGGCGCTGATCGCCGGCCTCGGCATCGCCGACCTTCCGGAATTCATCGTCGGTGACGCCATCTCCTCCGGCGAGGTCGAAGTGATCCTGAAGGACTGGAAGCAGGTCGAAGGCGCCGTGCATCTGGTGACGCCACCTGGCGGCCCGCGCCCCGCGCGCGTCGAGGCGCTCGGTGATTTTCTCGCGGCGAAGCTGCCGGGGACGTGCAAGCGGCGAGTGCGCGGAAAGGCAAAGCCGTCTTAGAAAAGCCGTCGTAGAGCGAGCGGCTTCATCGACCTCCATCATTGCGAGGAGTGAAGCGACGAAGCAATCCAGAATGTCTCCGCGGAGGTATTCTGGATTGTTTCGCTGCGCTCGCAATGACGGGTTGGACTAAGACACCTTCTCACCATTACGCACCACAATTCGCAAGCTCGGCTTCAACGTCTCCTCCAGTTGCGACTTCAAATCATGAACACGCGGATCGCGCGAACGCTTCGCGCAGACCGCGTATTGGTGCACGGATTGCGCCAAGGCGCGTCGCGCTTCCGGCGTTCGCGTCACGTCCGGCTTTGAAAGCCGCAAGACGATGGCGGCGAGATTCACCAGCATCTCGTCCAGCCCCACGTCAATGGTCTGAAGTCTATTCATCGCTCCACTCCCTGGGAGGCAACGGTGAGCCCAGGGGGGCGTTCCTGACCGGGCGGAACATGGATAATGCTTCGTTAATCCCGCCGCGCGGCTTGTTCTTGCGGACGGTCACGCTAGGCTGGCAGCGAAATAAGAAAACAGGGGGAAATCTGCCATGGATCGACGCGATGTCCTGCGCGCGGCTGCCGCATTGCCGTTGTTGCCTGTGTTGTCGAGCGCGGCTTTCGCGCAAGCCTATCCCTCTCGCAACGTCACCATGATCGTGCCGTTTCCGGCCGGCGGCCAGGCGGATCTTGCGGCGCGCCCCGTCGCACAGGCGCTGGAGCGAATCCTCGGCAAGGCGGTCATCGTCGACAACCGCGCCGGCGGTGGCGGTGGATCCGTCGGCAATGCCGCGGCGGCGCGCGCCGAGCCCGACGGCTACACGCTGCTGATGACGCTGTCCTCGCTCGCGGTGCTGCCCGAGGCCGACCGGCTGTTCGACCGTCCGGTCGCCTACGAGCTCTCGCAGTTCATGCCGATCGCGCGGGTGCTGGCCGATCCCACGCTGCTCGCGGTGCCCGCCTCGGCGCCATGGAAGACCGCGCAGGATTTCGTCGAGGATGCCAGGAAGCGTCCCGGCCAGATCACCTACGGCTCATCGGGGCCTTACGGCACGCTGCACGTGGCGATGGAGATGTTTGCGAGCAGCGCCGACATCAAGCTGCTGCATGTGCCGTTTCGCGGCGCCGGACCGGCGCTCACCGCGCTGCTCAGCGGCACCGTGCAGGCGATCGCCGCCGCACCGGGAACGCTGAAGCCGCAAGTGGAGGACGGCAAGCTGCGCGTGCTCGGCAATTGCGGCGCCAAGCGCGTCGCAAGCTTCCCCGATGTGCCGACCTTCCAGGAGCTCGGTTACAAGGACGTCGAGATGTACATCTGGGCCGGACTCTTTGCACAGAGTGCTCTTCCCGCGCCGATCGCGACTCGCCTGCGCGAGGCGATGGCGCAGGTGATGACGAGCCCCGACGTGCTCAAGGCCTTCGAAACGTCGGGCAGTCTCGTTGCCTATCAGGACGCGCCGGCGTTTGCCGAGTTCGTGGCGGTCGACAGCGCGCGGCTGATTGCTGCGGTGAAGAAGATCGGCAAGGTCGAATAGGTTCCTGGCCCATTTTCACAATTTTTTGTTGGTCCAGAACCTCTCCGCGTCTCATTGATTGAACAGAATTCGAGAGACTCGCGAAGGAATCGGACATGCGAACAGAGCGGATCGCGCTGGGTGTGGCGCTTGCAATCGGCGGCATCGTCGCGCAAGGCGCTGCATCCGCTGAAGAGTATCGCGGAACCATGGAGCAGCAGATGGCCTGCACGCCGGATGTGTGGCGGCTGTGCAGCGATCAGATCCCTGATGTGAGCCGCATTACGGCCTGCTTGCGGCAGAATACGCCCCAGCTCTCCAGCGGCTGTCGCGCGGTGTTCCAGTCCAACAACCAGATGCCGCCGCAGCAGCAGGTTCCGGGCAATCGCGCCGCGCCGGCGCCGCGATACAACAATGTGCCGCCACCACCTCCGCAGGCGCAGCCGCGGCCTTATGACGATAGCGACGAGTAGTGCTGCCCAAGCATGATCGGGGCGCGCGCGCGCAGCAGTGGGCGCGAAGCGCGGTTGTGCCGCCTCGTTCAGCGCTCGCCCTTGCCGTCCGACTCAGGTCGATCCCGGAGCGCCGTCCGCATGATGGCGCCGAAGAGCAAAGCTGCCACCGGCCAATGGAACCAGATCTTGTGCATGCCGGTGAAAATATTGATCAGAATCAGAAAGGCCGACACCGTGAGGGCCGCCGCAACCGGGCGGGGCAGCTTCGCCAGTCCGTCTGAAACGAAGCCCATCCAATTGGATGACTCGGATCTGTCGCGGTGCGCGGCGTCAGTTTGCGAGCCCGCACTTGCGGTCTGAGATGTCAGGCGTTCGCCAGGCGGAAAGCTCCGTGCTTGAGCGGCTTGGCCGCTCATGGTCACACGATAGCTGGTCACGGGGAGCAATGTTTTTCATTGGACGCTGGCCGAGGCAGTCGAAGCCAACAGATAATTTGTTGTGCACCTGATCATAGGCGGAGCTGGAGATCACGATACCACCGGGTTCGGCAAGTTCTTGCAGACGCGCCGCGATATTGACCCCGTCTCCATAGAGGTCGGAACCATCCACCATCACATCGCCGAGATTGATGCCGATGCGAAACCGCATCGGGGGAGGTGGGCCCGAATCCTGGTTGGAAATTTCCTGCTGAATCTCGACCGCACACTGGCATCGCCCCAGGTATTCACGATCCGGCCGTCATGGCGCTCCACCAATCGCGCGATGGCCGTGCGATAGCGGCGGAGTGTCTCCAGCGTTCCCGCCTCGTCTGCTTCCATGAGACGAGAATAGCCGTGCACATCAGCGCATAGCACGGTGGTCAGCCGCCGTTTGACCTTATCATCGGGCATGGTCCGTACATTAGCGTCCCTGACCGGCAAATGCATCAGGCATCCCCCAGCTGCCTTACGGCCTGACTTCGCAGACATCGACCCATTCAGCCCGGGTCAGCTCCGCCATCCGCTCCGGCGTGATGCGCACGGCGCTGTGGGTCGAGCCGGCGGCCGGCACCACCACGTCGAACGCTTTCAGCGAGACGTCGCAATAGACCGGCAGCGGCGCCTTTAATCCGAACGGGCAGACGCCGCCGACCTCGTGGCCGGTGATCTCGGCGACCTCTTCCAGTCCCAGCATTTTCGGCTTGCCGCCGAACGCCGCCTTCACCTTCTTGTTGTCCATGCGCGAAGTGCCGGCCGCGACGATCAGGATCACGCGCTCGCCGATCCGCAACGACAGCGTCTTGGCAATCCGTCCGGGCTCGACGCCATAAGCCTCGGCGGCCAGCGGCACTGTCGCGGAGCTGATCGGGGATTCGATAACTGATATGTCGGGGGCTTTCTCGGCGAAGAAGGCGCGAACGGATTCCAGGCTCATTCAGGTCGGCTCATTCCAGACTTACCGTTGGGCGGCGATGCCTAAGCAACTTGGCAGTTCCGAGAGCGCCCGGACGCGATGATCCGGCGCAAAGCCGAGCTCGTCCATCTGGGTGCGGATCGCCTTAAACATCGTCAGCGGTGCCACGAGTTCGTTCTCGACGCAAGCCAGCGCCATCGCTTCCGGCGTCACCCGTTCGATCCAGGCAACGTTCAGTCCGAATGCTTTCGCGCCCGCGACATCCCAGGGATTGGAGGAGACGAACAGCACCTCGTCAGGCGCGGTGCCGAGCACCTCGCCGATCAGCTCATAGGCCTCCGGGCTCGGCTTGAAGATCTTCTTCTCGTCGACGCTGATCGTGGCGTCGAGCAGGGCGTCGAGGCCGGAGTTGCGCACGAGCGCATTCAGCATGTCCGGACTGCCGTTGGAGAGGATGGCGAGCTTTCGCGGTTTCAGAGCCGTGAGCGCCGCCGTCGCATCCGGATAGAGATCGAGATGAAGGTACTTCTCGACGACGCGCTCGAATGCCTCATTCTCGTAAGCGAGCCCGAGCACGCGCAGCGTATAGGCAAGCGAGTCGCGCGTGATGGCTGCAAAGTCCTGGTAGCGCCGCATCAGCGAGCGCAACCAGGTGTATTCGAGCTGCTTGATTCGCCAGATCTGCGTGATGATCTCACCGTAGCCCGGAAACGCATCCTCGGTGGTCTCGGCGACCGACTGGATATCGTAAAGCGTTCCGTAGGCATCGAAGACAACGGCTTTGAGACTCAATTGACCTGTCCTCCGGGATCGTTGCGGTCCACGGACTATACAAGGCGCCGCGGTATCGATCCAACACGGAAACGCGAACTGAGCCCTCGCTTTTAAAGCCTGATCACGATCTTGCCGAAGTGTGAGCCGGTCCGCAGGTGCGCATACGCTTCGGGAACGTCGTCGAAGTCGTAGACCCGATCCACGATCGGGTGGATCGCGTGTTCGGTCAGGAAGCGATTCATCGCGGCAAAGTGTTCGACCGATCCGACGGTGACACCAATGATGTCGGCATTCTCCCACTGCAGGCGCGCGAGGTCGGGCTTGGGACCGAACCCCGTCAAGACACCGATCTGGACGATCTTGCCACCCGAAGCGACCGATCGCAGCGATCGGTCATAAGTGCCGGGACCGCCGAGTTCGAGGATGTGACTGGCACCTGCGCCATTCGTCGCCTTCATGAGGACGACATCCCAGTCAGGGGTGTCGCGGTAGTTGATGAGGATCGAGCCGCCCAGCGCCTTGGCGCGGGCGAGTTTTTCATCCGAGGAGGATATCACGATCGCACGCGCCCCCAGCGCCGCTGCGAATTGAAGCCCGAACAGCGCGACGCCGCCTGTTCCCTGGACCAATAGCGTGTCGCCTTTGTGCATCCCGCCGCGTGCGATGAGGCCATGGAAAGCCGTGACGCCGGCACAGGGCAGGGTCGCTGCCTCCACCGCGGACAGATGGGCCGGCACTGAGACCAGCGCGGTCGCCGGCAGCACGACATACTCAGCCAGCATTCCGTCCATCGTGTTGCCACCGAGGGATGACGGAATATAGCTGGACTTGAACGGCCCCGAGATCCAATCGCGGAAGAACGACGCAGCGACGCGGTCTCCGAGTCGCCATTGCGCGACGCCGGCGCCGATGGCGTCAACGACACCCGCACCGTCGGAGAGTGGCACGCGGCCGTTGATCTCGCCTTGGCCTGCACGGTCGAGGATCAGGAGGTCGCGGTAATTCAGACTTGCCGCTTCGACCCGAATGCGGACCTCGCCATTGGCGGGTTCGGGTTTGCTGATTTCGGCGCGCGCAAGGCGGCCAGCACCAGCATGGCCATTCAAATGGTAGGCTTTCATCGTTGCTCCCTTCACAAGTGGCATTCACTTGGACGAGCAAAGTCTTTAGGGTCTGACAGTGCTGTCAGGGTCAAGGGGCTTCAGATGAAAATTGGCGAACTCTCCCGGCGGACGGGGGTCAGCGTCCGAATGCTGCGCTACTACGAAGGCGAAGGACTGCTCACGCCGCTGCGGACGAACTCCGGCTATCGCGACTATGGCTTGGCCGAAGAGGAAACCGTACGGCGCACCAAGATGCTCGGCGGCGCGGGAATGACGCTCGAAACCATCAAGCGGTTGCTCCCATGCGTGAGGAACAACGATCCAGCTTTCACGCCGTGCAACGAGCTGCGAAAAATACTCACTCAGCAGGTCGGCCTGATCGACGAACGTATCGAGACGCTCAGCCAAAGCCGGACAATCCTGGCCGGCTTCCTCGCAGGCGTGAACTGATCGCATAACATAGCCATCAGATTCACCGCGCCAAAGTCTTAGGCCCTCAGGGCCGGAGCATGAGGGCTTCGATAGCAGCGTCGAAGCCCTCGATGCGCTGACGAGTACGCGCCTAGATCCCCAGCAGCTTGCGCGCGTTGGCCTTCAGCACCTTCGGCCGGATCTCGTCGCGGATCTCGATCTTGGCGAAATCCGACAGCCAGCGGTCGGGCGTGATCACCGGCCAGTCCGAACCGAACAGCATCTTGTCCTGCAGGATCGAGTTGATGTAGCGCACCAGGATCGGCGGGAAATATTTCGGCGACCAGCCCGAGAGGTCGATGTAGACGTTGGGCTTGTGGGTCGCGACCGACAGCGCCTCTTCCTGCCAGGGGAAGGAGGGATGGGCGAGAATGATCTTGAGCTCGGGGAAATCGGCCGCGACGTCGTCCATGTACATCGGGTTGGAATATTTCAGCCGCATGCCCATGCCACCGGGCATGCCCGAGCCGACGCCGGTCTGGCCGGTGTGGAACAGCGCGATCGCGCCGCCATTGTTGATCTCTTCATAGAGCGGATAGGCCATGCGGTCGTTGGCGTAGAAGCCCTGCATGGTTGGGTGGAATTTGAAGCCGCGCACCCCGTATTCCTCGATCAGCTTGCGCGCCTCGCGCACACCGAGCTTGCCCTTGTGCGGGTCGATCGAGACGAAGGGGATGAGAACGTCGAGATGGTCGGAGGCGATCTCCAGCATCTCCTCATTCTTGTAGCGGCGGAAGCCGGTCTCGCGCTCGGCGTCGACCGGGAAGATCACCGCGGCGATGTTCTTGGACCGATAGTAGGCGGCGGTCTCCGGCACGGTCGGCGGATGCTTGTGCGGCGACTTGAAATAGTCCGCCATCTGCGCCTGGAAGTCGTCATAGCCGTCGTCGGGATGGGTGCCGCAGGGCTCCTCGGCGTGGGTGTGGATGTCGATGGCAACGACGTCGTCGATGTTCGGCAGCTTCAGCTTCGGCATGGGTTTCCTCCCGACGGGTTGTCGAATTGATTATATGATATAACGAATTTGGCAAGGCATTGTGGGGACAAGGCGTTGTGGGATCGGCGTCGTCCGAGATGATTGAGCCCGATCCGGCCGCTTCTACTTTGCATCGGGTTGTTTTCCTGAATTTGCTGGGTGCGATCGGGCCAGTTAACATTGACATCCGGTCCTCCCATGCCTTAAGAACCGCCCCGTCCCGGGCGGTCGGTCCGCCAGCGGGAAAATCTCATTTTGCCTCATTCGCGCGTGCCGAAACGGTAGTGCCGAACACGGCCTTTCGAACGTTCAGGATTCTGCCATGAAGGTCCGTAACTCGCTGAAATCGCTGCGCGGTCGCCATCGCGCCAACCGCCTGGTCCGCCGCAAGGGCCGGGTCTATGTGATCAACAAGGTGCAGCGCCGCTTCAAGGCTCGCCAGGGCTGATCTGGGCGGCTGATTTCGCCCTGCCTGACGCTCGCGCGCCCGCAAGACCACGGTCTCACACGAGTTTGACGCCGCCCCTGCTTTGCAAGGGCGGCTTTGCGCGTTTAGACTTCGACCATGGCAGTGAGATTCCTCTTCGCGCGCACCCTGTGTCTGGCTCTTGTGCTGGGAGCCGCCGGCCTCGCTCCGGCGCTGGCGCAGGCTGATCCGCCGGCTCCGCCCGGCAAGCAGAAGAAACTTCCGGAAGCGCCGGCCAAGCTGCCCAAGGTCGACCGCACCAAGAATCTCGATTTCCTGTTCGGCGCGCTGAAAGCTGCGCCCGACGAAGCCAGCGCCAAGCATGTCGAGGCGCGGATCTGGGCGATCTGGATCCAGACCCCGAGCGACACCGCGGCGCTGCTGATGGCGCGGGCCAAGACCGCCGTCGACGCAAAGAAGATCGAGGTTGCGATCAAGCTGCTGGATTCGGTCGTCAAGCTCAGGCCCGACTACATCGAGGCCTGGAATCGTCGTGCGACGCTCTACTACATGCAGAACGATTATGGCCGCTCGCTCGCCGACATCCGCGAGGTGTTGATCCGCGAGCCTCGTCATTTCGGCGCGCTCGCAGGCCTCGGCATGATCATGCAGGAGGTCGGCGACGAAAAGCGCGCGCTCGAAGCCTACCGCAAGGCGCTCGCCGTCAATCCGCACCTCGAGAAGATCCCCGACCAGGTCAAGGCGCTGATCGAGAAGGTCGAAGGCCGCGATATTTAGCGGACAAGTCGATCATTGCTCGAGCGAATGCGGCGCAGGCGGATTAACCACGATGACACGCGCCGCGTTACAAGGGGTGTGGATGGCACCGCCGCAGGCCTACCTTCATGGCGGGAGCACAGCCATGAAGCGTTTGATCTTTGCAGGTATGTTGCTGTTGGCGTCGGGCACGGCGAGCCTCGCCGACGGACTGTTCTGGGTGGTCGGCAATCGCGCCACCGGAAAATGCAACATCGTGACCAGCAATCCCGTGATCTTCGGCGACGTCTGGTTCGGTGACGGTCCTTACAAATCGAAGGCCGACGCCAAGCTTGCCCGTTCGACCATCCGCGCCTGTCCCGCACCCACGCCTGACGAGGAAAAGGACGAGGACAGCACGAACTAGGTCGACAGCAATCTAGTGCAAAACGCTGCCTTCGCGCTCGGCGAGGCCGCGATCGACCGCTGCGGCGTAGGCCTTTGCAAGCTCCGTCTCGAGGTGCTCGTTGATCAGCAGCAGCGCGCGCACGGCACCGCGCAGGTCACCGTGGCAGCTTGCCACGATCTCGTCGATCGCAGTATCTTTGGATCTCAGGCTCATCGAAATTCTCCGGTTCAAATCAGGATAAATCCTGCCGGTCTTCCCGCATCCCTGAGGGTTGCGAGCACGATCGGCGCCCACCTGCGTCTAAATGGCGGAACCGACCATGGCGATTATAAGGAAGCCGCGATGACGAGTGCATGAAGCTGTTTCGAAGCCTGCGTGCTCCGGGGAGCAGTATTGATTTCATTGCGTTTTTCTCGCTTGAATTATGCACATATCCACAGCCCCGGCATTTCAAGTGGAGCGCGGGGGCTCCCCGGGCGAAACTGCCGGCCGCAAGCCACGTAACTGCCCTGTGCCTTGGGTCGCCCGGATTCCGTCCATGATCGTGATGTCAGTCGTGACCGCGCTGGTTGTGCTGGCGCTGGTCACGCAGGCCGGCGTCCTCGCCGTGCAACGCGCCTTTCCACCGCAGGGCCGGATGATCGAGGTCGAGGGTGCCGTGCTTCACCTCGTCGATATCGGCCCGCGCGATTCGGGCCTGCCGATCGTGATGCTGCACGGCGCGAGCTCCAACCTCGAGGCAATGCGGCGGCCGCTCGGCGATCTCCTCGCCAGGAACCATCGCGTCATCCTGATCGACCGTCCCGGCCACGGCTGGAGCACGCGGGCGCGGCGGCAGGATTCGACGCCGGAGGTCCAGGCGCGAATGATCGATGAGGCGCTCGGCAAGCTCGGGATCGATCGCGCGGTGTTCGTGGTGCATTCCTGGAGCGGCGCGCTCGGCGCGCGGCTGGCGCTCGATCATCCCGGCCGCGTCGCGGGCCTTGTGATGCTCGCGCCCGTCACCCATCCTTGGCGCGGCGGCGTCGGCCGCTACAACGAGATCATCGCAACGCCCGTAATCGGCCCGCTGTTCGCCTACACCATAACCCTCCCGCTAGGCTATTTCCTGAGCGAGTCCGGCGCGCGCAACGTCTTCCTGCCGCAAACGATGCCGGACGGTTTCGTGCAGGACTCCGCGACGCCGTTGCTGCTGCGCCCGCGCGAGTTCATCGCCAATGCCTATGATCTGGTGTCGCTGAAGCAGGCGGTGGCTGCGCAAGCTCCGCGCTACGGCGAGATAACGGCGCCGGTCACGATCATCGCCGGCGAACCCGACAAGACGGTAAAGACCGCCATTCACGCCCGCCCGTTCGCCGCCACCGTGCAGAATGCCAAGCTGATCGTGCTGCCTGATCTCGGCCACATGGTGCAGAACGCGGTGCCCGATCTCGTGAAGACAGAGATCGAGACGATGATCGGGAAAATCGTCCCGGCGCAGGCGACCGCCGATTAGAGCGTTTTCGAGCGAAGTGGATGCCGGTTCGCGTGAAGAAAACGCGTCAAAACGAGAAGCTGGAGCTTCGGTTCAGAACCGAAGCTCCAGCGGCCGCCGTTCCCGCGCTTACTGCTTGATCTTTCCGTCTTTGTCGAACTGCGACACGTAGGCCCAGAGATTGTTGATCTCGGTCTCGTTCTTGATGCCGGCGAACGCCATCTTGGTGCCGGGGATCTTGGCCTTGGGGTCCTTGATGTATTCCTTGAACACGGCCTCGTTCCAGGTGATGCCGGAATTCTTGTTGGCGTCGGAGTAATTGTAGTCCGGCGCGGTGCCGGACTTGCGGCCGTCGAGGCCGTTGAGCTCGGGGCCGACCTTGTTCTTGGCGCCTTCGCCGATCGCGTGACAGGCCAGGCATTTGTTGAACGACGACTTGCCGGCCGCGACGTCCTGCGCCATCGCGGCGGGTGCGGTGGCAATCGCGGTGAGGATGGTCAATGCGCCAAAAATCAGTTTTGTCATCGGGTGCTCTTCGTCTCTTCCCTGGGGGCTGGTCAGTTGCATGCCTGATCGGCAACGGTCGGACCTGCCGGTTTTGGCAGGCCTGCTCGGATTGGACAAGCCGCCAAACCATGGCAGGTTTCACGATTTCCTACTTGTCCCAGAGCGAACTCGCGCAGGATCGTCGATCCGACTTTCGGACGGCCTACCCAAACCACCGCGGACGTGGTTGATTTACCGCGACAAATCGATCATGCGGCCTTGGCCGGAAGGATATGCCATGAAGGAAATGTTATGGCCATCATGATGCCCGCGAGCGACCAGGCCGTGCTCGCGCGCCGCGCCGAGATCGTGGCTGCATTGCGCGCAATCGTGCCGGGCGAAGGCGTGATCGACAGCGCCGCCGAGATGCGGGCCTATGAATCCGATGGGTTGACGGCCTATCGGCAGCCGCCGATGGTCGTTGTGCTGCCCGACACGACCGAGCAGGTTTCGCTGGTCCTGAAATATTGTGCAGGGCAGGGCATCAAGGTGGTGCCCCGCGGCTCCGGCACCTCGCTGTCCGGCGGCGCGCTGCCGCTGGAAGACGGCGTGCTTCTGGGCCTCGGCAAGTTCAAGCGCATCCGCGAGATCGATTTCGACAACCGCGCCGTCGTCACCGAACCCGGCGTCACCAACCTCGCGATCAGCCAGGCCGTCGCCCATGCTGGGTTCTACTACGCGCCGGATCCGTCATCGCAGATCGCCTGCTCGATCGGCGGCAATGTCGCGGAGAATTCCGGCGGCGTGCACTGCCTGAAATACGGCATGACCACCAACAACGTGCTCGGCTGCGAGATCGTGCTGATGAGCGGCGAGATCCTGCGCATCGGCGGCAAGTCGGCGGAAAACTCCGGCTACGATTTGATGGGCGTCATCACCGGCTCGGAAGGCCTGCTCGGTGTCATCACCGAGATCACGGTGCGCATCCTGCAAAAGCCGGAGACGGCGCGCGCGCTGATGGTCGGCTTCGCGCAAGTCGAGGCGGCCGGCGAATGCGTGGCGCGCATCATCGGCGCCGGCATCATTCCCGGCGGCATGGAGATGATGGACAAGCCCGCGATCCACGCCGCGGAGGCCTTCGTCCATGCCGGCTATCCGCTCGATGTCGAGGCCCTCCTCATCATCGAGCTCGACGGTCCCAAGAT
>NZ_JADPJF010000037.1:315964-318737 GCF_023073295.1 Bradyrhizobium sp. 23 | reverse complement strand
TCGAGACGATTGCGAACGCTTGCGGCTCGACCACCTGCCAGATCTCGACCTCGGAAGCCGAGCGCAATCTGTTCTGGGCCGGCCGGAAAGCCGCCTTCCCCGCCGTCGGCCGCATTTCGCCCGACTATCTCTGCATGGACGGCACCATCCCCCGCGGTGCGCTGCCGAAGGCGCTGGCGCGCATCCGCGAGCTCTCGGAAAAGTACCAGCTTGGTTGCGCCAACGTGTTCCATGCCGGCGACGGCAATCTGCATCCGCTGATCCTCTACGATGCCAACAAGCCCGGCGAGATCGAGCGCGCCGAAGCCTTCGGCGCCGACATCCTGCGCGCCTGCGTCGAGTTCGGCGGCGTGCTCACCGGCGAGCACGGCGTCGGCATCGAGAAGCGCGATCTGATGCCGGAAATGTTCAGCGAGATCGACCTCAACCAGCAGCAGCGTCTGAAATGCGCCTTCGACGCGCAGGGCCTGCTCAATCCCGGAAAGGTGTTTCCGACCCTGCACCGCTGCGCCGAGCTCGGCCGCATGCACGTCCATGCCGGGAATCTGGCATTCCCGGACATCCCCCGGTTCTAGGCGCTTGCGCCGATGGAAGGGCTTGCGATGCACGCCTCTTTCCTCGGCAATGCCTACAGCAGTCCGTATTGCGCCCGCTCGCGCTTCGCCAGCAGCGGCAGGGCTTCGCCAGCGATCCAGGTCTTGAAATGCGCGCTCTCCTGGTGCGCCTTGAATGCCGCCTCGTCGCGGAACAGTTCGTAGAACAGGAACTGGGCCGGATTGTCCTTTGCGCGCGAGATCAAGAACAGCTTGACGCCGTCCTCGCGCTGGGCCTCCGGCAGGAAGCGGTCGAGGATCGCGGCGATCTTGTCGGCCTCGCCCGGCTTCGCTTCCCATTGCGCGACGACGAGCAGGCCGCCGCCGTCGACGGCGTCGCTGAGCGATTTCTGCGTGGCATAGTGGTTCATGATGTCGTCTCCGTCGGTTGGTCTCTCGGTGCAGATTTGTAGCGATCGGCTGTCGGCTTTGGTTCGCCGGTGATCGAAGTGTCGATGTCGTGAATGCTTCGATGAGGATCGAATCTTGGCCGTGGCTCCGAGGTCGAGCCGGATCGCGCGGCAATGGCCGCTGTCGTCACGCTGCATTTGATTTTGGCGGCGAATTTCGCTACCGCCTTTGCCCGTGGATACGCTCAAGGTACGAGACGCCAAAGACGTCGAAGAGGTGGTGCGCGCGGCGATTGCCAATGAGCAGCCGCTCGAGATCATCGGCCATGGCTCCAAGCGCGGCATCGGCCACGCGATGGCGACCAACGCCGTGCTCGACGTCTCCGCGCTGAATGCCATCACCGGCTACGAGCCCAACGAACTCATTGTCACGCTCCAGGCCGGGGCGCCGCTGGCCGACGTGCTGTCGCTGATCGATGCCAAGAACCAGCAATTCGCCTTCGAGCCGATGAACACCGCGCCGCTGCTCGGCACGCCCGCGCTCGGCACCATCGGCGGCATGATCGCGGCTGGCCTGGCCGGTCCGCGCCGGATCAAGGCGGGCGGCGCGCGCGACCATCTGCTCGGGGCGCATGCCGTCTCCGGTTTCGGCGACAGCTTCAAGACCGGCGGCAAGGTGGTGAAGAACGTCACCGGCTACGACCTCTGCAAGCTTCTCGCCGGTTCCTGGGGCACGCTGTCGGTCATGACCGAGGTCACGCTGAAAGTGATGCCCAAGCCGGAGGCCGAGCGGACGCTGTTGCTGCGCGGGCTCGACGATGCCGCCGCCAACAAGGCAATGACGGCGGCGCTCGGCTCGCCTTTCGATGTCTCCGGGGCCGCGCATCTGCCGACATCGGCGTTCCGGACCGAGATCGAAGGTCTCGGCGATATCGCAGGCCAGGGCGAGGCGCTGACCGTGCTGCGGCTCGAGGGCATTGCCGCCTCGGCCGCCCACCGTGCCGGCTCGCTGCGCGAATTGCTGGCGCCGTTCGGAACCGCAATTCTCGTCGAGGACACGGCGTCAGCGGCGCTGTGGACCACGATCCGCGACGTCCTGCCGTTCGCGGCCAGTGGCGCGCTGGGGGCCTGGCCGGTCTGGCGGATCGTCTGCCCGCCGGCGTCGGGCGCGGCGCTCGGGACCCTGCTGGCGCGCGAGACCGGTGGCGACGTGATCTACGATTGGGGTGGTGGACTGATCTGGGCGGCGGTGCCACCGAAGCCGGACGCGCATGCTCGGGCCGTGCGCGAACGTACGAATGCCGCCGGCGGGCACGCCACGCTGATCCGGGCGGCCGAGGACATCAGGCGCGCGATCGATGTATTCCACCCGCAAGCCCCTGGCCTTGCCGCGTTGAGCGAGCGGGTCCGCGCCAGTTTCGATCCGAAGACCATCCTCAACCGGGGGCGGCTGACGCGAGGCACTGCCGCATGAAGACCGAATTTTCACTCGCGCAGCTCGCCGATCCCGACATCGCGGAAGCCGACAAGATCCTGCGCGCCTGCGTCCATTGCGGCTTCTGCACCGCAACCTGTCCGACCTATGTGCTGCTTGGCGACGAGCTCGATAGCCCGCGCGGCCGCATCTATCTGATCAAGGAGATGCTGGAGAAGGACCAGACGCCGACGGCCGAAGTGGTCAAACATGTCGACCGCTGCCTGTCGTGCCTGGCCTGCATGACGACCTGCCCCTCGGGCGTGAATTACATGCATCTGGTCGATCAGGCCCGGGTCAGGATCGAGCAGCGTTACGAGCGGCCGCTCGCCGAGCGGCTGCTGCGCCGAGTGCTG
>NZ_JADPJF010000037.1:301515-315878 GCF_023073295.1 Bradyrhizobium sp. 23 | reverse complement strand
TCCTGCCGCACCCGCAGCGTTTCCGCGCCAGCATGTGGCTGGCGCGGCTGGCCCGCCCGCTGGCCGCGTTCCTGCCGACGCCGCGGCCGTCGGCGACGCCCGGCCTGGTTCTGCGCCTCAAGGCGATGCTGGCGCTGGCGCCGGACCGGCTGCCGCCGCCCGGGCCCGCCGCCGGCAGTGTGTTCGCGGCACTCGGCAAGAAGCGCGGCCGGGTCGCGCTGCTCCAGGGCTGCGCCCAGCAGGTGCTGGCGCCGCGCATCAACCAGGCCGCCATCAGTCTCCTCACGCGCCACGGCATCGAGGTCGTCCTTGTCAGGGACGAGCAGTGCTGCGGCGCCCTGACCCATCACCTCGGCGACGATCAGGACGCATTGGCACGGGCTCGCGCCAATGTCGCGGCGTGGCGCGCGGAAGCGGCCGGCGAGGGGCTCGACGCCATCCTGGTGACGGCGTCAGGCTGCGGCACCGTGATCAAGGACTACGGCTATCTTCTGCGCGAAGACGCTGCGTTTGCCGCCGATGCGGCGAAGGTCTCTGCGCTCGCCAAGGACATCACTGAATACGTCGCCGGCCTTGGACTCGCGGCCACGACGCGACAGGACAACATCGTCGTCGCTTATCACTCTGCGTGTTCGTTGCAGCACGGGCAGAAAATCACGGGCCTTCCGAAAGAATTGCTTTCCAATAACGGATTCGTGGTGAAAGATGTGCCGGAGAGCCATTTGTGTTGCGGTTCGGCGGGGACTTACAACATTCTCCAGCCCGAGCTTGCGGGCCGGTTGCGCGATCGCAAGGTCGCCAACATCGCGAGCGTCAAGCCGGACATGATTGCCGCAGGCAATATCGGCTGCATGGTGCAGATTGCCAGTGGCACGTCAGTTCCGGTCGTACACACGATTGAGCTTCTCGATTGGGCTACGGGCGGGTCGCAGCCGGCATTGAACGCGCAAGACTGAGCTTTCGAAGACTAAGCTTTCGAAGGCTGAGCTTTCGTCCGGAGATAACGGCTGAAGACACCCGATCGACCATTGTTCGGCGGCAACAGGAGGATCACGATGGCGAAAGCGAAGAAGAAAAAAAGCAAGAAGGCCAAAAAGGCCAAGAAGGCAGTAGCGGCGAAGAAGACCTCAAAGAAGGCAGCCAAGAAGTCCGCGAAGAAATCCGCGAAGAAGTCTGCCAAGAAGGCTCCAAAGAAATCTGCGAAGAAGGCCGCGCCAAAGAAGGCCGCTAAGAAGGCTGCGCCTAAGAAGGCCGCCAAGAAGGCTGCGAAGAAAGCGGCGCCGAAGAAGGCGAAGGCAGCTCCGAAGCCGTCAACGCCGGCAGCTCCGGCTCCCGAGCCTGCCGCCGAGACAAGCTGGGCGATGCCTTCGTCTTCTGCGGACACGACACCGGCCGAAGGACAAGGTTAGGCCCAAGGTCAGGCCAAAGGCTGGATCCAATCCGACGACCATGATCGGCAACAGGAAGGCCGCAGCCGGCGATGCTGCGGCCTTTTTGCATCGGCGCGTCGGCGCGCGGGGATGATCTCGTCGGGAAGCAGCCTGATTCGTGGCACGGGCAGCACGGTACCGCCGGACCCGTACTAACGCGGGCCTCCCAGTGCACTTTGGAATGCAAATAATGTGATCGAGAAGACACACGGGCTGACAACCTTTCGTGGAATCGTCAGAACGCCCAAAAAGTCGGCAGATGCCCGCGTTTTTTGCTTCACGGTTTGCCTCACCCCATCCAGATTGCCGCAGTTACGAAATTTGCAATCAGGTCGAGCGTTCCGGGGGCTTCCGGGATCCGGCTGGGGTCTTAGAACTGGTGATGGGGATCGAAATGAAAAAAGTGGCTTTGTTGGCAACGGCGCTGGCAATGGTGACGGGCTCGGCTTTCGCGGCAGACATGCGAGTGAAGGCACTGAAGGCCCCGCCGGTGGTCGCGTTTGATCCCTGGGATATCGCCTTCGGCGGCGCCATCATGAGCGACTACATCTTCCGCGGCGTCACGCAGTCGAACCACAAGCCGTCGGTCGCGGCCTATTTCGAGCCGCGCTACAACGTCAACAAGGACCTCCAGCTCTACGTCGGCGTGTCCGCCGAGAGCATCTCCTTCGCCAATCGCGCTGCTGCTGAAGTCGACATCTACGGCGGTATCCGCCCGACCTTCGGCGCCTTCGCCTTCGATATCGGTGTCTGGGGCTACCTGTATCCGGGCGGCAGCTGCGCCGACAACGTGCTCACCGGCGGCATTCCGGGCGGCAACGTCTGCGGCGTCAGCACGACCACTATCTTCCTCGCCGACGGCAACGTCATGAAGAAGGACGTCAGCTTCGTCGAAGTCTACGGCAAGGTGAACTACACCATCAACGACAGCTTCACGGTCGGCGCGACCGAGTACTACTCGCCGAACTTCCTGAACTCGGGTGCCTGGGGCAACTACGCTTCGTTGACCGCCAAGTACACGGCGCCCAGCACGGCCTTCGGTGCTTCCGGCATGGGCATGTACGTCTCGGGTGAGTTCGGCCGGCAGTGGTTTGGTACTTCGGACGCCTTCTACGGCACCGGCGTCGGCACCGTTTTCGCCAACGGTATCCCCTACAAGGACTACAACACCTGGAACATCGGCATCGGCTTCACCTACAAAGTGTTCACGCTGGACCTGCGTTACTCCGACACCGACCTGAACAAGGGTGATTGCAACGCCTTCACCAGCGCCTTCAACGCCACCGGCACCACCAACGTCACCGCGATCAATCCGGGCGGTGCTGGCTCCAACTGGTGCGGCGCGGCCGGCATTGCCAAGCTGTCGTTCGACCTGACGGCCATGAGCAACCTGAAGTAAGCTTCTTCCCGAAGCGACTTGATGAGGGCGGCAGGGCAACCTGCCGCCCTTTTGCTTTGGGGCTTTGGGGCGTAGGCCAGGGGCCCGCATGGTTCGAGACGGCCGCCTCCGGCGGGCTCCTCACCATGAGGGGTCACAGATCTCACCGCGAGGACAGACCTCATCCTGAAGGCCGAAAAAGGCGGGCGTCTCGAAGCACGGCCGCAACCAAGGGCCATAGCCTCAGAGCTTCGTCGGGCCGTCTCAGCGTGCCGCGCTCGGCTCCTTCTCGACCGGCACACCACCGTCACCGAGGACGTGGATCGCGCCGTGCTTCACCATCGTCACCTTGCGGGTATGGAAGGCTTCCAGCGTCGAGCGGTGGCCGATCGAGACGAGGGTGGCCTGTGGCAGCTTCTCCGCCAGCAGCCGGTACAGGCGGGCCTCGGACGGCTCGTCCAGCGAGGCCGTGGCCTCGTCCAGGAACAGATAGTCCGGCGCGTGCAGCAGCGCGCGGGCGAGCCCGAGGCGCTGCTGCTCGCCCAGCGACAGCATCCGGTTCCAATGACCGTCCTCCTCAAGCCGCTCGGCGAGGTCGGGCAGGCCGACCGCGATCAGCGCGTCCCTGACGCGTGCAGTTTCAAATGCGCCCGGCGCGGCCGGATAGACCACCGCGTCGCGCAACACGCCGACCGGGAAATAGGGGCGCTGGGGCAGCATCATCAGCTTCGCTTTTTCCGGGACGAAGATGGTGCCGGTGCCGAACGGCCAGATGCCGGCGATGGCGCGGAACAGCGTCGACTTGCCGGAGCCCGACGGTCCGGTCACCAGCACGCGCTCCGGCGTCTGGACGGAGAAGGCGTCGGTGGCGACCAGCGGCGTGCCGCTCGGCAGGTTCACGCAGAGCTGTTCGAGGGTGATATTGCGATTGCCGCCGGCGGCCTTGAGGGCGATCGCAGGCTCGTGCGGCGGCAGGTGCGCGGCCGCATCGACCGACATCTCGAAGCCGTCGAGGCGGGCGACGATCGAGCGCCATTCCGCCAGCGATCGGTACGCCGTGACGAAGAACGACAATGCGCCCTGTACGCTCGAGAAGGCGGAGGCGGTCTGCATCATGTCGCCAAGCTGGATCTTCTTGGCGAAGAAGGCCGGCGCCACCAGCACGTAGGGAAAGATCACGGCGGCCTGCTGATAGCTCGCGGTGAACGCGGTGAGGCGCTTGGTGCGGCTCATGATGGCATACCAATTGCCGATCACGAAGCCGAAGCGGTCCAGCAGCCGGCCGCGCTCGGCGCCTTCGCCCTTGAGCAGCGCGATCTGCTCGGAATTCTCGCGGACGCGGACGAGGTTGAAGCGGAAGTCGGCCTCGAAGCGCTGCTGCTCGAAATTGAGATTGACCAGCGGGGCACCGATCCAGTGCGTCAGCGCGGTGCCGAAGATCGCGTAGACCAGCGCGCCCCAGCACAGATATCCGGGGATCATGAGGTCGGCGCCGAACAGGTGCAACGGCGCAGCGTTGGAAAGCCCCCAGAGGATGATCACGAAGGAGAACAGCGTCACGATCGACGAGAGCAGGCCGAGCCCGATGGTCAGGGTCTGCTCGACGAAGTTCTTGACGTCCTCGGTGATGCGCTGGTCCGGGTTGTCGGCCGCATCGCCCTTAAGCTGCATGCGGTAGTGGGTGGCGCCTTGCAGCCATTCGCCCAAATAGTGCCGGGTCAGCCATTGCCGCCAGCGGATCTGGAGCCACTGGTTCAGGTACAGCTTGTAGACCGCCAGCGCGATGAAGGCGGAGGCGAGGCCGATGAAGATCCAGATCTCCCTGACGAAGCTATCCCAGTCACTTGCCTGCAGTGAGCTGTAGAACCGGTTCTGCCATTGATTGACCAGGACGTCGATCGCGACCAGCGCCAGCTCCATCGCGATGACTGCGGCAAGCAGGCCGCGGCCGGCCCATTTGTCCTCCGACCGGAAATAGGGGGCGGCGATTCGCCAGACGATCGCGAGCGTGGCGCTGATGTTCTTCACAGAGCTCTGTCTCCTGAGGGATGTGCACAACTGCCCGGGGCCAAAGACTTGGGACGACGGCGGAAATCGGCGCGCTTAGACTAAAGTCGCAAGTCCTGCAATTTGCGTTGGCTTGTCGCAGCTTGCAACCCTAGCATGGGGCTCGACGGCGCGGGGTGGGGGCCTTCGGGATTTCGCGAGCTTGTGAGCGGACGGGAACCGCTGCATTCGCGAGGAATTCGCGTCCAGCTCGGGGGTTATCGCTTCAGCGTCAAGCAGGATCGGCTGTCCACGCGGGCCGCCTGCAGCACACATGCGTGGGGGAGGAAGATCATGTGGAATCAAGTTTATGACCCGTTGCACAGCCCCGTGCTGTCGACGATCGCGGCGGCAGTCCCTGTCGTCACATTGCTGGTCCTGATCGCGAGCGGACGGGTCCAGGCTCATATCGCAGCGGTCATCGCTGTGATCGTGGCCAATTTGATCACGATCTTCGTCTTCACCATGCCGGCGAACATGTCGATCCGCGCCTCGGTGCTGGGCATCGTCACCGGGTTCTTCCCGATCGGCTGGATCGTTCTCAACGTCATCTTCCTCTACCAGGTGACGGTGAGCACCGGGCGCTTCGAATTGCTCAAGCGCGCGGTCGGCGGCGTCACCGAGGACCGGCGGCTGCAATTGCTGCTGATCGCGTTCTCGTTCGGCGCCTTCTTCGAAGGCGCCTCGGGCTTCGGCACGCCGGTCGCGATCACGGGCGCCGTCCTGATCGGCCTCGGCTTCTCGCCGCTTGCAGCAAGCGGCCTGTCGCTGATCGCCAACACCGCGCCGGTCGCTTATGGGGCGCTGGGCACGCCGATCCAAGGCCTTGCCTCGGTGACCGGGCTTGATCCCTACATCCTCGGCGCGATGGTCGGCCGGCAATTGCCGTTCTTCTCGCTGATCGTGCCGTTCTGGGTGGTGTGGGCGTTCGCGGGCTGGAAGGGCATGAAGGACGTCTGGCCGGCGATCCTGGTCACCGGCGTGTCGTTCGCGGTCCCGCAATTCGTGATCTCGAACTACGTCAATCCCTGGATCGTCGACATCGGGGCGTCGCTGATCTCGATGGGGGCGCTGATCCTGTTCCTGAAGGTCTGGCAGCCCAGGCAGCTCTGGCTGTCGCCGGCGCTGCGCGGCCGCGATGAATCGGCCGCCACCATGGCCGCGGCAAAACCGATGGACAAGACGCCGCTGACGCAGAGCGAGCTGTTCAGCGCGCTGCTGCCGTGGATCATCGTCTGCATCGTGATGCTGATCTGGGGCAATGGTGGATTCAAGACCTGGGCGAACTCGATCTTCACCTGGAACTATCCCGTTCCCGAGCTGCATCAGATGATCAACAAGATGCCGCCGGTCGCGCCGGGGCCGACGAAAGAGAGCGCGGTGTTCGGCTTCACCTATCTCTCGTTCACCGGCACCGGCATGCTGATTGCGGCGATCATCTCAGGCTTCCTGATGGGCGTCGGTCCTGGCCGGCTCTTGACGGAATACGGGCGCACCATCCGGCTTTGCGCGATCTCGCTGATCACGATCTCGGCGATGCTCGCGATTGGCACGCTGACGCGGCTCTCCGGCGTGGACGCGACGCTCGGTCTCGCCTTTGCTGCAACCGGCGTGCTCTATCCCTTCTTCGGCACGCTGCTCGGCTGGTTGGGCGTGGCGCTAACGGGATCGGATACCGCTTCCAACGTTCTGTTCGGAAATCTTCAGAAGATCACCTCCGAGCAGCTTGGTCTGTCGCCGATCCTGATGGCTGCGGCGAACTCGTCCGGCGGCGTGATGGGCAAGATGATCGACGCCCAGTCGATCGTGGTCGCGTCCACCGCGACGAATTGGTACGGGCACGAGGGCACGATCCTGCGCTTCGTGTTCTGGCACTCGATCGTGCTGGCCTCGTTGGTCGGCGTGTTCGTGACGCTGCAGGCCTATGTCTGGCCGTTCACGGCGATGGTCCTGAAGTAGCAGGCCACGCCCGGCTTCAAGCCAAATCCCCGCGAGGTTGCTCCTCGCGGGGATTTTTGCGTGGCCCATGGGCGAACCTTCTCAACGGCGCCGCCGTCTTATAGAAGGTGCCGCAAATCACGTCGGTCGAGAGGTCTCATGGTTTCGTTCAGGCAGATGGTGTGTGCGGCGGTTGCAACGCTCGCGATGTCCACGCTCGCGCGTGCGGAGGACGGTTTTCCGTTCGGCACCGAGATGACGCTGGAGGCGCTGCCGCAGCCGGGCTCGAAGCGGATTCCGAACATCGAGATCGGCGACAATGGCGAAGTCGTGCTGGAGCTCTGGTGCAAGGGCGGCAAGGGCCAGTTCTCGGTTGCCGGCAACACCGTGATCTTCGTCCCCGGCCAGATCCAGGACCGCTCCTGCCCGCCGGCAAGGGCCCAGGCCGACGACGATCTCGTTGCAGCCCTGGGCAGTGTCGAGACCTGGAAGCGCCAGGGTGACGTGCTCACGCTCGTCGGCCCCAAGCCGCTGCGCTTTCGCGTCAACGGCAATTAGCCCCTGCTGTCATTCCCCGCGACCCGGCTACGCCAAGGCTTCGCCGGGGTTGAGGTCCAGGGGCGCCGAAGCTTTAGCACAGGCGGCAGGCGGGGAATCCAGTACGCCGCGGCTTCTCGATTCATCAAAACCTTCTCGGAGTACTGGATCGCCCGGTCAAGCCGGGCGACGACCGAGAGTTGATATGCGGGCTACATCACTTCCACACCGACTTGTCGGCGTCCCAGCGCTGGCCTTTCAGCTCCTTGGTGAGCGCCTCGACCGAACCGTTGTCGTCGGGCTGATCGCCTTCCTCGTCCGCGGTCGCTTCGTCCGAGAGATTGAGCTTGGCGCCGCTGCTCTCGTCAGTGGTCGTGGTCGCGGGACTCCCGATCCAGAGCATGAGCTTGTCGGTCGTGCCGGGCTTGTCGGGCGAGACGAGGCCCGCGACCTCGATCGTGTCGGTGAGCTCGAGCGCGGGAAAATCCTGGTTCGGTCGCTTGAACACCAGCTTGAGCTTGCCGGTCGCCGGGTTGAAGCTTTGCGAGACCGGCTTTGCCGCGAGCGTCCTGCTCAGCACGCCAGCCACCGCGGCCGCGAGCTTGTCGCGGTTGATCTTGTCGCCCTCGCGCCAATCGGCGGCGGCAATGCGGATGGTGCGGTCCATCTCGGTCATGCCCGCGGTCCAGCCCGCGGCGGTGACGCCGGGCGTCGCCTTGAATTTCGCCAGCAGCGCGCCGGCGCGCTCCGGATCGACCGACATGTTGATGGTCTGCTCGCCCGCGCGCAGCGCGTCGCAGCCGACGGTGAGACTCGCCAGCGTCACCTCGACGTCCTGGCCCTTCAGGCTCTTCAGGAACTCGGTCGCGGCATCCAGCTTGACCTTGACCGCGATCGCTTCCGGCGAGACGTCGGTGAAGTCCTTCGGCTGCGGCGTGATGCCGTCGTCGGAGGTCTGGTTGTCGAGGAATTCCTTCTCGCTGAGATCGGAATTGTCGGGCGAGGTGACCTCGGTCACGGTCTGGCCAATGCTGATCTGGCCGCGGAATTCGAACGTGTCTCCGGCCTGTTTGCGCAGCAGCTTGACTGTGACCGGCGCCTTCGCGCCGAGGCTCTGCGTCGTACCCGTCAGGTTCTGGCCCGCGACCTGGAGATTGACGACGAAGCGGTCCTTGCGGTCGGAATTCTTCGCGACGGGATAGCAGACGTCGAGCACGGCTGCGGTGACGGTCTTGCCCTGGCGTGTCTCTTTCAAGATCACGTCGGCATTGCCGTCCATCAGCCCGTCGATCGAGGTGAAATAGCGCGTCTCGACGCCGCCGGGCGCCGTGGCCTTCGGCGCCAGCTTCATCTGGGCGGATGCGACCTCTGGCGAACCTGCAAGCAGAGCCGCCAGAACGGCCGTGGAGCAAAACACAAGCGCGCGCATCGACGAAATCCCCGGGCAAAGTGGGCATGATCCGGAAAGTGTGAAGCGGTTTTCCGACGAGATCAGGCCCAAACAATTCGAATCGGCCGTCACCGTAGTGGGTTTTGGCCGCCGGTTGAATTGGAAAGCACGGGCCATGATCGGCAAAAAGAAGGCCGCCCGGAGGCGGCCTTCGCAGCACTGTCAGGCGAGGTTCGGCCTTAGAAGCCGCCCATACCGCCACCGGCCGGCATGCCGGAGGCGGCTTCCTTCTTCGGCGACTCCGCGACCATGGCCTCGGTGGTCACCAGCAGACCGGCGATCGATGCGGCGTCCTGGAGCGCGGTACGCACCACCTTGGCGGGGTCGATGATGCCCTTCTCGACCATGTCGACATACTCCTCGGTCTGGGCGTCGAAGCCGAAGGTCTCGGACTTGTTCTCCAGGATCTTGCCGACGACGATCGAGCCTTCCACGCCCGCGTTCTCGGAGATTTGGCGGATCGGGGCTTCCAGTGCCTTCAGCACGATGTTGATGCCGGCCTGGACGTCGGCATTGGCGTTGGTCAGACGGCCGACCG
The DNA here is from genome assembly GCF_023073295.1 of Bradyrhizobium sp. 23. Lineage (NCBI taxonomy): Bacteria > Pseudomonadati > Pseudomonadota > Alphaproteobacteria > Hyphomicrobiales > Nitrobacteraceae > Bradyrhizobium > Bradyrhizobium sp. 23. The sequence goes on along the minus strand of NZ_JADPJF010000037.1, from coordinate 306,561 downwards.
CCTTCTTGGCGCGGAGCAGCGCGACGCCGCCGCCGGGGACGATGCCTTCCTGCACCGCGGCGCGAGTGGCGTTGAGCGCATCCTCGACGCGGTCCTTCTTCTCCTTGACCTCGATCTCGGTGGCACCGCCGACGCGGATCACCGCGACGCCGCCTGCGAGCTTGGCGAGGCGCTCCTGGAGCTTCTCACGGTCGTAATCCGAGGTGGTTTCCTCGATCTGGGCCTTGATCTGGCCGACGCGGGCCTCGATCTCCGGCTTCCTGCCGGCGCCCTTGACGATCGTGGTGTTCTCCTTGTCGATCACAGCCTTGCCCGCGCGCCCAAGCATCTTCACCGTCACGCTCTCGAGCTTCATGCCGAGGTCTTCGGAGATCAGCTGGCCGCCGGTGAGGATCGCGAGGTCCTCGAGCATGGCCTTGCGGCGGTCGCCGAAGCCCGGCGCCTTGACGGCGGCGACCTTCAGGCCGCCACGGAGGCGGTTGACGACCAGGGTGGCCAGCGCCTCGCCCTCGACGTCCTCGGCGATGATGACGAGCGGCTTGCCCGACTGCACCACGGCTTCCAGCACGGGCAGCATGGCCTGCAGGCCGGACAGCTTCTTCTCGTGCAGGAGGATGTAAGCGTCCTCGAGCTCGGCCGTCATCTTCTCGGGGTTGGTGACGAAGTAGGGGCTGAGATAGCCGCGGTCGAACTTCATGCCCTCGACGATGTCCACCTCGGTGTCGAGTGACTTGTTCTCCTCGACGGTGATGACGCCCTCGTTGCCGACCTTCTGCATCGCCTGCGCGATCATCTTGCCGATGGCGGCATCGCCGTTGGCCGAAATGGTGCCGACCTGGGCGACCTCGGAGGAGGCGGCGACCGGCTTGGCGCGCTTCTCGATGTCCTTGACGACGGCCGCGACCGCGATGTCGATGCCGCGCTTGAGGTCCATCGGGTTCATGCCGGCGGCAACCGACTTGGCGCCTTCGCGGACGATGGACTGGGCCAGCACGGTCGCGGTGGTGGTGCCGTCGCCGGCGAGGTCGTTGGTCTTGGAGGCGACCTCACGCACCATCTGGGCGCCCATGTTCTCGAACTTGTCCTCGAGCTCGATCTCCTTGGCGACGGTGACGCCGTCCTTGGTGATGCGGGGCGCGCCGAACGACTTCTCGATGAGCACGTTGCGGCCTTTCGGGCCGAGCGTCACCTTGACGGCGTTGGCGAGAATATCGACGCCGCGCAGCATGCGTTCGCGCGCGTCTCCGGAAAACTTGACGTCTTTGGCAGCCATGGTCTGCAATTCCTCTTCTTCGTGATGTGTCTTGCTAATTGGGTCGCCTCATTCCGGGGTCCGCGATCGAACCCGGCGGAATGATGCATGCCCGGATCGAGTGACCCGGGCATGCATTCAGCGGCCGTTCAGGCGTCTGGCCTTAGGCCATCACGCCCATAATGTCCGACTCCTTCATGATCAGGAGCTCATCGTTGTCGATCTTGACCTCGGTGCCCGACCACTTGCCAAACAGCACACGGTCGCCGACCTTGAGGTCGATCGGGATCAGCTTGCCGGCCTCGTCGCGACCACCGGGGCCGACGGCGACGACTTCGCCCTGGGACGGCTTTTCCTTGGCCGTGTCCGGAATGATGATGCCGCCCTTGGTCTTTGACTCGGCGTCGATACGTTTGACCACGACACGGTCATGCAGCGGACGAAATTTGGATTTAGTCATGACGTTTCCCTTTGGAGGCTCGCTTCGGAAGGAGAGGAAGTGGGCGGGCGGCGCTTCCGTCCACCCTTCCCGAGGATCGATCGGCGCGCGTTAGCAATCCATCTTTCAGAGTGCTAATGGTGCGCCCGGGAATATGGCTTGGCCGCGATCCTGTCAAGCAAAGGTGGTTAAGCGATTGGTGAGACGGATATAGGATGGTGACATTGGAAACTTGTTCGGGGTGCCGGCGTATTAAAGGACGTCATTGCTCCGGCAGCGGTTTTGCGCTTGGCTGCGTAAGGGGTGCGGCCATGGTTTTGTCCGGGGGAATGCCATGATCAGTTCAGCTCACGCGCGCACGGTCGCCAATCTGGCGGCGGCTTCTTGCCTGGCGCTGCTGCTTGGTGCCTGCGGCGGCGGCATGAGCCTGCCGTCCTTTTCTTCGTCCTCACCGCCCCCCGAGGCCGAGCCCGGCACCGGTCCGGAAATGCCCGCGTCGATCCGCGCCGACGAGATCGTCGGGCGCTGGGGCCTGGCCTCGTTCCAGAACCCGGCCGACCGCGCCCGCACCGAGGCTGCCGCCCGGGCCCAATGCAAAAATCCTTACGTGATCACGGCCGGCTCCTCCGGCGGCGTGATCATGCATCTGGCCGACCAGGCAACACCGCAGGAGCTGCGCCTGAAGGGCTCGCCGAGCGGCAAGAACTATATCGGGCCGGCAGGTCCGACGCCCGGCGACCAGGACCGCGAGATCGTCTCCTTCGACGGCCGCGTCCTCATCACCCGCTTCATCGACAAGGACGCCGCCACCCGCTACGGCAACATGGTCTACGTCCGCTGCGCGCCGAGGGCGTAGTCTCTATCCTTCGTCATGCCCCGCGACCCGGCTACGCCAAGGCTTCGCCGGGGTTGAGGTCCAGGGGCGCCGAAGCTTTAGCGTAGGCGGCAGGCGGACATCCAGTACGCCGCGGCTTCTCGGCTCAATCATTGCCGTCTCTGGAATACTGGATCGTCCGCCTGCGCGGACGATGACAGCGGGGGACGATAGACAACAAAAAAACGCCGGCTTGCGCCGGCGTTTCGTTATTCAGAGCGTCGCGTCCGTTCAGTCGAACAGCGCGTCGATGTCGTCCTGCGAGGCGTGGCCGACGTCGCCTGCGAGCTTCGGGCCGTTGAGAAGCTTGTCGTCATCGCTGCGGGTGTCGACCTGCGGCACGACGTGGGACTTGATCGCGTCGACGCCGCCCCAGATTTCCATCATGGAATTGATGTGCTGCTCGATGAACTTCATCGTGCTCATGACCTTGCTGATGCGCTGACCAGTCAGGTCCTGGAAGTTGCAGGCTTCGAAGATCGAGATGACGCGTTCCTGGATATCGTCGGCGAGCCGCTTCTGCTGATCGGCCGATTGCACCTTGGCCATCGCGCTGGCCGCCTGGTCGATCGACTCGGCGGCTTCGAGGATCTGCTGGGTCGCCTGTTCGGTACCGCCGACGACCGCGCCGAGCTCGCCATTGACCTTGGCCATTTCGCCGCCGTCGAAGCTCTTGCCATGCAGTGTCGCGATCTCGCGCTTGGTGCGGTCGATGGCGTCGTGGATGAGGTCGAGCTCGACCTTCAGCTTCTCGCACTGCTCGATCTGCGCTCGGTAAGTATCGAGCATGGTACGGGCTTCCGAGAGCTCGTGGGCGGTGGAGGCGTCGATCGCCGCCATGGCGGCGCTGCCGGACAACGGCGCGGTGCCCTTCGCCATCTGCGTGCGGATCGCACGCAACTCGGCCATGATCTCGCTATGCATCGGCGCAGCCTCCTCAATCATTTCGGGGCTGGGCATCTCGCCGACAATAGCCTCCTCGACACGAAAACGTTTGCGGTGAATAGCCATCAAGAACTCCCCCCACCTCACTCACGCGTCTTTGTAGGCAGAAGCGATTTAACACGAAGTTCACAGCCGGAACTGTCGTACGGCTGTGCGCGACGGCTTGCAAACGAGCGATTAACCATGCGTGCGCGGCGTTCATCGAAAATAAACGCTGATCGCCAAATTGCGCCGCTGCCGACGACGTGGTGAATCGAAATGGCGTTTCCGTTTACCAAACAAAACGGCTTTTGCTCTTTATTGACCACGTCGCGGGTGCGGATCAGCCATCACCTCGCCACGACGCATGTGATCTAGACGAAACAGTACAGAGTACGTCGATGTTCAAGAAAATGTCTGTTGCGCTGCTTGGCAGCGCTTGCACCTTCCTTGCCGGCGTCAACAGCGCCAGCGCCTTCGACAATAGCGTGCCGAACGATCCGCCCGCGGTGCTGTACCAGCCGCAGGTGCCGCCTGCGCCGGTTCGCGTCGCGTCCAATTCGAACATGGGCGGCGGCTTCATCGAGTTCATCTTCGGTGACGGGCCCGGTCGCGGTCCGGCCTACGCTCCGCAGCAGCCGGTGTATCAGCAGCAGCCGGGTTATTATGACCAGCGCCGCCTGCCGCCGATGGGCGAACCGCAGATGCAGGACGCAGGTCTCCAGCAGGAGGCGGTCGACCCGCGGCAGCGTCAGTTCGATCCGAAATTCGAGAAACAACTCGTTGACTATAGCGGCAACGAAAGCGCCGGCACGATCGTGGTCGATACGCCGAACAAATTCCTCTACCTCGTCGAGGGCAACGGCCGCGCGATGCGCTACGGCATCGGCGTCGGCCGCCCCGGCTTCACCTGGTCCGGCGTGAAGTCGATCACGGCCAAGCGCGAATGGCCGGCCTGGACGCCGCCGGCGGAAATGATCGCGCGCCGTCCTGACCTGCCGAGGCATATGGAAGGCGGCCCCGAAAATCCGCTCGGTGCGCGCGCGATGTATCTCGGCTCGACGCTCTACCGTATCCACGGCTCCAACGAGCCTTGGACCATCGGTACCAACGTCTCCTCGGGCTGCATTCGCATGCGCAACGAGGACGTCATCGATCTCTACGGCCGCGTCAACGTCGGCACCAAGGTCGTGGTGATGTAGGCGCATAGCGCTCGGAACCAAAAACGGCCGCCTCATCGGCGGCCGTTCTCGTTTGGAGCAAGGATAAGAAGCGTCAGGCGTAATCGCTGCCGCCATCATCTCCGCCGCCGAAATCGCCGTCGTCGGCGAGGTCGACATTGCCGCCGTCATTGTCGTTCTGATCGTTGTAATTCTGGTCGTCGTTCGAAGCGTGGTCGGCGAAGCCCTGCCGGGAAGCATCGCCGCGGTTCGAGCCGATGTCGTCGAGGCCGGCATCGCGCGCGAGCGAGCCGCCGGACTGATCGCTGCCGGTCCAGGGGCTGCGATCGCCCAGGGCATTGGTGTCGCCGAAGGCCTGCTGATGCGATCCGCCCAT
>NZ_JADPJF010000037.1:297744-301439 GCF_023073295.1 Bradyrhizobium sp. 23 | reverse complement strand
GCCGCGGATGCTGGAGAGCAGCAGCGAGCCGCCGACGACGCCGGCCGCGGCGGCCGCCGCCGTGCCGAGGAACGAGCCACCGCCACCGCCGATCGGCGGCGCACCATAGCCCTGACCCGGTCCTTGGCCGTAGGCCTGCCCGTACGGTGGTTGGCCATAGCCCGGCTGGGGCTGCTGCATCGCCTGGCCGCTGTTCCATACCGGCCGCGAGTCACGCGGCGGCACGTTCGGAACCGAGCCGCGCGACGGGCCCCCGCCGAATAGCGTGTCGCGCATGGTGTCCAGGAAACCGCCGGACTGCGCCTGCTCGGGCGCCTGCGCCGCCTCCAGCTCTTGGATGCGGTTGTGAGCACGCTTCAGCGCCTCGTCCTGCAACAGCACGGTCTGCACCAGCGCATAGATGGCGCCGGGCGCCTTGCGCAGGCCGTCGGAGATCGCGGCGATCGCGTCGGGATCGCGCGGTGCATTTTCCAGTTTCGAAAGCCGGTCGAAAAGGCCGTCGACGAGCTGGCGTTCCTGCGGCGTCATGGTCAGTCTCCCTCGCGCAAAACAAGCGCGAGGCAGATGTAGGGTTCCATTGTGGCCCCAACAGTGCCGGCTGGATTAAATTTCGGTATGCGACAAGCTGCCCCGCGGGGCGGCTTTCTCGCAAACTTCGCCGGTTTTACCCCAGCGTGACGCCGCTGTCCGTCAGCAGGCGCGCAAAGGCATCGCCGGCGAGATAGGAGTGCTCGCGTTCGCGGACATCCGTCATCGGGTCGAGCCCGGTGAGAATTTCGTCGACGAAGCCGGGATGACACATCACGAGGCCGCCATCCGGCAGGCCTTCGAGAAATTGCCGCATCAGCTCGCCGAAATCGGCCGCCCGCGTGAAATCATAGGCGCCGGCGAAGCCGGGATTGAAGCTGAGGCCCGCGCTGACGGCACGGCGGCGGAATTGCGCGCTGAGAATGTCGAGCACCATGGCTTTCGGTGAGGCCAGCCGCTGCATCAGCGGCAGGTCGCGGCCGCCCTGGCGCACCCAGGCTTTTGGCGCGACTTCGCTCACCGCATCGACAAAGCCGTCGCGCACCTGCGGGTAGAGCTGCACATGCTGATGGCCGTCGACGAAGTCAGGCGCGCGTCCGAACGCTTTCGCGAAGGCTGCCAGCTGCGCCTTGACCTCGTTGCGAAAGAACTCGCGGTCGAGCCTTCGCGCAAGACCCGCGCGCAGCAGCTTCGGAAACGGGAGAAACATGTCGCCGTCGAGCGGACGGAAATGCATGGTGAGCGGCCGGAACGGTGCCGACAACGTCACGTGCAATCCGATCGCGCAGCGTGGGCTCGCTTGCGCTGCCGCCTGGAGCGCTTCGATCTCGCTGCGCTCGACCGCAGGTCCCACCATCATCACCGAGGTAGCGTTGAGACGGCCGCGTTCGATCAGGTCGCGGATGGCGCGATTGACGCCCGGGCTGATGCCGTAATCGTCGGCGCAGAGCCAGATCCGCCGCAGCGGCGCGGCCGCGCTCATTCGGCCGCCGTCCTCTTCGAGGCGTCCAGGCTTGAAGCGTCCTGGGCCTTCTCGGTTTCGAAATGCTTTTCACTGTGCTCGGCGACGAAGTAGATCGGGCGCGCCTTCAGCTCGGAGAGGATCTTGCCGATATATTCGCCGACGATGCCGATCATGATGAGCTGCACGCCGCCGATCGTCATCAGGCCGATCACGAGTGAGGGATAGCCGGGCACCTGCTTGCCGGTGGTCAAGACCTCCCAGAGGATCGACAGACCGAACAGGAACGCTCCGCCGGCGAGGATCACGCCGAGCAGGCTGGCGAAGCGCAGCGGCGCCACCGAGAACGAGGTGACGCCTTCGATCGAAAGACCAAGCAGGCGTGCGGCGCTGAAGGTCGTCACGCCATGGGTGCGCGGCGCGGGCTCGTAATCGACGCGGATCTGGCGGAAGCCGATCCAGCTCGCGAGGCCCTTGAAGAAGCGGTTGCGCTCGGGCAGCTGCCTCAGTGCTGCGACCGCGCGCGGCGACAGCAGGCGGAAGTCGCCGGCGTCTTCGGGAATCTTCTGGCGCGCGCCCCAATTGATCAGCGCATAGAAGCCGCGCCCGGCGAGCCGCCGCAGGAAGGGCTCGTTGTCGCGATGCGCCTTGGCGGTATAGACGACGTCGTAGCCGTCCTCGATCCAGTGCCGCACCAGTCGCTCGACCAGCGACGGCGGATGCTGGCCGTCGCCGTCCATGAACAGCACCGCGCCGAGCCGGGCATGGTCGAGGCCAGCCATCAGCGCGGCCTCCTTGCCGAAATTGCGCGACAGCGACACCACCTGGACGTCGACCGCGTCGGCCGGCAGCGAGCGGGCGATCGACAGCGTCGCGTCCGCGCTACCGTCGTCGACATAGACGACCTCGCAAGCCAAGCGATAGCGCTGCCGCAAGGTCTTTGCGAGATCGCAGATGCGCTGGTGTAGGGCGGCGAGGCCCGCGGCTTCGTTGTAGAGCGGGACGACAATCGACAGCCCCTTCGCGGCGGCGCTTGCCGCGTTGGTCGTCATGCCGGAAACGTCAGAGCCCAGCGTCATCGATCAAGGTTCCAGAGGCGTTCAAGGTCATCTCAACAGCATATGGTAGCTGCCGTTTGCTGTCGCTACGCTGAACGGAATTGCTCAACAAACTTTGGGCTCACTGCCGCAGGAACGCCTCGAGCCTGGCGAACAGCGGGTTCTCCCGGTCGAACACGTAATCCAGCGAAACCACCGAGACGGTCTCGGCGCCATGCCCGCGCAGGAAGCTCGCGAGTGCATAGAGCTGGCCCGGCGGGCAGTGCAGCGTGAGCATGCCTGACGAGGTCGGTCCGCCGAACGGGGCTTCGACGCCGAAGCGCTCATGGGCCTCGGTGAGCATGGCCGCGTCGCACTGGCGGAAGCGGGTGCGGACTTCGCGGTATTTGTTGGCCCGCGCCCGCGCCGCGATGTGATCGAGGATGATTCGCGCGGTCTCCCGCGCTTGCGGCGACCAATCGGCGTCCCTTGAGGCGACCAGATTGGCCTGGCTGCGCAGGATCACGCCGTCGTCGAGCACCCGCAATCCGTTGGCGGCGAGCGTCGCGCCGGTCGTGGTGATATCGACGATCAACTCGGCGCTGCCGGCGGCCGGTGCGCCTTCGGTCGCGCCCGTGCTTTCGACGATGCGGTAATCGGTGATGCCTTGGCTCTGGAAGAAGGCGCGGGTGAGATTGATGAACTTGGTTGCGACCCGCATCCGCATGTGATGCTGCTCGCGGAAGCCGGTGGTGACGTCGTCGAGGTCGGCCATGGTGCGGACGTCGATCCACGCCTGCGGCACCGCGACGACGACGTCGGCATAGCCGAAGCCGAGGCCTTCGATCAGGGAGACGCGCTTGTCGGCGTCCGCGATGGTCTCCCGCACCAGATCCTCGCCAGTGACGCCGAGATGCGCCGAGCCGCGGGACAGTTGCGAGGCGATTTCGCTCGCCGAGAGATAGGCGACCTCGACATTGTCGAGGCCAGCGAGCGTGCCGCGATAGTCGCGGGCGCCGCCCGCCTTCGACAGCTTCAGCCCGGCGCGGGCGAAGAAGGCCTCGGTATTTTCCTGAAGGCGGCCCTTGGACGGAACGGCCAGAACGAATGGCGCGCTCATGACTTAAGCTCCCACCTTGCGGCCGATCCGGGTCAGCGCATCCACCCAG
>NZ_JADPJF010000037.1:291895-297662 GCF_023073295.1 Bradyrhizobium sp. 23 | reverse complement strand
CCGAGAAACCGACCGCGGGGATCGGCTCGGCCGATCCAAGCTGGGTCATCAATCCGTCATAGCGGCCGCCGGCAACCAGCGGCTCGGCGCCGTTGCCGCGGTGATGCAGCTCGAATTCGAAGCCGGTGTAGTAGTCGAGCCCGCGCCCGAACGCGGTGGAAAAGCGCGTCGCCTTCACATCGATGCCGCGCGCGGCCATGAAGCCGACCCGGCTTTCGAACTGGTCGATCGCAGCACTGAGGTCGAGCTTCGCATCATTGGTGAGCGCGCGCAGCTCGGCCACGGCGTCATCGGGGTTACCCGATATCGACAGGAAACGTTTGAGCACGGCGATGGCCTCGCGCGGCAGCGCGCCGCCCTTCAGCGTCGACTGCTCGAGGAAGCGGTCGGCAATCTCGGCGGTGGTGCGGCCGCCGACATTGGTGGTGCCGGCGATCGACATGAGGTCGGTTACGAAAGCGAGCGCTGCCTTGCGGTCGGAGCCGGCGAGCGCCGCGAGCACGCCCTCATATTCGCTGCGGGTCGCGGTGGTCGCGGCTGCCAGCCGCTCGAGATCTTGCTCCAGGCTGATCTTGCGGTTGAAATCCTTGACCAGGCGGCGGCGCCAGACCGGATAGAGGTCGAGCGCGTCGAGCAGCGCGTTGAACAGCGCCACGTCGCCGGTGCGGATCTCGACGTCGCGAACGCCGAAGGCGGCGGTCGCCTCCAGCGCCAGCGCCAGCATTTCGGCATCGGCCGCGGCGCGGTCCTGGCGGCCGAACGACTCGATGCCGGCCTGCAGGAATTCGCTGCTCTGGCCGCTGCGGTAGCGGAACACCGGGCCGAGATAACTGAACCCGGCCGGCTGGCCGGCACGGCCAGAGCTGAGGTAATCGCGGGCCACCGGTATGGTCAGGTCCGGGCGCAGGCAGAGCTCATCGCCGGATAGGTCCGTGGTCAGGTACAGGCTCTTGCGGATGTCCTCGCCGGAGAGATCCAGGAACGGTTCGGCCGGCTGCAGGATGGCGGGCTCGGCCCTGACATAGCCGGCCTGCGCGAACGACAGCAGCAGCGTGTCCGCCCAGGCGGAGCCGGCAGCATTTGAGGTGGCAGTCGCGGTCATCTCGGGGTCCATCGTCCCGGTGGAACCGGGCAGGGCAAGCAGGGAACGAATTGCCGCAGGCCTTAGCATGGCCCGGAAGCGGTTTCGACCTCCAAAGGATCAATCGCTTAACAGCGCCGGAGCGACGCACCGTCAGCAGAGGATGCGAAGCCCAATTCAGGCGTCGTCGCCAAGCTAGGTAATATAATACCTAATCGCGCTGCGGCCGATCGAGTTAGGTTGGACGCCTCACCCTCATTCATTCGGCCAGCGAGCTCTCCGGGCCGCTTCCACGAAGGAATGGCCGCCTGGCCGGAATGCTCGCTGCCTCACATGTAACCTCATCCGCGAGCTGCTTGGCCCGGTTGAGGGTGTCCACTGGTCGCATGCTCAATTTGGGTAGGGCGGACGGTCCGTTCGCAGAGCCTTCGTTTACAATGCGAAAGTTGGTTTCCGATTCATGCGGCAACGCACAGACGTTATCGGAACGGTCGCGCGACACACGCTGGCCTATATGCTGTTTTGATTAGCGAGATGTTCCGGCACTACGACTTAGATCCACTCGACCTTCTGATCGTTCGTGCCATTCTCAATGCCCCGCGACCTGCGGCGCGCCGGGGCCAGAGCGCCGGGTGGTTTGCGCCGCGCTAAAGTCGCCGTCTCTACGAAGAACGTCAGGTAAGCAGCAGAACATGGATCAAAGCCGTCTAGTCCCTGCTCGCGAGGCAATGCAAAAGATAGCGGCGGATCGCTTGATGTCGTTCCAGGATCTCAAGCCGTCCTCGGCGCTCGAGCTCAAATCGTATGACATCGATCATTTCGGTGAGACCGAGAAATACGCCGGCGCATCGAGCATGCCGTTGTCTGTCGGGACGACCGCGATCATGCGTGCCCGGCTCACCTTGCCGACCCTGACCCTGTCGCTGTTGAAAACCTTCCCCCGGATCATTCGCGGCTATCAGCTCACCAATGCTGCCGCAGTGGTGGTACCGATGGATCACGTGACCTCTGCCCGCATAAACGGGCAATCGACCGGCGGTTCTGTTGTCATTCTAAAAGGCGGTTCAGATTGCTTGGTGCATGAGCCGGAGGGGCGTCTGCTGGCGGTGGTCTACTTCAGTCCATCCGGGCGGGAGCCATTGCCTGAATTGAGCGATGGATGCCATTTGCTGAATCCGGCGCCGGACGTGCTTGCCTCGCTGCGCCGTCTGATCTCGATCTCGCTTGAAACCGCGGCAAATGACCCGGACTTCCTGAATGAGCCGGCTTCGCAAACGATTGTCGAACGGTCACTGCTCAGCACGATGGATGCGGCGATCTGGTCCAGTGTCGCAAGCGCACCTGCGTCGTCCACCACCGAGCATTATCGGCGGATCGTGGCTGATATGGAAAAACTGATTCGGCGCGATCTGATGATCTGGCACAAGACCACCGAACTGGCGGAACAGGCGGGCGTGTCGGTCCGGACTCTCCAGAGTGCGACACGGGCCATCTGCGGCATGAGCCCACATCGCTATAGCCGGGTCTTGCGCCTCTGGTCGGTACGCAAGCAACTGCGCACCGGCCGAGCAGGCCGGAGTGTGAAGTCCTGCGCGCTTGCGCATGGTTTCTGGCATCTCAGCGAATTCGCAGCGAGCTACAGAGAGGCTTTCGGAGAGTTGCCTTCGGAGACCCTGAACCGATCGCTACGAGGCGAATAGCAACGTGCCTTAGCCGCGTTCGCCACCCCAGTCGCCCAGCACCGCCTGCACCAGCGCCAGCGCGGCCACCGCGGCGGTGTCGGCCCGCATGATGCGGGGTCCGAGCGCCAGCCGCAGGATTTTCGGCTGCCGCAGCAGCAGGACCCGCTCTTCCTCGGCAAAGCCGCCTTCGGGTCCGATCAGCACGTCGATTCCCTCCCCGGCGCGTGCGGCTTGCAAGCTCCGAATGGGGTTTTCGAGCTCCGCCGCCTCGTCGCAGAAGATCAGCAGCCTGCCAGCGGCGCGCTGGGTCAAGAAGCGCTCCAGCGGCACCGGCTCGGCAACGGTGGCGATGCTGAGAATGCCGCATTGCTCGGCCGCCTCGACGACATTGGCGCGCATCCGCTCGGTATTGACGCGTGAGGCCTGGGTGAATCGGGTCAGAACCGGCTGCAGGCTGGCGGCGCCCATCTCAATGGCCTTCTGCACCATGTAGTCGAGCCGGGCATGCTTGAGCGGAGCGAAGATGTAGGCGAGGTCGGGCAGCCGGTCCTGCGGCCGGGTCTGCTGGAGGATGACGAGACCGTCCGGCCGCTTGCGGCCTTCAATGGCGGCCTGCCACTCGCCGTCGCGGCCGTTGAACGCCAAAACCTCGGCCCCGGCGGCAAGCCGCAGCACATTGCCGAGATAATTGCTCTGGTCGCGGTCGAGCTCGACCCTGCCGTCCTGGGCAAGCGGGGCGTCGACGAACAGGCGGGGGCCGCGGAAATCGTGGGAAGGCATCGTCAAAGGTCCGATTTGCCGCCGTTCTTAACCGAAAGCAGTCCTTTCGGGGTAAATTTTGCCAAAATGGTGCGTCGGCGCGCCGCGCTCCCGCCCTATTCAACGGGTTGTTAAGGGCCGGCGGGAATCGTAAAATCGCGAGCACGCCGGTTGCGCTTCAATTGGGAAGACGCCGAACCCCGCAAGCTCCTGCCGGAGAGACTGCCTTGATGATCCGTCATTTGATGGTTCCGATCACTGCCGCCATGGTCACGATGGGCGCCGTTGGTGCCTATGCGCAGGGCTTCCCCGCGCCGCTGCCGGGCCAAGCCCCAACCAGTTCCGCCTTCCCGCCCGTCAATGGCTCGGCGCCCGTCGCCTCCGTCGGCGGCGCGCCGCAATCCTCCTTCCCCGTGAATGGCGCCGCTCCTGTCGGTGGCGCCGGCGCCTTCAGCGCGGCCCCGCCGACGCAAGCCGGTCCCGGCGAGGACTGCATGAAGGCGTTCATGCCTCTGCGCGAAGATGCCGAAAAACGCGGCAAGCTGATCAAGGCCGCGAGCGACCGTCACGCCCCGCCTGACGAGGCCTGCAAGCTGATCCGCAACTTCAGCCAGGCTGAGACCAAGATGATCAAGTACATCGAGGCCAATGCCTCGAAGTGCGGGATTCCGGCGCAGGTCGGCGCGCAGATGAAGGACGGCCACAAGAACACCGAGGCCATGGCGGCGAAGGTCTGCAATGTTGCGCAGCAGATGCAGAACCAGCCGCGCGGACCGGCCGGTCCGTCGCTGAGCGAAGTGCTGGGTTCGGGCTCGCCGCCCGAGGCCAATGCCGGTAAGAAGGGCGGCAGCACCTTCGACACACTCAACGGCAACGTCCTGACGCGATGAGCGACACGTCAGCCCGAGTTGCCGATTCCACCGGCAACTGGGTCGATACGCGTGCGCCGCAATGGGCGCGGCCTTATCTGCGCTTGTCCCGCTTCGATCGTCCGATCGGCTCCTGGCTCCTGTTGATGCCGTGCTGGTGGTCGGCGGCGCTCGCCGCCGGCATGGCCCATGACGTCCGCGGCCTGCCGCTCACCATCGTCCTGTTCTTCATCGGCGCCTTCGTCATGCGGGGGGCAGGCTGTACCTGGAACGACATCACCGACCGTGACCTCGACGACAAGGTCGAGCGCACCCGCTCGCGGCCGCTGCCCTCCGGCCAGGTGAGCGCGAAGCAGGCGCTGGCGTTCATGGTCGCGCAGGCGCTGATCGGGCTCGTGGTGTTGCTGCAGTTCAACCGCTTCGCGATCCTGACCGGCATTGCCTCGCTGCTGATCGTCGCGATCTACCCGTTCATGAAGCGCATCACCTGGTGGCCGCAGATCGTGCTCGGGCTCGCGTTCTCCTGGGGCGCCCTGATGGGATTTGCCGTCACCTTCGGGCGGATCGATGTCACCGCGCTCGTGCTCTATGCCGGCGCGATCTCCTGGGTGATCGGCTACGACACGATCTACGCGCATCAGGACGCCGAGGACGATGCGCTGATCGGCATCAAGTCCACCGCGCGCCTGTTCGGTGCGCATACGCACCAGGCGCTGATACTGTTCTACGGCCTCGCGGTGCTGCTGATCGGCGTGGCGCTGGCGTCGGGCGATGCGCGCTGGCCGGCCTGGCTCGGACTTGGGGCCTTCGCCGTGCATCTGGCCTCGCAGATCGGGCGGCTGAATATCAGCGATGGCGATCTCTGCAAGCGCCTGTTCTACTCGAACCGCGACGCTGGGCTGTTGTTGTTTGCGGGTTTGCTGGCCGACGCGGTGATGCGGACGGCTTAACTCCGGGCGATGATCTCGCGCTCATCGCGATGCACCGACAACTCCCGTGCGACACCGGTGCGGCGGCGCATCAGAAATTTCGGACGGCGGTCGCGAATCGGGTTGGCGCGGCGACGGCGCGGCGCGGGCTGGCGTGCGCCTTCGTCGAGCTGCGGAAGTGCGAACAGCTCGCTCCAGATTGCCCAGGCCTCAACGAGTTCGTCGCCGTCGGCGCTGACCAGCAGCGGAATGGAGAGCGAGGGATCGCGATGAACGAGGACGAGGGTCTGGGCCTCGTCGTTGCCGCGCAGCGCGACGCCGGTGAAGTCGCTGACGCGAACATTGATTGCCATCCGCATGCCGCGGACGGCACGGTGCAGCACGACACGTTCGCGATGAAGCTCGATCTGCCGTACATATCCGTCGGCGCGCGGATCATGCGCATCG
>NZ_JADPJF010000037.1:288353-291800 GCF_023073295.1 Bradyrhizobium sp. 23 | reverse complement strand
GGGGGTCGAGCCGCAGGGAGCGGCTCGACCCGGCGGGAGCGATCCCGCTTGTTGCTGTTTGACGCCTCACGGCTTTAGTTCTCCCCGCCAGGATTATGTTCCCGGTCGATGCGAGGACCTTAGCGCGAGCCTTTCCGAAACCGCTTAAAAAGGCTGGTTAATCCAACCTCACCGCCGCGCATGATTGACAAGACCTTGGCGCGCATGATTGACGAGACGTTGCGCGCAAGGTGCGAATCTGAGCTTTTGGTGGGCTGAAAATGCTTGAAGTCCGCGCGATCAGGGCACATCTGTGGGTTCCGGTCCCGCAGCCCGCCCCAACAGGATTTCGTTTGTGAACCCTTCACCAAGCTCGACGCTTTCGCCCAAGGATTCGTCCACAGCCAGCCGCGACCTGTTCGACCAGTCTGCGCTCTCCGATCTCGCGCAGCGGCTGGTGGAGGCTGCAAGGCGCGCCGGCGCGGATGCGGCCGATGCAGTCGCCGTGCGTGGCGTCTCGCAAGGCGTCGAGGTCCGCGACGGCCGCGTCGAGGAATCCGAACGGTCCGAGGGCGACGATGTCGGCCTGCGCGTGCTGGTCGGCCGCCGTCAGGCGGTGGTCTCGACCAATGATACCAGCGGCGATGCCGTGACCAAGCTTGCCGAGCGAGCGGTTGCGATGGCGCGCGTCGCGCCCGACGACAAATATGTCGGCCTTGCCGATCCGGCACTGCTCGCGCGCGACTTCCCCGATCTCGATCTGCTCGACCCTGACGTGCCCGCGACCTCGGAACTCGAGCGTCGCGCGCTCGAAGCCGAGGCTGCGGCGCTTGGTGTGAAGGGCGTGACCAAATCCGGCGGCGCCTCGGCCTCCGCCGGCATGGGCGGCATGGTGCTCGTCACCAGCACCGGCTTCCACGGTTCTTATCTGCGGTCCAGCCAGGGCATCTCCGCCACCGCCATTGTCGGTGACGGCACCGGCATGGAGCGCGACTACGACTTCACCTCGGCGCCGCATGGTGTAGACCTCTTGTCACCGGAGATCGTCGGCCGTTCCGCGGGCGAGCGCACCGTGGCGCGCTTCAATCCTCGCAAGGTCGAGACCTGCAAGCTGCCTGTGGTGTTCGATCCGCGCGTCGCGGGCTCGCTGGTCGGTCACGTCGTCGGCGCCATCAATGGCGCTTCGATCGCGCGCAAGACCAGCTTCCTGAAGGACACGCTCGGCCAGCAGCTGTTCGCCAACAACATCCGCATCATCGACGATCCGCTGCGCAAACGCGGCCTGCGCTCGCAGACGTTCGACGCCGAAGGCGTCGCCGTGAAGAAGATCGCGCTGATCGACGAAGGCGTGCTGACGACCTGGCTGCTCGATTGCGCGACCGCGCGTGAGCTCGGCCTCACCACCACCGGCCATGCCCACCGCGGCGTGTCCTCCTCGCCGTCACCCGGCCCGTACAATCTGCATCTTGAACCCGGCACGCCGACGCCGGCCGAGCTGATCTCCGACATCAAGCAGGGGTTCTACGTCACCGATTTGATCGGCTCGGGCGTCAACGGCGTCACCGGCGATTACAGCCGCGGCGCCTCCGGCTTCTGGATTGAGAACGGCGAACTCACTTATCCCGTGAGCGAGGTGACGATCGCCGGCCATCTGTTCGAGATCTTCAGGTCGATGCAGCCGGCGAACAATCTCGAGTTCCGCTACGGCGTCAATGCGCCGACGGTGCGCATCGAGGGTTTGACGCTTGGCGGACGTTGACGCGAACGCAACCGGTGAAGCCATCCTGACGCGCGACGCGGCGCTGCTGCAAGAGACGGTGCGGGAGGCGGGCGCACTCGCGCAGTCGATGTTCCGCACCGAGCTGAAGAAGTGGACCAAGGGCGCGTCCTCGCCGGTCTCGGAAGCCGACATTGCCGTCAACGATCTCCTGGAAGCGCGCCTGCGCGCGGCGACGCCCGACTATGGCTGGCTGTCGGAGGAGAGCGCCGACGACGAGGTGCGGCTGTCGCGGCGGATGACCTGGATCGTCGATCCCATCGACGGCACCCGCAACTATCTCAATGGCCATGACGAATGGTGCGTCAGCGTGGCGCTGGTCGAGGATGCCTCGCCAGTGCTGGCCGCGGTGTTCGCGCCGACGAGCGAAGAGTTCTTTTTCGCCGCCCGCGGCCAGGGCACGACCCTCAACGAGGTGCCGGTGCGGGCGACGTCGGGATCCGAGCTTGACTTCTCGCGGGTCGCGGGTCCGAAGCCCCTGGTCGAGCGCCTGAAGCCGTCACTGGGCGAGATCAAGCTGCATCCGCGAATCGGTTCGCTCGCGCTGCGTCTGTGCCGGGTCGCTCATGGCGCGCTGGATGCGGCTTTTGCGGGCGGCAACAGTCATGATTGGGACCTTGCGGCGGCGGATTTGATCGTGCAGGAAGCCGATGGTAGGATGAGCGATCTCTCCGGAGATCCCATCCTCTATAACCGCCGGCAAGTCACGCATGGGGTGCTGGTGGCAGCGGGTCGCGATCGTCATGCGAACATTGTCTCGCATTTTCGAAACCGCCCCTTGCCGTGAAGCGCTTTCTCGTGCTTGTCGAACACTGCTTTGCCGGGCAGCCCGTTAGGAACAGAACCGATGCCAGATAGTGCCCCGCAACAACTGCTCCACCTCGTCGTCGGCGGCGAGCTCGTCGATCTCGAGCACAACACCTTCAAGAACCTCGACGACGTTGAGATCGTTGGCCTCTATCCGAACTATGCGACCGCGCACGCCGCCTGGCGCGCCAAGGCGCAGAGCACGGTCGACAACGCGCAGATGCGCTATTTCATCGTCCATCTCCACCGGCTGCTCGACCCGAATCAAGAACCGGCGCGTTGAAAAAGCTGCTTCGCAATACGCTGAGGAGCAGCTTCGTTCAGCGTGCCGTCGGAATCCTGGCGGCCGAATATCTGCGTCTGGTCTGGCGGACGAACACATTCACGTTCGATCCGCCTGACGTCTATGACCGCGTCGAACCGCAGATCCCGGCGATCTTCGCCTTTTGGCACGGCCAGCATTTCCTCACCCCCTTCATCAAGAACAAGGACTGGTACAAGGCCAGGGTCCTGATCTCCCGTCACCGCGACGGCGAGTTCAACGCGATTGCCGCCGAGCGGCTCGGCATCGGCACCATCCGCGGCTCCGGCGACCATGGCGGCGCGTTTCACCGCAAAGGCGGGGTCGGTGCCTTCAAGGAAATGGTGCGGACGCTCGAGGACGGTTGTAATGTCGCGCTGACCGCTGACGTCCCCAAGCGCTCGCGCGTGGCTGGGCTCGGCATCATCATGCTGGCACGGGAATCGGGGCGGCCGATCATGCCTTTTGCGATGGCGACCAGCCGCTTCGTCCGGCTCAAGAACTGGGACCGCACCACCATCAACCTGCCGTTCGGGCGGGGCGCGTTGGTCGGCATCAAGGAAATCCACGTTCCGCCGGATGC
>NZ_JADPJF010000037.1:282122-288261 GCF_023073295.1 Bradyrhizobium sp. 23 | reverse complement strand
AGCCACCATGGAAGCGCTGCGGCTCGAGCTGGAGGAGACCTTGAACGAGGCGACCCGCCGCGCCTATGCGCAACTCGGCCGGCCGGGACCTGCAGATGCCTAAATCGCTACCGGGCTCGCTGCCGTTGACGCTGCGGATGTACCGGCGCCTGGCGCGCGGCCTGGTGCCGCTCGCGCCTGTGCTGATCAAGCGGCGCCTGAAGCAGGGCAAGGAAGATCCCGCGCGCGTCGGCGAACGGCGGGGCCTGTCCCGGGACGTGCGACCGCACGGTCCGCTGGTCTGGATTCACGGCGCCAGCGTCGGCGAGGTCCTCGCCGCGGCGGCCCTGATCGAGCGCTTGCGCGATCTGAACCTGCGCATTCTGCTCACCTCGGGCACCGTCACGTCGGCTGCTATTGTCGCAAAGCGCTTTCCGCCCGACGTCATCCATCAATACGTGCCGTATGATTCCCCGCGCTACGTCGCGCGCTTCCTCGACCATTGGAAGCCGTCGCTGGCGCTGTTCATCGAATCCGATCTCTGGCCGAACCTGATCCTGGCAGGCGCTGCGCGTCGCGTGCCGATGGTGCTGATCAACGGGCGGATGTCGCCGCGCTCCTTCCCGCGCTGGCGCCGCATGCAGGGCACCATCTCGGCGCTGCTGTCGCGTTTCGACATTTGTCTGGCGCAGTCGAAGACCGATGCCGAGCGCTTCTCGGCGCTCGGCGGCCGGGACGTCGTCACCACGGGCAATCTCAAGCTCGACGTGCCGGCGCCGCCGGCCGATCCTGCCAAGCTCGAACGGCTGATGGCGATGACGCGCGGGCGTCCGATCATCGTCGCGGCCTCGACCCATCCGGGCGAGGAGGAGATGCTGGTGGCGGCGCATCGCAGCCTCAGCGGTTTCTTCCCGCAGCTCCTGACCGTGATCGTGCCGCGCCATCCGGATCGCGGCTCCTCGATCACAGGCCTGATCACGGCGTCCGGCCTGAAGCCGGCTCTGCGCTCGCGCGACGAGCTGCCGACGGCGACCACCGACGTTTATATCGCCGACACCATGGGCGAGCTCGGCCTGTTCTATCGCCTCTCGGACATCGTGTTCATGGGCGGATCGCTGATCCGCCATGGTGGCCAGAATCCGATCGAAGCGATCAAGCTCGGCGCGGCCATCGTCCATGGTCCGCACGTCTTCAATTTCGCCGACGTCTACGAGGCGCTCGATCACAGCGGCGGTGCGCGCCAGGCCGACACGCAGGAGCTGCTGATCAAGCAGCTCGGCCAGCTGCTCGCCGATCCTGCCGTGCGTCACAAGATCCAGCAATCGGGCGCCGGCGTGGTCGAGGATCTCGGCGGCGCGCTCAACCGCACCATGACCGCGCTCGAGCCTTATCTTCTGCAGTTGCGGATCGAGATGGGGGCCGCCAATGCGTGAGCCGGCCTTCTGGTACCGGCCACGTTCGCTCGAATCGTACGCATTGGGGCCGCTGGGTGCGCTCTACGGCGCGATCACCGAACGGCGGATGCTGCGCGCGGGCGTCGACGCCGGCATCCCCGTGATCTGCGTCGGCAACTACCATGTCGGCGGCGCCGGCAAGACGCCGACCGTGCTGGCGCTGACGAAGCTCCTGCGCGAGCTCGGCGAGACGCCGGTGGTGCTCAGCCGCGGCTATGGCGGTAGCCTCAGGGGCCCGGTAATGGTCGACCGCATGCGTCACACCGCGTCCGACGTCGGCGACGAGCCGCTGATGATGGCGCGCGACGTTCCCGTCACGGTCGCGCGCGACCGTCTCGACGGCGTCGTGCTGGCGAAGTCGCAAGGCGCCACCGTGATCCTGATGGACGACGGTTTCCAGAACCCGCGTCTTCTCAAGGACACCTCGCTGATCGTGATCGACAGTGAGCGCGGCCTCGGCAATGGCAAGGTGTTTCCGGCCGGTCCGCTGCGTGCGCCGCTGAAGGCGCAGCTCGCGCGCACCGACGCGCTGGTCGTGATCGGCGGCGGCCGCGCCGCCGACGATGTCGCGGCCGAGCTAGCCAGGCGCAACAAGCCGGAACTGCGCGCGCGGCTGAAACCCGACGCCGAGGCGGTCGCAAGACTGTTGGGCAAGCCGGTGTTCGCGTTCGCCGGCATCGGCGATCCCGAACGGTTCTTCCGTACGTTGCGCGCCCGCGGCATCGACCTCGCGCGCACGCGCGCCTTTGCCGATCATCACATGTTCTCGAACGAGGAGATCGCAGCCATCGCTGCGGAGGCGGGGCGCGAGCAGCAAACATTGGTAACGACGGAAAAGGATCTTGCTCGCCTGCACGGCCGTGAAGGCGTGCCGGATGACATCGTGCCTTTCGCGGTGCAGCTCGAGTTCGATGACCCGGTTGCGCTTCGGCAATTGATCAGCGATCATCTCTACAAGGCGCGCGAGCGGCGGTTTTCCAGGCGATGATCTCGTAAGGTGGGCGAGATCTGATCGGGACGACATGTCGCACTGATGAATTTCCTTCCGCACGTTCGGGAGTTGATGTAGCCTCGCATGAGAGCCGTCACCGGGACGTGCCGAACTCCCGGAAATCATCGACGGCGTTTATGCCCACGGCGGGCAGTACCTTCATCATTTCAGATGCAGCGGCCGTAACGACGAGTTCGGAACGGCAGGGAAAGTCATTGCCAAAAACCCAGAGGAGAACATGCCATGCATTTTTGCCTCACCGGACAATACACACCCCGCGCTCTCAATGCCATTTTGGAGAACCCCAAGACCGATCGTCAGGAGGCGGCAAGAAAACTCATCGAAGCGGCCGGCGGAAAGCTGATTTCGATGTTCAGCGTTGCGGCCGACGGCCCAGGCGTGTTGGTGATTTTCGATGTGCCTGATCCGGGTGCGGCTCCGGCCATCTCCGGCCTGACCGTCACGGCGGGCACCCTGCAGAACGTGAAACTGACGCGGCTGTTCACGCAGGACGAGATCAAGCAGGTCCGCCAGAACGCGGCGAAGCTGCGTTCTTCGTATACTCCGCCCGGAAGCTGACATCCGGATCTAAAGCGAAGCCGCCGCAGTCGAAGGAAGCGGCGGCAACGCTCACCTCACAGCAAGAAGCACGTCTGCAACCGAGGCAAGGCGAAGGCCTTCCAGCCTGCGTTGACGAACCATGCTGTCCGGTGCGTGCTGCGTCCGCGGCGTTCAGCAGTCAATCATGCTCACCACGCCCCAACGGCCATCAATCCGATAATGGTCAGGCACGAGACGCAGGCCACCATGGCGGTATAGTACTCGGGTGTATTCATTGCTGCCTCCCAAACTGTTGCCAACTGCTTGGTCACTGCTACGGGGAGAGATCGCCGGTCTCGGGCCGCTTCAATTCGGCGCGCGGCGACCGGTCTTGCGTTGTGCGTCCGTCCTCTCATCGTCACCCTGATCCGGATGATGATGCGCGTCGAGAGCTTCAAAGCGTTCAGCTGCGATCAGAAGCTGTTTCCGCATTTCAGCGAGGCGGGCGCGGCAATATTCACGATAGAGCAGGTCTAATATGGTGGGCATGATCACCCCCATCGTTGATTTTCGATTACAGATATTCCACCGCAAATTTTCGAGGTGATCGTAGCCCGACAGATGGCTCTTCGATATGAGCCCGTTCACAGACTGCGCCAATTCCAGAGCTCAGTGGCCGCTTGGCTGACTTGATTGTCTGTGCGATAAAAAGAGCAGGGCCAGTTACCTAAGATGAAGCATAGCGGCGCTTTGTTTCACCAAGACTTCGTCAAACAACCTAAGAGCGCCAATCGCAACAAAGAATCCAACCACAACGCGAAATAACTAACCATGGAGTGCAAGCACTCTTCGATGCAACGCGGATTGGCATAACGGAAATCATCTCGGCTGTGAGAGCAGCATTTCTGATGCGTCCGAACATGCCTCGTGAAAAAGCTGCACCGCTCGTGCTATGCCGGCAGGGCAGCTGCGCTTTGCCCATCGACAGCAGCCTGCCATTCAGGCGCCATTCATCGCAAGCTCCTATCGTTTTCAGACGCTCAGGAGAATGCGATGAAGTTGCCGTCCGCCGCCGTTGCCGCCAGTCTTGTGGGTCTGATCATTGCGCCGGTGTTTGCACAGACGGCACCGCCGGCGGCGTCCACCGCCACAGTGCCGGTCCCCGCGACCAAGCGCGTGACGTGTCTTTCCACGACGGCAAGCCTGAAGGGACAGGACAAGCGCGACCAGATGCAGCTCTGCATGGCGCAGGCGCGGCTCGATTGCCTGAAGCAGGCGATCGATCAGAAGATCGTCGGCGAGACCAGGAAGAGTTTCATCAAGACCTGCGTGGGCGCGGATGGCGCGGAGCAGCGATAGACGCGCGGCTGCGGCCTCACGCCTGCGGCTTGGGCGCGCCCGGGTAATGCCGCTCGAGCACGGCGGCGGGCGTGGCGTAGGCTTCCTGCAGGTCCACGCTCCAGTATTTCAACTCGTCGAGCGGAATGCGCGTATCGGTGATCGCGCAGCGCACGAAGGTCCCCGGCGAGATCACGCGGAAATCGCCGTCGAGATACTGCACCTGCGCTTCGCCATGGCCCGAAGGGCCGAACTTGTTCAGCACGGTCGAAAGTCTCCGTGGAAGGCCGCTCCGGGATCACCTGGGAGGGCACGATGTGTTGGACGGGATGTAGCACAGATAGGGTGGCTTGTCCGCCCGGTAAACCCACCGGTTTGTGATGTTTTGGCGGCGTTTCCGCATGATAGTGCTTGAGCGAAGGATCCAACGGCAAAGTTCGATGCGCCTTCCGTTCACCGCCCTGTTCCTGACCTTCCTGCTCTCGGCCGCGCACGGCTCGCCGGCACCGCAGCCGGTCGAGATTCCGCTGGCGTCCGGCGTGCTGCATGCGCAGCTCTACAAGCCCGAGGGCACCGGGCCGTTTCCGACCGTGATCGCGCTCCACGGCTGCGGCGGCCTCGGTGGCCATTCCGATTCCGTCCTGCCGCGCTATCGCGAATGGGCCGAGCGGCTGCTCAAATCCGGCAACGCCGTGCTGCTCCCTGACAGCTACGGCTCGCGCGAGCTCGGGCCGCAATGCCGCGTCAAGGAGATCCACGTCAAGGCGCGGCGCGAACGCGTCACCGATATCGCGGCGTCGCGCGCCTGGCTGATGAAGCAGAGCTGGGTTGCGCGCGACCGTGTCAGCCTGATGGGCTGGGCCAACGGCGCCAGCGCGCTGCTCTGGGCCGTGCGTCCGCAAAACCTTGCGCGCGAGACGGGTCCGGATTTCCGCGCCGCGATCGCGTTCTATCCGGACTGCAGGATTTCCGCCGGCCTCGGGTGGAGCACACGGGTGCCGACGCTGGTGCTGATCGGCGGCAATGACGACGTCTCGTCGCCGCCGGCCTGCCGCCAGATGGTCGAGGGCGCGCATGGCCGCAGCGCGCTCGCGCGCATCGTGGTCTATCCCGGCGCCTATCACGACTTCGACCGCGCCAACACGCCGCTGCACGCAGCGAGCGGCAGCACCGACGCCGCCGCGCCCGAGCACGGCCATCTCGGCACCGATGCGGCAGCGCGCGCGGAGTCGCAGAAGGAAGTGGCGGAGTGGCTGGCGCGGTGATGGCAGTGCCGTAGCCCGGATGAGCGTAGCGATATCCGGGTAGGCCTGTCCCGCATGTCGCTGCGCTCATGCGGGCTACATGTGGCGAGCGGGCTCGCCGCGCCGTAGCTCGTGAGAAGCGAAGGCGGGGCCGCCGAAGGGAACAACAGCGGACAGCCCCGCATCGACCACCGCCCTGCACGGAAAATGGCCGACCGTGACTCTACGGATCGCGCGCCGTTGTGGTTTCAGCCCGTGACGACGCCATCATTCGACCACGATGTCGATTAAACGCAATCCCATGCGCAACCGCTTCGTCCTGTTCTCCTCCGCCCTGATCGTCTTCACCGTCGCGGTCTTCCTGTTTGAAGCCCATGCCGGCGCGCCGCAACGCGCGCCGGAACATTGCGGCTTCTGGACCACGATCGACGCGGGATTGTCCTGCCGCTGAGACGCGCAGTCTTGTAGCCCGGATGAGCGTAGCGATATCCGGGGCCGCTACTCCCGCATGTCGCTACGCTCATGCGGGCTACGACAGCGAGTTCGTGACACGCGTCCCACACACTCACTGTCATCGCCCGGCTTGACCGGGC
>NZ_JADPJF010000037.1:269268-281911 GCF_023073295.1 Bradyrhizobium sp. 23 | reverse complement strand
CTTGCCCACGCGCTTCGGCGCAGGCTTGGCGTCCTGCGCGGCTGGCTTCGCTTGCGCCGGCGCGCGCTTCGCTGCAGCCGCGGGCCGATCCGCATCCGCGGTCGCACCGACACGGCCATCCGCAAACTCGATCTCGACCCGTGCGCCGGGACCGATCTCATTCGCCGAATGCAGCGGATGGCCGGCCTCGTCCCGCACCAGGGCAAAGCCGCGCGCGAGCACGCCGCGATAGGACAAGGCGGAGAGCAGCTTGCCGCTGTTCTCGACGCGGGCATCCAGCCGCTGCAACAGCGTCACCAGCGCGCGGCCCGCGCGCTCGGCAAGGCGATGCGTGCGCTCGCGCTGGCGGTGAATCGCGTTGCGCTGCGCCTGCGCATTGGACAGTTTTGAGGCGCGCAAGCGCACCTCCAGCCCGGCAAAGCGGTCGCGCCGCCGCCGCAAGAGCGAGCGTGCGGATAGGCCGAGCCGTTCGCCGCACACGGTGAGGCGATGATCAGCCTGCGCGATCTGGCCGTGCAGCACCCGCAGCGTCAGCTTGGCGCCTGCGGCGGTGAACCTTCGGAAATGCGCGTGGGTGTTGGCCTTGAGGCAGCGGGGCAGGGACGCACCCGCCGAATCCAGCCGCTGCCGCGGGATCGCCAGCAAATCGCCGGCGGCCGGCAGCGCGCGCGCGGCGGCACGCAGCTCGCTGCGGCGGCTCTCATGGCCGCGCTGCCAGCAGGACCGGGTACGTCGCCCGAGATCGCCGACCTCGACAAAGAGATCGCTGCGCACCGGCACGGCCATCTCGGCCGCCGCCGTCGGCGTCGGTGCGCGCTTGTCGGCGACGAAATCGATCAGCGTGATGTCGGTCTCGTGCCCCACGGCCGAGATCAGCGGGATCATGCTCTCGGCCGCGGCGCGGACCACGATCTCCTCGTTGAACGACCACAGGTCCTCCAGCGAGCCGCCGCCGCGCGCGACGATCAGCACGTCGGGGCGCGGAATCCTGCCGCCCTCCGGCAGCGCATTGAAGCCGCGGATCGCGGCCGCGACCTGCTCGGCCGAGCCTTCGCCCTGCACCTTGACCGGCCACACCAGCACATGGCGGGGAAAGCGGTCCTCCAGCCGATGCAGGATGTCGCGGATCACGGCGCCGGTCGGCGAGGTCACCACGCCGATCACCTCCGGCAGCCACGGCAGAAGCTGCTTGCGCGCCTCGTCGAACAGGCCTTCGGCGGCGAGCTTCCGCTTGCGCTCCTCCATCAGCGCCATCAGCGCGCCGATGCCGGCCGGCTCCAGCGCCTCGATCACGATCTGGTATTTCGAGGAGCCCGGATAGGTCGTGAGCTTGCCGGTGGCGATGACCTCGAGCCCCTCCTGGGGCTTGAAGCGCATGCGCCCGTGCACGCCCTTCCAGATCACCGCCTCGATCTTGGCGCTCTCGTCCTTGAGCGCGAAATAGCAATGGCCGGACGAATGAGCCCCGCGGAAGCCGGAGATCTCGCCGCGGACCCGGACATGGCCATAGGTGTCCTCGACCGTCCGTTTCAGGGACTGGGAGAGCTCCGAGACGGTGAATTCGGGAGTGTTGAGCAGGGGTTCCGCTGAAGGCATCGGCAAACGATTCGGCATGTGGGGATCAGACCCGACGTTAAGGATTTTTGCAGCGCCGCGCCAATCCGGGTATTGACCAAAAGAGTACTCTGCAATATAGAGTTCTCTATAGCTGAATAGGCTGAGAGGAGTAGATCATGGCAATTCGAGTGCTGCGCGGCGTTGTGAACGGGCTGAAATGGGCCCTGTGTGCGGTCGGCTGTGTGGCGCTGATCCTGGCTGCCATGATCGCAACGCCGCTGGAGCGGCCGCCGGAGATGAAGTCGGTCTCCGACTCATCGAAGGGGATAGACTGGTCCACGCTGCCTCCGCTCGAGCGCTTCCAGGCCCGCGACGGCACCTGGATCGGTTTCCGCCACTACGCTGCCAATGGTCTTGCAACCGGCCGTGGCGCGATCTTCATCCACGGCTCGTCCGGCTCCAGCGGCACCGTCAATCATGCCCTGACCCATGCCATCGCCGCGCGCGGCGTGGAGACCTGGGCGCTCGACATCCGCGGCCATGGTGGCTCCGGCACGCGCGGCGATATCGGCTATGTCGGCCAGCTCGAGGACGACCTCGTCGACTTCGTCGCTCAAATCCGCAAGACCGCGCCGGAGCTGCCGCTCACCTTGATCGGCCATTCCGCCGGCGCCGGCTTCTCGCTGCGCGTCGCCGCGACGCCGATCATGCAGGACATGTTCGTGCGCACCGTGCTGCTCGCACCCTATCTCGGCTATGACGCGCCGACCAACAAGCCGCATGCCGGCGGCTGGGCCAATGTCGACCTGCCGCGCTTCTTCGCGCTGGCCACGCTGCGCAAGATCGGCATCGACTGCTGTTCGCAGCTTCCGGTGCTCGCGCTCGCCGTGCCGGCGAGTTCGGCAAAATATCTCGTCGCCACCTATTCGGACCGCCTGACGCGCAATTTCGCGACGCGCGGCTATCGCCTCGATCTTCCGGCGGCGACACGTCCGGTCACGATCTTCGGCGGCGCCGAGGACGAGATGATGATCTCGGATAAATATGCAGAAACCGTGCAGGCGGTGAAGCCATCGGTCGACGTCAAGATCATCGACGGCATCAACCACATGGGCATCGTCACCAACCCGAAGGCGATCTCGGTCATCGCCGACGATGTGGCGACGCGCGGGACAGGGCAGTCATGATCGACAGCAAGGAAGCCTCCGCGGCGCTGGCCGATATCGACGACATCGTCCAGCGCGTGAAGCAATCGCAGCTCTACGAGCTGGCGAGCCACGCCGCCGTCTGGTGGGGCGCATTGGTGTTCGCGGGCAATCTCGTGACCTGGCTTTGGCCGGTCTATGCGGGCTACGCCTGGGTTGCCGTGGACGTTTTGGGCGCCGGCGGTCTGGTGGTGCTGCGCATTCTCAATCCGCCGCATCACCCCCATGGCGCCGCCTTCAACATCAGACTGCTTCTGGTGTTCGCGCTGTTCTTCGCCTTCGGTTATCTCTGCACCAACGTGATCGGTCATTTCGGTCCGCGCCAGCTGGGCACGTTCTGGCCGCTCTACTTCATGCTGTTCTATTCGCTGGCGGGTCTCTGGTTCGGCTATGCCTTCATGGCGATCGGTCTCGGTATCTCCGCGCTGACGCTGATCGGCTATTTCTACATCGGCGAGGCGTTCCCGCTCTGGATGGCCTTCGTCAATGGCGGAGGCCTGATCCTCGGCGGCCTCTGGATGCGGCGGATCTGATGGCCGAGCTCGACGACATCATCCACCAGCCGTTGCGGCTGAAGATCATGGCGGCACTGAACGCGCTGCCGGCCACCGCAGGATTGGAATTTTCCCGGCTGAAAAAGCTCACCGGCGCCACCGACGGCAATCTCGGTGCGCATATCGAGACGCTGGCCAAGGCGGGCTACGTGTCGGTGGAGAAAGCCTTCGTCGGCAAGAAGCCGCAGACCACGGTGACCGCGACCGCTGCGGGGCGCGGAGCGTTCGCGCGGCATGTGGCGACGCTGCAGGAGATTATTGCGGGGAAGCAGGGGTAGGACGTACTCATAAATGTCGGCTTACCAACGCAAAGCGGAAGTCTCCCACCTCGGGCATGATCGATGGCTTGTGACCCGAAGCTGACCTGCGAGGCTCGCCCGTACAACGATAGTCCATATCAATTGGGGATTGCCGGCATTGCGATGGCCGATTGCTGCGGGTCCAAAGCTATCTCGATACACGCTCCTTCAAAACTGTCCGCACCTTCAAGTGCCAGAAGCTCATTGCGACGATTGAGGGCACCCACGACATCGATTAATCTATGTTAAGGCCGCGCCCGTAACTGGGAGGTAAAATGTTCCCAACGGGGAAGGCGTGCGATGGACTACCGCGCTTATATCATGGGCGAGGACGGGCGGATCAGCGGCGTTCATGAGATCGATTGCGCCAACGACGACGAGGCCACAGCCAAAGCGAGACAGCTGCTCGACGGCCACGATTTAGAAGTGTGGCACAGAGATCGGCGCGTCACTGTTCTCAAGCACCACACAAGACAGTAAGGCCGCTCAGTGGCGGTCGCGGCCATGCAATGTCCCCGGTCAGGCGGCCCTTAGCGGACATGCTCATCAGCTTGTCCTGACGCCGATAACCGCCATTAGCGGACCCTCGCGAACCCGTACCTACGGGGGGAACCAAGGGGCCCGTGATGCGTTAAGAGCAGTTCGGCGGGCCGGAGGGGCGTCCGCCCATTGCACGAACGACGCTCGTATCGGGTCGTCGTTCCTCTCGCCCCCGAGAGCCGGGCACCCGCATGTCGAACGTAGAAGAATTCCCACTCTCCGCCCGGCACCGCCCCACGGAGTTCGAGGCCCTGGTTGCGGCCGGCGCTGCCGCGCTCGATGCCATTCCGGGCGCAGTCTATCTCTGTGACGCGGAGGGGCTGCTGGTCGCCTATAACGCGGAGGCTGTGGTGCTGTGGGGGCGCACACCTGATGTTGGGAGGGAGCGCTTCTGCGGTTCACACCAGCTCTACCTGCTGGATGGAACTCCCCTCGCGCATGCCGACTGCCCCATGGCCACCGCCGTTCGCGCGGGAACGCCGACGCGCAATGCCGAAGTGATAATGGCGCGGCCGGATGGCTCTCGCTTCACGGCCATGGTCAACATCCGGGCGTTGCGCGACTTTTCTGGTCGCATCCAGGGCGCCATCAATTGCTTCCAGGACATCACCGGACGCAAGCAGGTCGAGGAGGAAGTCCGCCGCACGACGCAGGATCTGCAGGACTTTTTCGACAACGGCGCGGTGGGCCTTCACATCGTCAGTGGCGAGGGAATTATCATTCGCGCCAATAAGGCCGAATTGGATCTGCTTGGGTACCGGCCCGAGGAGTATATCGGGCGTCATGTCGCCGAGTTCCACGCCGACGCTCCCGTGATTGGCGATATTCTCCAGCGTCTTTCATGCGGTGAGCCGCTGCAGCGCTACCCTGCCCGGCTGCGCGCCCGCGACGGCACGATCAAGCATGTCCTGATTACCTCGAACAGCCGCATTGTGGACGGCAAGTTTGTCAACACGCGCTGCTTCACGACCGACGTCACCGAACTGCATGCTGCCGAAGAGGCACGGCAAGCAAGTGAGGCGCGGCTTGCGGCGACTTATGAGGCCGCCAGCGTCGGCATTTCGGAGACCGACGAGAACGGTCGCTTCTTGCGGGTGAATGATTCCCTCTGCCGCATCACCGCGCGCAAACGCGACGAACTGTTGGGGATGACCTTCCTCGACTACACCGATTCCAACGATCAGACCGAAGATGCCGAATTGTACGCGCGGCAAGTCCGCGGCGACATCGAGAACTACACGGTTCGCAAGCGTGTACTACGGCCTGACGGGTCCGTTCGCCATCTGGATATCTTCAGTTCGTCGGTGCGGGATTCGGAAGGCTGCTTCCTTTATGGCGTGCGGGTCGCTCAGGATGTCACCACCACCAAGCAACTGGAGGATCGCTTGCGTGAAGGCGAGCAGCGCATGCGCGATCTCCTCGAGGCGTTGCCAGCAGCCATCTACACGACGGACGCCAAGGGGCGCATTAATTTCTTCAATCGGGCTGCCGTCGAGATGGCGGGCAGAACGCCGCAGCCAGGCGACGAATGGTGTGTGACCTGGAAGCTCTATTGGCCCGACGGCTCGCCGCTGCCGCACAATGAATGCCCGATGGCTGTTGCGCTGCGCGAAAACCGGCCGGTTCGCGGTGCCGAAGCGGTGGCCGAACGTCCAGACGGCAGACGCGTGCCGTTTATTCCTTTTCCAACGCCGCTGCGCGACGCGGACGGCAATCTTGTCGGCGCCATCAACATGCTCGTCGACATTAGCGAGCGGAAGAACGCCGAGAACGCTCAAAAGGCTCTCATCGACGAACTAAACCACCGTGTGAAAAACACCCTGGCCACGGTGCAATCTCTGGCGAACCAGACCGCCCGTCACGCCGCCGATCTGCAGGAATTTCTGCCGACCTTCACGGGACGGCTGCTTGCGCTCGCCCGCGGACATGACCTGCTGACGAAGCGAAACTGGCAGGATACGCCTTTCGAAAAGCTCGTCCACGATATCGTCGCTCCGATGTCGGGCGGACGGGTGCTGACTAGCGGGCCGCACGTTGAACTAGACGCCCGCATGGCACTTAGCATCACCATGGTGCTCAACGAGCTTCTGACCAATGCGGCGAAGTACGGCGCACTCTCAGTGCCGAATGGATCAGTTTCGCTCACTTGGCGGATCAGCGCCGGCGAGCGCTCGCAAGCCGTGCTGGATTGCGAATGGCACGAACGTGGCGGACCACCTGTTACGCCTCCAAAGCGGCGCGGCTTCGGCACGCGGTTGATGGAACGTTGCGTCGAGCATGATCTCGCAGGTGAGTTCGATCTGGTATTCGAGCCGGAGGGCACTCGCTGCCGCATGGTGTTTCCCATTATGCCTGCAGCGTCCAATGGTTGAGCTGTCCGGCGCCAAGGTTCTCCTGGTCGAAGATGAGGGCCTTGTGGCCCTCATGCTCGAAGATATGCTTGAGGAACTGGGCTTGAAGGTCGTTGCCTCAGCAGCCCACGTACAAAAGGCGTGCGAACTCGCGACGACGGCATCGTTCGATTTGGCGCTCCTTGATGTGAACCTGGCTGGCGAACTTGTTTTTCCGGTAGCTCGCATCTTGCGGGAGCGAAGGATTCCCTTCCTGTTCAGCACGGGTTACGGCGGACCTCCGCTCGAGGAGGAGTTCAACAGTTCGCCCGCGATAGGCAAGCCGTTTTCTATCGATCAGTTGAACGAGAAATTGCGGGCGATTCTGGCGCTCCCATAGCAGGACGGCTTCGCGCGTTTCCTTGCGTCGGATGCCGATCCGGGCGCCGTGTGCAGGTGCCGAAAGCGAGTACGATTCTCCGGGGTCCGAGGCATCAAGGGGCCAACGCTGCTTTACTGGTACAAAGCTCGTAGGATGGGTTGAGCCCTTGCGAAACCCATCGCTTCTCTATCCCCGTTCTCCGAAATCGCGGCCGTCATCCGACTGATCGCCGGCCCAATCGGCCGGGTAATTGCCGAACTTTATGTGGCGATGAAACGAGGAGGGCGCCCAGTCACGGACTCTGTCGACGAGCCCGTGCTTGACCGGATTGATATGAACATAGTCTACATGCCGCGCGAAATCAGCTTCGTCGCGAATGGTATGCTCCCAATATCTGCTTGCCAGATGCCCCGTTCACCTTTGGCCGCGCGGCTTGGGGATATCCTCTCGTTGCGCGCCAAGCCGCGCGAAAAGGTGGATTTGATCAACTGCCAGCGCATTGCAAAATCGGCACCACCTTCTGGCAACGTCCACACCGTGTGAAGGTGATCAGGCAGCACCACGATGGCATCGATCGTGAATGGATGGCGTCGGTGCGTTTCACGAAACGCCGTGCGCAACAACCCGATATGATCCGTCAGCAACGCTAGCTTCCGCTCCGCCAGGTTGACCGTGAAGAAGAAGCACCCACCCGGAAGAAAGTTGCGGCGGTACGCGGTCATGACGGGACGTTACCACGAAACAAGTGCGATGGGTTTCGCAAGGGCTCAACCCATCCTACGGGCTGCTTACGGTACAAGGTGAGCGTAAAATGGGTCCGTTAGAGCGACTGCGTGGATGGTTTTCAACTGGGTTACTGCCACCGGCGCAATGCCCGCGTTCCGAAGGAGCGAGAGGAGCATCAAAAACTTTGCGTGCGAAATGCGATTTGGAAGTGAAGTGTTGTGAGCAACGATGAACTTTCTGATGGCTGTGAAGCCAGCAACGGTATTAGCAAGCTCGCGGTGAAGCTGCGTTACACTTGAGGTAGCAAAGCCCCCTGCCTTGCGAAGTATTGCCTCAAACTTTGATTGAAGCGGAGAGCCAACAAATCTGGAAAACATTCCTGCGACTAATCGAGTGAGATGCTCGTTGCTTCCCCACATGGAGGCCTTCGTGTCAATTATTGCCATGAGTTCATCGTTCGATGAGTACTTCGAAGCAAGCCAGATTTGGGCATACAAGCTCCATATAGACGAAGAACCGAGACCACTTAGCGTTTGTTTGATGTGTCCACGTACCCAACTATTGTCCGGCAAACGTGCCGCCACAATGGCACTGGCGATTTCGACAAGGGACGCGTCATCTACGAGATGGCCATCTTGAAGGATTTGGGTAAGCAAGTTGAGCTTGAGAGCAGGAGAGCCGGTCAATCCCATCGCTGGTCGTCTGCGTATGGTCCCGATGAATTCGGGCTCGCGCCTCAGCGGCGAGCGCTGGAATGACGGGGAGTTCGGGCGCCGCCCCCTTGAGCCCGGCCCCGATTCGTGCGACCTCCGCCCCCAGCAAATCCCTCATTTCTGAGCCCTCGATGCACATTCTCCTGCTTGGTTCCGGCGGTCGCGAACATGCCCTGGCGTGGAAGATCGCGGCCTCTCCCCTGGTGACCAAATTCTGGTGCGCGCCGGGCAATGCCGGGATCGCGCGCGAGGCGGAATGCGTGGCGCTCGATGTCGCCGACCATGCCGCCGTGATCGACTTCTGCAAGACGAATGCGGTCGAGCTCGTGGTGGTCGGCCCGGAGACGCCGCTGGCGGCCGGTATCGTCGATGACCTCACCGCCGCCGGCATCAAGGCGTTCGGGCCGGACAGGATCCCCGCCCAGCTCGAAAGCTCGAAGGGCTTCACCAAGGCGCTGTGCACCGAGTTCGGCATTCCGACCGGCGCCTACAAGCGATTCACCAACGCCGCCGATGCGCGTGCCTACGTCCAGAGCCAGGGCGCGCCGATCGTGGTCAAGGCCGACGGTCTTGCCGCCGGCAAGGGCGTCGTCGTCGCCAAGTCGGTGCGCGAGGCGGAGGACGCCATCGCCATGATGTTCGACGGCACCTTTGGCGAGGCCGGCGCCGAGGTCGTGATCGAGGAGTTCTTGCCGGGCCGCGAGATCAGCTTCTTCGCGCTGTGCGACGGCGAGACCGCCATTCCGCTGGCCTCCGCGCAGGACCACAAGCGCGTGTTCGACCATGACGTCGGCCCGAACACCGGCGGCATGGGCGCCTATTCGCCGACGCCGCTGGTCACGCCGGCGATCCATGACGCGATCATGGCCAAGATCATTCTGCCGACGGTATCAGGCATGAAGCAGCGCGGCACGCCGTTTCGCGGCATTCTCTACGCCGGGATCATGCTGA
Source organism: Bradyrhizobium sp. 23 (assembly GCF_023073295.1). NCBI lineage: Bacteria > Pseudomonadati > Pseudomonadota > Alphaproteobacteria > Hyphomicrobiales > Nitrobacteraceae > Bradyrhizobium > Bradyrhizobium sp. 23. The sequence goes on along the minus strand of NZ_JADPJF010000037.1, from coordinate 272,654 downwards.
CGACGCAAGGGCCAAAACTGTTCGAGTTCAACGTCCGCTTCGGCGATCCCGAGTGCCAGGTGCTGATGCTCAGGATGATGTCGGACATCGTGCCGGCCTTCCTCGCCGCCTGCGACGGGCAGCTGAAGAACTTTGACCTGCGCTGGCATCCGGAGGCCGCGCTCACGGTGGTGATGGCGGCAAAGGGATATCCCGGCGATTACCAGAAAGGCACGCGGATCGAGGGGCTCGATGACGCCGCCAAGGTCGAGACCGCCGAGATCTTCCACGCCGGCACGGTCGAGAAGGACGGCGCCATCCTCGCCAATGGCGGCCGCGTCCTCAATGTCTGCGCGCTCGGCAAGACCGTGACGGAAGCGCAGGTGCGCGCCTACCAGGCCGTCGACCGCATCAATTGGCCGGAAGGCTTCTGCCGCCGCGACATCGGCTGGCAGGCCGTGGACGCCGAGAAGTCCAAGGGCTGACACGCTTTTTTCGCACGCGCGCGCAATTTCCGCCGTGCCCGTCGGCACTCCGAATTTGTGTAGGCGGCTGTTGGACTTAGCTACTGTGCATGGGGTTGTTTTTCGACTTTTTTGTTTTGGGGCATTCTCAAGACCGAGCAGATCCCACGCTGACAGATAAGGATGCAGAAGATGTCCGATCTCGCCGACCTCTATCCCGGCTTCGCCTCCGAATGGATCAACACCTCCTTCGGCCGCATCTTCGCCCGCGTCGGCGGCAAGGGACCGCCGCTGTTGCTGCTGCACGGCTTCTCCGAGACCAACGTGATGTGGCACCGCGTGGCGCCGCAGCTGGCCGACCGGTTCACGCTGATCATCGCCGATCTGCCCGGCTATGGCTGGTCCGACATGCCCGAGAGCGACGCGCTGCACATGCCCTACAGCAAGCGCGCGATGGCCAAGGCCATGGTCGAGGCGATGGAGCGCCTCGGCCACGTGCACTTCGCGCTCGCCGGCCATGATCGCGGCGGCCGCGTCTCGTATCGGCTGGCGCTCGATCATCCCGGCCGGCTGTCGAAGCTTGCGGTGCTCGATATCCTGCCGACCTACAATTACTGGGAGCGGATGAACCGCGCCTATGCGCTGAAGATCTATCACTGGACTTTTCTGGCGCAGCCCTATCCGCTGCCGGAGACGCTGGTCGCGAGCAATGGCGAGTTCTTCCTGCGCTTCAAGATGGCGAGCCAGACCAAATCGAAGACGCTCGATGCGATCGACAAGCGCGCGCTCGAACACTACATCGCCCCGTTCCGCGATCCCGCCCGCGTCCACGCGATGTGCGAGGATTATCGCGCCGGCGCCTATTTCGACTACGATCTCGACAAGGCCGATTTCGAGGCCGGCAAGAAGATCACCATTCCGATGCTGGCGCTGTGGGGCAATGCCGGCGTGGCGCAAGCCGCCGCCACCCCGCTCGACATCTGGAAGCAATGGGCGACCAACGTGGACGGCATGCCGGTGGATTCCGGCCACTTCCTCACCGAGGAAAATCCCGGCGTCACCGCGAAGGCGCTGCGCGAGTTCTTTGCCGCGCCTTAGCGCCGCTCGCGAAAGAAGTCCTTCAGCATCCGCGCCGACTCGCTTTCGCCGACCCCGGAATAGACATCCGGGACGTGATGGCAGGTCGGCGAGGTGAAGAACCGCACACCTGATTCAACCGCGCCGCCCTTGGGGTCGGCGGCGCCGTAATACAGGCGCCTCACCCTTGCAAACGAGATCGCGCCCGCACACATGGTGCACGGCTCCAGCGTCACGTAGAGGTCGCAGTCGACCAGACGCTCGCTGCCGATCTTTTTGGCCGCCTCGCGCAGCGCAACGATCTCGGCATGGGCCGTGGGGTCGTAATCGGTTAACGTCCGGTTCGCCGCGGTGGCGATGACCTCGTAATTGCGGACCACGACACATCCGATCGGAACTTCGCCCGCCTTTCCGGCGTTTTCGGCCGTTTTGAGCGCCAAATCCATGAAAGAGGGGGCTTTCAAGCCTCGTATCATCGCGAGAAACCTGCTAGTAGCTGCGCCTTCAGCAGAAGTGCTTGACCGAATTTGCCTGAGCATGCGGCTCGAGACGAGCGCGCACAATGCTTTCTGGCCATCCCCTGAGTGAGATTATTCATGCCTCGCGACAGCGACAAAGACAACGATTCCCGCGGCCGGCGTGATCGCGGCCCGGCCAAGGGAGGCCCGGCCAAGGGCCGGTCCGGCAAACCACGCGGGCCCGACAAGAAGTTCGCCAAGCGCGGCCCTCCCGGGGACAAAGGCGACGCCCGCCCGCCCCGCGGCGACCGCGACAGCCGTCCATCATTCCGCCGCCGCGAGGAGGGCGATGCCCCGCGCCGCGACTTCAGCGACCGCCCGAAGTTCAATCGCCAAGACCGGCCGCGTGAAGACCGGCCGCGCGGCGAGGATCGTGGCGAGCGCAGCTTCAAGCCGCGTGGCGATCGTCCCTTCAAGCCGCGTGAAGACCGTCCGTTTTCCGATCGTCCGTCGCGCGACGGCGAGAAGCGCCCGTTCAAGCCCCGTGGTGACCGCCCATTTTCTGATCGCCCCTCGCGCGATGGCGACAAGCGGCCGTTCAAGCCGCGCGGTGATCGCCCGTCCTATGGGCGTGATGACCGTCCGCCGCGCAGGGATCGCGACGATTCCCGTCCGGCCGGCCGAACCGGTGACGCGAAGTTTGGCGACAAGCGACCTTATGCGCCGCGTGGCGACCGTCCGGAACGCAAGTTCGACGGCGAGCGGAAGTTTTCGCGCGGCGCACCGGACCGCAATCGCAGCGAGCGCAGCGATTCAAAACCCTGGCAGAAGCGCGATGCGGCGCCTCGCGGCGACCGGCCGCCGCGCAAGGACTTCAGCAAGGGTCCGCGCAAGGATTTTGGCGGCAGCGACCGCGGTGGGGACAAGCCCTGGCAGAAGCGCGACGATCGTCCATCGGGTGATCGTCCGTTCCGCGAGCGCCCCAAATTCGATCGTCCTCGCGATGATCGTCCGAGGTTCGATCGCGGCGGCGATCGCCCGAAATTCGATCGTCCGCGCGAGCGTTCCGAGGGCCGTTCCGACTGGCACGAGCATCCCCGCAGCGAAGCGCGTTCCGGCGATCGTCCACGCCGCGAAAACGAGGACGAGAGCAGGATCTTCGAGAAGCGTCCGGCCTTCGGCGGTCGCGGCGCCTATCGCGAGCGCGATCGTGATTCCGAGCGGCGGCCGCGCCGCGAGGAAGAGACCAAGCCGAAGAAGGCCGGCGAGCGTATCGCCAAGGTGCTGTCGCGCGCGGGCCTCGCCTCGCGCCGCGATGCCGAGGAGATGGTCACGCAGGGCCGCGTCAGCGTCAACGGCCGTGTCATCAATTCGCCGGCGCTCGACATCACCTCGAACGATGTCGTCA
>NZ_JADPJF010000037.1:268500-269174 GCF_023073295.1 Bradyrhizobium sp. 23 | reverse complement strand
AAGCCGTTGCCGGAGCGCGAGCGCACGCGGCTGTTCCTCTATCACAAGCCCCGCGGCCTCATGACGACGCATGACGATCCCGAGGGCCGTCCGACCGTGTTCGACAATCTGCCCGAAGGTCTGCCGCGGCTGATCAGCGTCGGCCGGCTCGACTTCAACACCGAGGGCCTGCTGCTGCTCACCAATGATGGCGGGCTCGCGCGCACGCTCGAGCTGCCGGACACCGGCTGGCTGCGCCGCTACCGTGTCCGCGCCCATGGCGACGTCACGCAGGCGCAGCTCGACGAGCTGAAGAACGGCATCGAGATCGAGGGCATCAAATACGGTCCGATCGACGCCACGCTGGAGCGTGACCAGGGCGCGAATGTCTGGCTGGTTTTCGCGATCCGCGAGGGCAAGAACCGCGAAGTGCGCAACGTCTGCGCTCATCTCGGGCTCGAGGTGAACCGGCTGATCCGGGTCTCCTACGGCCCGTTCCAGCTCGGCGAGGTCCCCGAGGGCCAGGTCGACGAGATCAAGTCCCGCGTGCTGCGCGACCAGCTCGGCGAAAAGATCATCGAGAAATCGGGTGCGCAGTTCGACGTGCCGCAGAAATCTGCCTCGCATGAGGGCGACGACGTGCCGCGCGAGAAGAAGCCGGCGACCAAGCGCGGCGTGATCAACGACCGCAAGGG
>NZ_JADPJF010000037.1:262592-268422 GCF_023073295.1 Bradyrhizobium sp. 23 | reverse complement strand
CGTGCTGGTGCAACGCACCGGCAGCGAGGAAGCGCGCGAGCGCAACGAGGCTGAGGCGAGCGGCTACGGCCCGCCGCGCCGTCCCAAGCGCGGCTATCACGGCAAGCGCGATCTGGCGCCGAAGGAGGACTGACGTTGCGCGTCGTCGGCGGTCGATTGAAGGGGCGCAATCTGGCCTCACCGTCCTCGCGCGACATCCGCCCCACGGCGGACCGCCTGCGTGAGTCCGTGTTCAACATCCTCGTGCACGCCTATGACGATCCGATTGCGGATGCGCGCGTGCTCGATCTCTTCGCCGGCACCGGTGCGCTGGGAATCGAAGCGTCTTCACGCGGCGCGAAGTTCACGCTGTTCGTCGACAACGGCGCGGAAGCGCGCGCCCTGCTGCGGAATAATGTCGAGACGCTGGGCCTGGGTGGCGTGACAAAAGTCTATCGCCGTGATGCCACCGATCTCGGGCCTGCGCATCCGGTCGAGCCGTTCTCGCTGGTGTTCCTCGATCCGCCCTATGGCAAAGGGTTTGCGGAGAAGGCGCTTGCGAGCTTGCGCGACGGGGGCTGGCTCACGCCGGGCGCGCTGCTCGTGGTGGAAGAGGCGAAGGCTGCGCAGTTCGTCACGCCGGAAGGCTTCGAGGAATTGGAGCGGCGCGCTTATGACGACACGGAGTTCGTGTTTTTGAAGCGGCCGTAATTTCGAACGTTACCGTCGCCCGAACAGCTTCTCGACATCCGACAGCTTCAGCTCGACATAGGTCGGCCGGCCGTGATTGCACTGGCCGGAGTTCGGGGTGTCCTCCATCTCGCGGAGCAGGGCATTCATCTCCTCCGGTCGCAGCCTGCGGCCGGCGCGCACCGAGCCGTGGCAGGCCATGGTGGCGGCGACGTGCATCAGGCGGCGCTCCAGAGGCAGCGCCTCGTCCCACTCGGCCATGTGCTCGGAAAGATCGCGCAACAGGCCGCCGGCGTTGGTCTTGCCGAGCAGCGACGGCGTCTCGCGCACCGCAACCGCGCCGGGGCCGAAGGATTCGATCGCAAGGCCGAACGACGCCAGCTCCTCGCTGCGCTCGAGCAGGCGCTCCACCGTGGCCTCGTCCATCTCGACGATCTCGGGGATCAGCAGGATCTGCCGCTGCACGCCGTTGGCCGCCAGCGAGGCCTTCAGCCGTTCATAGACGATGCGTTCATGCGCGGCGTGCTGGTCGACGATGATCAGGCCGTCGCGGGTCTGCGAGACGATATAGGTCTCGTGGATCTGGGTGCGCGCAGCGCCGAGCGGGCGGTCGACCAGGTCACTGACTGGCTGGGATTCGATCCGCACGTCCGCGCTGGGTGCGCCGACATCGAACGCGGCCTGTGCGCGCTCGGCGAAGGCCGGCACGGCGGCACCGTCGAATGACGGCATCGGCGCGACCGGGGCGGATGGCGACTGGCGCCAGTCCCAGCTTGCCGGGCGCGGCGTGAATGCGGGGCGGAACGAGGACAGCGCGCTTTCGCCGCTGTTGGCGGCGGTGCGCCGGCCCTCCCGCGCAAGCCCGTCCTTCAATCCGTGCACGATCAGCGCGCGGACCAGGCCGGCGTTGCGAAACCGCACCTCGGTCTTGGCCGGATGCACGTTGGCGTCGACCTCGCGCGGATCGAGCGTGACAAACAGCGCCAGCACCGGATGGCGGTCGCGCGGCAGATAGTCGGCATAGGCCCCGCGGACTGCCCCTAGGATCAGCTTGTCGCGCACCGGGCGGCCGTTGACGAAGAGATATTGCCCGAGCGCGTTGGCTTTGGTCAGCGCCGGCGCTGCGGCATAGCCGGCGACCACCACGCCCTCGCGCTCGGCATGGACCCCGATGGCATGGCTGCGGAACTCCGCCCCCAGGATGTCGCCGAGACGGGTCAGGCGACCGGCGACGCCGGGCAGCGCCGCAGCCCAGGTCACCGGCGCGCGCTCTTCGCCCGCGAGCGTGAAAGCGATTTCGGGTCGCGCCATCGCGAGGCGCCGCACCACCTCACGGATCGCTTCCGCCTCGGTCCGGTCGGTCTTCAAGAACTTCAGCCGCGCCGGCGTCGCGTAGAAGAGGTCGTTGACCTCGACCCGCGTGCCGTGGGCCAGCGCCGCCGGCATGATCTCGGATTTCTCGCCGCCCTCGACATTGAGCGCCCAGGCGTGCGGCTCGCTGGCATGCCGCGTGGTGATGGCAAGCCGCGCCACGGAGCCGATCGAGGGCAGCGCCTCGCCGCGGAATCCGAGCGTGCGGATCTGCAGCAAGTCCTCGTCGTCGAGCTTGGAGGTGGCGTGACGCTCGACCGCCAGCGACAGGTCCCTGGCGGTCATGCCGCCGCCGTCGTCGGTGATGCCGATCCGCCGGCGTCCGCCGCCATCGGTAAAGACGTCGATCCGGCTCGCGCCGGCGTCGATGGCGTTCTCGACCAGTTCCTTGACCACGCTCGCGGGACGCTCGACCACTTCGCCGGCGGCGATGCGGTTGACGACCTGTTCGGGTAATTGGCGGACGGGCATGAAACTCGATTTTCGGCTTTGATCTTGGGCTTCGATCTGGATTCGCGGAGAACGCCATTCTAGGCCGTGTTGCGTCAAAAGCATGTGTTGGGCAACAGGAACGTGGCGGGCTGGGGAAAAGGGCTATCTATCGCATTGATGGGATTGGACGTTCGAGAAAATCGCGCAACCGGGATGGATCGATCTCCGGCTGCCGTCCCGATTGTGGGGTACCGGGCTGCGGTGTAGCATCGCGAAAAAATGGCAACAGGACGGGAGGACGCCATGTGCCATCTCTTCGCGCATCAGCCCCAAGGCGACTACGAATCCCAGACCCGCTCGTTGCGGATCGGTGGGCATTGCACCTCGATCCGGCTGGAAATGGCATTCTGGGACACGCTGGAGGAGATCGCGGCCAAGGAGAACATGAGCGTCGGCAAGTTCCTGACGACGCTCTACACCGAGGTGCTCGACCATCACGGCGAGGTCAACAATTTCGCTTCGTTGCTGCGCTGCTCCTGCCTGATCTACCGCTCCAAGACGGCAGCGCCGGTGCAGGCGTTCAAGACGACGGTTGCGCCCATCCTCGATGCAGCGGAATAGCCCTGATGTCGTCCTGGCGAAGGCCAGGACCCATACCGCGGAATCCATCAGCGATGGGCGGTATGAGTCCCGAACAACAAGCCTTCGCCGAACTCCTTCCCGGGGCAATGGGTCCTGGCTTTCGCCAGGACGACGAACGAGATTGGATCAAATTTCCTTCTTCTGCATCGCACCCGCAATGTAATCCGCCTGCCGGATCGCCAGCGAGACGATGGTCAGCGTCGGATTGCAGGCTGCGCCGCTGGTGAACTGGCTGCCGTCGGAGACGAACAGGTTCTTGACGTCGTGGCTTTGCCCGAACTTGTTGACCACACCATCCCTGGGCTTCTCGCTCATCCGGTTGGTGCCGAGATTGTGCGTGCTCGGATAGGGCGGTGTCGGATAGCTCACGGTGGCGCCGACGGCGTCGTAGACCGCAGCGCCCTGCTTGTAGGCGTGCGCGCGCATCGCGAGATCGTTGGGATGATCGTCGAAGTGCACGCTTGCGACCGGCTGGCCGAACTTGTCCTTCACGACAGGATCGAGCGTGATGCGGTTGGTTTCCTGCGCCATGTCCTCGCCGACCAGCCACATCCCGGCCATCCTGGGATAACCGTCGAGCGCGGCGGTGAACGGACGTCCCCAGGCGCCGGGGTTGAGGAACGCCGCCATGAAGGGCAGTCCGAGCGACAGCGTCTCCATCTCGTAGCCGCCGACGAAGCCGCGCTTCGGATTGTTGGCGGCCTCGTCGCGGATGATGCCGGCCATGGTGGTGCCGCGATACATGTGCACCGACTTCTCGAACACGGCATAGACGCTACCGGTCATGTGGCGCATGTAATTGCGGCCGACCTGACCGCTTGAGTTGCCGAGGCCGTCGGGGAACATCGTGGATGCGCTGTTCAACAGCAGCCGTGGGCTTTCAATCGAATTGCCGGCGACCGCAACGATGCGTGCCTTCTGGCGCTGCATTGCACCGCTCTCGTCGGCGTAAACCACGCCGGTGACTTTGCCGGCGGCATCGTGCTCGATCTTGACCGCCATGCTGGCGGGGCGAACCTCGAGATTGCCGGTCGCCTCGCCCTTGGGTATCTCGGTGTAGAGCGTCGACCATTTCGCGCCGGACTTGCAGCCCTGGAAGCAGAAGCCGATCTGCTGACAGGCGCCGCGTCCGTGGCGCGGCTGGCTGTTGATCGCCATGTTGCCGGTGTGCACCGTCTTGTAGCCGAGCTTCTTTGCGCCGGCCTCCATCACTCTGAAGTTATTGTTGCCGGGAAGTCCGGGAATGCCGTTGGTGCGGGTCACGCCCATCTTGTTCTCGGCCTTGGCGTACCACGGCTCCATCTCCGCGAGCGTGACCGGCCAGTCCAGCAGGTTGGCGCCGGGAATGTTGCCGTAGGTGCTCTTCACCTTGAACTCGTGCTCGTCGAACCGCAGCGACGCGCCAGCCCAGTGTGTGGTCGAGCCGCCGACCGCCTTGACGATCCAGGCGGGAAGACCCGAGAAGTCTTTTGCGACGCGCCATGATCCCGATGTGGTGCGCGCATCGGTCCAGGCGAGCTGCGAGAAACTCTCCCACTCGTCATTGACGAAGTCCTGATTCTCGATGCGGGGACCTGCTTCGAGAATCACGACCTTGACGCCCTTCTGTGCGAGCTCGTTACCCAGCGTGCCGCCGCCGGCACCGGAGCCGACGATCACCACAACGCTGGAGTCGTTCAGATCGAATTTTGCCATATGCGTTCTCCTGAACCGTTGGGTGAGCCTTAAGCCTTCGGCAGCCAGTCGATGTCGGCGAAGCCGCGGTTGATGTAGCCGCCGTGTTCGGCGGAGGAGCCCTCGTAGCCGAACCGCGGCCAGACCTCTTTCTGGTTGTAGAGAGAGACGACGAGGTCGCCGCGCACCTTCTGGAAGAAGTCGCTCTGCTCGATCTCCTTCAAAAGCACCACGCGGTCGGCTTCCCAGGGCACTTCGACATAGGGCGCCTTGTGGCGATCACGCGCGTTCTGATCGAGCCTGGTGATGCCGTCGCTGATTAGCGCCTTGACGGCGGGGTCCTTGGCGGCCTTTCCGTCCCACGGCTTGATCGCGGTGATGTAGTAGCTGTCGCCGAGGACGTCGTGTGGATAGATATCGCGCGCGACTTTCAGCAGCGTCTTCATCGTCGCGGGCGAAAGCGCGCTTGCCTCGTCGGCCCAGGCGCCCTCGATGCTGACGGCGACGCTGGTCGCGACTGCCGCGACCGGCACGGCGGCCGCGGCGCCCTTGAGAAAGATGCGGCGGCTGTGCCTGCTTCGACGATCGACTTCTCTCATGGCATTCCTCCTTTTATGATTTTGATTTTGTGGTTCGATCAGTTGAAACGTCCGCCGCGCTGGATCACCTCGATCTTGTAGCCGTCGGGATCGCTGACGAAGAAGAAGCGCGCCAGCGTTTTGCCGTCGTGCTTGAAGTCGCGCAGCGGACCCGGTGCGAGCTTCTCACGCTCGAAGCGGGCATGTTCGGCATCGAGATCCTCGACCACCACGGCGAGATGTCCGTAGCCGTCGCCGAGCGCATACGACTCCTTGCGATCGAAATTGACCGTCAGCTCCAACTCGAAGGGTGAGGAGGGGTGACGCAGATAGATCAGGGCAAAGTCTGCGAACTTCAGACGGTCGGTGACTTCCAGGCCAAAGGCCCGTCTGTAGAAGTCGAGCGAGCGCGCCTCGTCGAGTGCGCGGATCATGGAATGGACCGGCTTTGCCACTCAGTTCTG
>NZ_JADPJF010000037.1:257363-262474 GCF_023073295.1 Bradyrhizobium sp. 23 | reverse complement strand
CCTGCCGGTAGACCATGACCACGCCGGGAATCACGGCTTGCGGATTGGTCAGCCATGCGTCGAGCTTCGTCTCGTCCCAGGCGAAGGCTGCTTTTGCGAGGGGCTCTGAATAGTGAAAGCCTTCGACCTTGCCGGCGGGCCGCCCGACGATCCCGACCAGCGGCGGACCCTGCCGCACCGGTTCTGACAGGTTCGTGGTGTGGCACACCGCGCATTGCTGCTTGAACAGTGTTGCGCCATCCGGCGGCTTTGCAGCCGGCAAGGGCATCTGCGCCTCGGCCACCCGCACCACCAGCACCACCGCGGTGCACAATCCCAGCACGATCGCGCGCATCGTCAAAAGTCCGCCCGTCGACGTCAATTCAGCGTGCGCAAACTCTAGGCGCGGCAAAACATGCGGTGGTAGTAGCGGGCTGTTTCGCTGCGTGCGGAGGTGCACGCGGGTGCGTTGTTCCGCGCTGCCGTATATGCGGAGGACAATTCCGCGAAACCGCCGTCAAATCCCTAAACGATCACCACACGAGACAGGTTGCATTGCGGTCGCGCCGTTCGAGCTCGTAACGCGATGGACTGGTTCGGCTCAGACGGACGGCGCATCAAGCCGCCGAACCGATCATCGCGAAAATCCAGGAGAAATGGATGAAGTTGGTGAAGACCTCCGCAATCGCATGCGCCGTCTCGGCTCTCATTGTGACACCGGTTCTCGCGCAAGGTACGTCGTCTGGCGCGAGGCCTAGCGGCGCCGTGCAAAGCAAACCCATGCAAGGCAGCACAATGGGCAGCGGCGACGAGGAGATGAGCGCCCAGCCGGGCGCGGCGGGCGAGACGACGGGCATGAAGCCGACGAAGGGCACCAGGGGCACGGTTGGCACCACGGGCAGTGCTGCACACAAAGGGACCGCCGACGATTCCGCGACGGGCGGTGCAGCCACGGGCAAGCGCTACTAGCCAATGGAGTGAGACGGCAGAACTCCGGTCGCCCTGCGGCCGGAGTTCTTTTGCAGTCTCTGCTAGTCGTCGAAACCGCGCCCGCGCTTCGACTTGATGTCGCTGCGGTGTTTCTTGCCCTCGAGCCGGCGCTGCTTGGAGCCAAAGGTCGGCTTTGTCGCGCGCCGCGGCTTCGGCCGGATCATGGCTTCGCCGAGCATCTCCGTAAGGCGGTCGATGGCGTCCTGGCGGTTGCGCTCCTGGGTGCGGAAGCGTTGGGCCTGGATCACGATGACGCCGTCCTTGGTCATGCGCTGCCCTGCGAGCCGGGCGAGGCGCAACGCGGCATCCTCCGGAAGCGTCAGCTTCCGGGTGTCGAAGCGCAATTGCGCCGAGGTCGCGACCTTGTTGACGTTCTGCCCGCCCGGGCCGGAGGCGCGGACAAAGCCGATCTCGATGTCGTCCTCGTCGATGACAAGATCGCGGGATATCCGCAGCATGGTGGCACCATTCGTGATGCCCGGACATATCCCGGACGCCCAAGTTCGGCAATGGCGCCCCCAAATGCAAATGGCCGGGCGAGCCCGGCCATTTCAGAAGGGTATGGAAGACGTCAGTTCGACTTCGTCGCCGGTGCGGCTGCCGGTTGCGCCGCGGCCTGCGGAGCGCGGCCGACGACGACGGTCAGGAGGCCCTGGCCCCAGAGGCGCTTTGCGGCCGCCTTGGCGTCGTCCATGGTGACCGCATCCACGACGGCGTTGCGCTTCTCGATATAGTCGATCGGCAGCTCGTCCTGCTGATATTGCAGCAGCGCCTGCGCGAGCTTCGAGGAGGTGTCGAGCGCCAGCATCTGCGAGCCCTTGAGGTAGGATTTGGCCTCGTCGAGCTCCTTCTGCGTCGGGCCTTCCTCGGCGATCCGGCGCACCTCCTTGTCGATGGCATCGATGGTGTCGCCGGCACGGTCGGCGCGGGTGCCGGTATTGCCGATGAAAACCGCCGAATGCTCCATCCAAAGCAGTGATTCGAACACCGAATAGGCGAGCCCGCGCTTCTCGCGCACCTCGCGATAGAGCCGCGAGGACAACCCGCCGCCGCCGAGGATGTGGTTGACGACATAGGCCGCCATGAAGTTCGGATCGCTGCGCTTCACCCCGGGACCGCCGAAGGTGATCACGGTCTGGGGCACGTCGAGCGTCACGAAGGCGCGTTGCGGCGGCTTGGCGGCCTCGACGTCGGGGACGGGCACGAGATTGGCCTTGGCCGGCAGGCTACCAAATGTGTGGTCGAGCAGCTTGCCGAGCGTATCGGGATCCACGTCGCCAACCACCGCGATCTTGAGCGTGTCCTTGGCGAGCACGCGGCCGACATAATCCTTCATGTCGGCAACCGTAATGGTCGGAACGCTGTCGAGGTTGCCGTTGGACTGCCGACTGTAGGGATGATCGCCAAAGGCAACCTCCAGGAATTTGCGGCTCGCGAGCGAGGTCGGGTTGGTTGTCTCGCGGCGCAGGCCCGAGATCACCTGCGAGCGAATGCGTTCGACGTCGGCAGTTTCGAAATGCGGCGAGGTCAGCGCGCTCCGCAGCAGGTCGAAGGCCTCGTCCTTGTTGTCGCGCAGCATGCGCAGGCTGCCGCGGAACGTGTCGCGGGTGGCGCTGAAAGAGAGCTCGATGGCACGGCGATCGAGCCGCTCATGGAAGGTCTTGGAATCGAGATCGCCGGAGCCTTCGTCGAGGAGATCGCCGACCAGATTGGCGACGCCCGATTTGTCCTTGGGATCCTGGGCCGAACCGCCGGCAAAGGAATATTCCATGGCGATCAGCGGCACGGTCGCATCCTGCACGAACCAGGCCTCGATGCCGCCCGGCGAGGTCAAATGCTGGATCTTCGCCGCCGCCTGTGACGGCGAGACGGTAGCGAGCGCGAGTGCCGCGCCGGTGGCAAAGGAGAATGCAACGCGTCGAAGGAAGGGATAGGTCACGAACGCTTCTCCTCGCGCTTGGTGGTCGCGGTGTCTTTGATCAGATAGCCCGTCACCGAGCGCTTCTTCTCGAGCCATTTCTGCGCGACGGTGCGGACCTGCTCGGCGGTGACGGCGCGGATGCGATCTGGCCAGCTCCGGATGTCCTCGATCGACAGGCCCGTGGTCAGTGCGCCGCCATACCAGCGCGCCAGCACCGCCTGGTTGTCCTGGGCGTAGATCGCCTCGGCGATGAGCTGGGTCTTGACCCGCTCGAGATCCTCGGCGCGGATCGGATTCTGCGCGATGTCGGCAATGACGCCGTCGACCACCTGCTCGACCTCGGCGAAGCTGACCCCGGATTTGGGCGAAGCCGAGATCGCGAACTGGGTCGGGTCGAGCGAGATGCTCGAATAGCTGGCGCTGGCGGAGACCGCGAGCGGCTTGTCCACCACGAGCGCGCGGTAGAGATAGGAATTGCTGCCGCTGCCCATCAGCTGCGCCAGCACGTCGAGGGCCGCGCTTTCGCCGGCCGCAGCCGTGGTCGCCGAGGGCACTAGGTAATAGCGTCGCAGGCCGGGTTGCTCGACGCGCGGATCGGCCAGGGTCACGGTGCGCGGCGCCGCGGGTTCCGGCTCCTGCGGGCGGACGCGGCGCGCCGGGATCGCGGGCTGCGCCGGGATGGCGCCGAAATTGCGCTCGACCAGCGGGCGGATGTCGGCGGGCTCGACGTCGCCGGCGATCACCAGGATCGCGTTGTTCGGCGCATAGAAGCGGCGGTAGAAGGCGAGCGCATCCTCGCGATCGAGCTTCTCGATCTCCTGGTGCCAGCCGATCACCGGCCGGCCGTAGGGATGGTTGAGATAGAGCGCGGCCATGATCTGCTCGTTCAGCCGCGCGTCCGGATTGTTGGCGACGCGCATGTTGTATTCTTCGAGCACGACGTCACGCTCGGGCAACACGTTCTCGTCCTTGAGGATCAGGCCGGTCATGCGGTCGGCCTCGAATTCCATCATGGTCGGCAACTGCTCGCGCGGCACGCGCTGGTAGTAGTTGGTGTAGTCGACCGAAGTCGAGGCGTTCTCGTTGCCGCCGACGCGGAGCACGGTCTGGGAGAATTCGCCGACCGCATGCTTCGATGTGCCCTTGAACATCAGGTGCTCGAGGAAGTGCGCGAGCCCGGACTTGCCGGGCGTCTCGTCCGCCGAGCCGACCTTGTACCAGATCATTTCCGTGACGACGGGCGTGCGGTGGTCGGGAATCACCACGACCTGCATGCCGTTTCCAAGCGTGAAGCTGGCGGGCGGAGCCGATGTCACCGTGGTCTGCGCAAGGGATGCGCCGGCCGTGAGGACACTCGTCGAAAGCAGCGCGGCAAGGAGGCGGGCAGCCGATCGGTAAGAGGACATCATGATCCTTATGAAAGGCCGAGTCCGGATGTCCGGCTCGGAGGCACGGCATGGTACACCGTGCGGCAAACGCTTCGCGTCACGAAGCAGAGAACTCAACTCGGGCGCAAGTTACTGATCAGCAATTAAAGACCGCGTCCGGCGCGCACGAGCCGCCGGCGCGGGACCGCGTCTGTCGCGATATCGCGAAGGGACAGGAGCGCTATTGTTCCTTGTCCTTGCCGGACATGATGTCGAAATAGGTCCGCCGGGTCTTGTCCTCTCCGGCGCCATAGGCATAGCTCGGTGACGGTGTCTGGTAGCCCGGCGGCGGCTCGACCAGCGACTGGCGCGGCGGCTCGGTCGTGAATTGCTTGGCCTCGCCTTTGTTGTTCGACATCATGCCCCACAGACCGCCGGAGAAACCGAGCTGGGCCGGGCTGAGCGACGGATTGCCGTTGGTGCCCGGCTGAATAGGATCATTGCTCGTGCGCTCGGGTGCGGCTGTCCTGCCGACCTCCATCTCGGCGGGCGACAACGCCCGGCCTGCCTGCCAGCTCTCCGTGGCCTTGACGGCCTTCTTCCGCTGCGCGATGGCCTTCTTGCGGCGTCTCTCGTCAGGGTCCTTCGGCCAGTTCGGCGCGTTCTTGGCTTCAACGCCGGCGGGCGGCGGCAGGTCGAGCTTGGGCGGCACCACCAGCGGCGACCGCTCGCGGTATTCGATACCCTTCTTCTCCATGCTCTTGGCGCCGATGCCCGACATCAGATTGTCGATGAGCTTCTCTTCGAAGGTCATGTCGTCGTCGTCCTCGCCGTCGTCACCGGCGCGAGCGACG
>NZ_JADPJF010000037.1:236527-257118 GCF_023073295.1 Bradyrhizobium sp. 23 | reverse complement strand
CCTGCCGGTCCGTATCGGCCGGGATCAGGGCGCTTTTGCGGCGGGTACCCCCAGGAAGGAATCATACAATAGCGCCGCCACGCCAGCAACGATGGCCACGTCCGCGAGGTTGAACACGTACCAATTATAGGTATTTTCGCCGATATTGATGTGAAACAGGGCGAAATCGACCACCGCGCCATAGGCGAGGCGATCGATCCCATTGCCGATGGCGCCGCCAATGATCAGGCCAAGCGCGATGGTTGCCAGCAGGGTGTGCGAGCGGGCCATCCAGATCGCCAGCGCAACCACCGCGACGACCTTCACGGCCATCAGCGCCATTTGCGCCGCCTGACCGTCGTTCTGGAGCCAGCCGAAGCTGATGCCGATGTTCCAGGCCAGCACCAGGTCGAAGAACGGGGTCACCTCGACCGCGCCGCGACGGGCGAGGTCGAACACGTTCAGCAGCCAGAGCTTTGAAGCCTGGTCGGCCACGAGCGTGAGCAGGGCCGCGAGGATGCCGGCGCGGAGCGGGGTCATGGGCAGTCGGCCACAACACGCTCCGTCGTCGTCCTGGCGAAAGCCAGGACCCATAGTCCGAGGCGGTCGTTGTTTGAAAGACTTGCGGTCATCAGCCTTCGTCGCAATTGGCGGCCGTGGAATGGGTCCTGGCTTTCGCCAGGACGACGGTGAGACCTAGATGCTGACCCCCAGCGCCTTCCATTCGCGCAGCGCCTTGGCGTCGCGCGGGGTGACGTCGGGATATTCGGGGTCTTCACCCACCGTCGGCGAAATCTTCCAGGAACGGGCGCATTTGGTGCCGACCGCCTTCTCCACCACGACAGCGACGCCTGGAACGGCATCGAGACGGAATGCGGAAGCCGGCACCTCGCCCTCGCGCACCTCGTAGTTCGAGGTGATGCAGATCTCGGCGAGATCGGTGTCGAACAGCGTCGCAAGCATGTCGCGGTCGGCGACATAGATGACCGGTGATGCCTCCAGCGACGAGCCGATGTTCTTGGCGGCGCGTTCGAGCTCCAGCGCACCGGTGACGACGCGGCGGACATTGCGGATCGCTTCCCACTTCGCGGCGAGCTTGTCGTCGCGCAGGCTTTCGAGGTCGTCGGGAAACTGCGTCAGGTGCACCGAGGGCTCGGCGTCGGGCCTGTACATCCGCCAGGCCTCCTCCGCGGTGAAGCTGAGGATAGGCGCCAGCCATTTCAGGATCGAGCTGCACAACAGGTCGATCGTGGTCAGCGCCGCCTTGCGCGTCGGCGAGGACGGCGGATCGCAATACAGCGTGTCCTTGCGGATGTCGAAATAGAACGCGGAGAGCTCACTGTTCAGGAACGCGGACAAGGTTGCGACCACGGTCTTGTAGTCGAACTCCTGATAGGCTTTGCGGACGACGGCAGCACGGACCGCGAGCTCGTGCAGCATCAGCCGTTCGAGTTCGGGCATGTCGGCGGGCGCGACTGCGTCGGCCGGCTTGTAGTGATCCAGCGTTCCCAGCATCCAGCGTACGGTGTTGCGCAGCTTGCGATAGGTCTCGATGGTGTTCTTCAGGATCTCCGGGCCGATGCGCTGGTCGTCGGCATAGTCGGTGGCGCAGACCCAGAGGCGCAGGATATCCGCGCCCGAATCCTTGATCACCTTCTGAGGCTCGACGGTGTTGCCGATCGACTTCGACATCTTGCGGCCGTTCTCGTCGAGCGTGAAGCCGTGGGTGAGCACGATGTCGTAGGGCGCGCGGCCGCGCGTGCCGGCGCTCTCCAGCAGCGACGAATGAAACCAGCCGCGATGCTGGTCGCTGCCTTCGAGATACATCACGGTGTCGTCGCCGCCGTCGACCTTGCGAACGATGTTGCCGAGCTGCGGGAAGTTCTGGCGATCCTCGAGCACGAAGGCATGTGTGGAGCCGGAATCGAACCAGACGTCGCAGATGTCGTCGATCTTCTTCCAGTCTTCCTTCGCGCGGGATCCAAGGAAGCGCTCGCGGGCGCCTTCCATGTACCAGGCGTCGGCGCCTTCCTCCATGAAGGCCTCGGTGATGCGCTGGTTGACGATCTCGTCCTGCAGGATCTCGGCCGAGCCGTCGCTGTTCTCGCGCACGAAAACGGCGATGGGAACGCCCCAGGCGCGCTGGCGCGAGATCACCCAGTCCGGACGGTTGGCGATCATGCCGTTGATGCGGTTCTCACCTGACGGCGGCACCCATTGCGTGACCGAGATAGCATGCAGCGCGCGAGCCCGCAGCGTATCGCCCTTCCTGGCGTGGCCATCTTCGCTGATGTCCTTGTCCATCGCGATGAACCATTGCGGCGTGTTGCGGAAGATCACCGGCTTCTTCGATCGCCAGGAATGCGGGTACTGGTGCTTGAGGCGGCCGCGCGCGAGCAGCTTGCCGGCCTCGACCAACGCCTTGATCACGGCTTCATTGGCATCGCCCTTCTCGCCCTTGTCGTTGAGCACGCGCTTGCCGGTGAAGCCGGGGGCCTGCGCGGTATAGGCGCCGTTCTCGTCGACAGTGTAGGGGGTCGCGGTCGAGATGCCGCGCTCATCGAGCTCGCGGGTATTGGCCATCCAGACGTCGAAATCCTCGCGGCCGTGGCTCGGCGCGGTGTGCACGAAACCGGTGCCGGTATCGTCGGTGACATGCTCGCCGGCGAGCAGCGGCACGATAAACGCGTAACCGCCATCGAGGCCGCGCAAGGGATGGGCGCACTCCACGGCGTCCAGCGTATCGCCGGGAATGTCGCGCAGCTTCTCATAGGCCGTGACGCGCGCCTGCTTGAACACCTCTGCTGCAAGCGCATCGGCCAGGATCAGGAGATCGCCGGTCTTCGCCCAATTGTCCGCGGCCGCATCCGTCACCTTGTAGAGGCCGTAGGCGATCTTCGGTGAGAACGAGATCGCGCGATTGCCGGGCAGCGTCCAGGGCGTGGTGGTCCAGATCACGACCGATGCATTGGCGAGCGCACCATGTGCCGGGGACGTGACGGGAAACTTCACCCATACCATGTCGGATGTGTAGTCCTCGTACTCGACCTCGGCCTCGGCGAGGGCGGTCTTCTCGACCACGCTCCACATCACCGGCTTGGAGCCGCGATACAGCGTGCCGTTGGCGGCGAACTTCATCAGCTCGCGGGCGATCTGCGCTTCGGCGGGATAGCTCATCGTCTGATAGGGATGATCCCAGTCGCCGATGATGCCGAGCCGCTTGAATTCCTCGCGCTGCACGTTGATCCAGTGTGTCGCATAGGCGCGGCATTCCTTGCGGAACGCCACCATCGCAGCGGAGTCGCGGAAGTCGGGCTTCTGCTTGCCCTTGGAACGGTAGTTCTCTTCCTCGATCTTCCATTCGATCGGCAGGCCGTGGCAGTCCCAACCGGGCACGTAGTTGGAGTCGAAGCCGAGCATCTGCTGGCTCTTGGTCACGACGTCCTTGAGGATCTTGTTCAGCGCGTGCCCGATATGGATGTTGCCATTGGCGTAGGGCGGGCCGTCATGCAGCACGAATTTGGCGCGGCCCTGGGCTTCCTGGCGGAGCTTGTCGTAAAGGCCGATGTCGTTCCAGTATTTCAGCAGCTCCGGCTCGCGCTGCGGCAGGCCGGCCCGCATCGGGAATTCGGTCTGCGGCAGGAACAGGGTTTTCGAATAGTCTTTGGCTTCGGATTTTTGGGACTTTTGTGGCTTGTCGGACATGAGGCTGACTGGCTCGGAAGGGCGCGGGAACGGATGGCGATGCGGAATCGCGGGTGAAACGACGACATCCCGGTCTTGCGCCGAGCCGAAGGCTCAGGCGGAAGCCGGGCCGCTAATCCCTATGATGCGCCGCGCAAACATGGGCTCTTCATAGCAGGGGGGCGGGGGAAGCGCAAAAGGTTCGGCGGGCCGGTTTCCGGCCTCAATCGATGACGCCAAGCCGCGGAAACGCGTCCGGGGCGGCGGCGAGCATGGCGCGGGCGCGGGCGGAATCGTTGTCCATCTGGCGGATCAGGGCATCCAGGCCCTCGAATTTCAGCTCCTCGCGGATGAAGCCGATAAAGGCGCAGTCGAGCGTCTGCCCGTAGAGATCCCCCTTGAAGTCGAACAGGAAGATTTCCAGCAGCGGCGCACCATTGTCGAACGTCGGGCGGCGGCCGAAGCTTGCGACCCCATCCAGCCGCTCCGCGCCGCGGCCGACCCGCACCGCATAGATGCCGTGCTTGAGGCCGCAATTGGCATCAAGGCGGATATTGGCGGTGGGATAACCGAGGTCGCGGCCGCGCTTCTCTCCGTGGATGACCTCGCCGGTGATAAACCAGGGCGCGCCGAGCATGGCCGTGGCCTCGTCGAGTTGGCCTTCGGCGAGCGCGATTCGGATCGCGCTGGACGAGACCGGCCGCTCGTCGATATCGACATGCGGCTGCACGTCGACCTCGATGCCGAGCCGGGGCGCCTCGTTGACGAGGAGGCTCGGCGAGCCGACCCGACCCTTGCCGAAGTGGAAGTCGTAGCCGACGGCGATTCCGCCGATGCCCAGGCGCCCGATCAGGTCGTGGTGAATGAAGTCTTGCGCGCTGGTCCCGGCGCGGGACTTGTCGAAGGTCATGACCACGGCGCCGTCAAGTCCGGTGCCGGCCAGAAGCCGCAGCTTGGCACGCTCGTCCGTCAGGCGGAATTGCGGGGTGTTGGGGCTGAAAAACCGGCGCGGATGCGGCTCGAAGGTCAATGCCAGCGCAGGGCGGCCATGTAGCCGGCCCATTTCCAGCGCCGCAGCGATTACGGCGCGATGGCCGAGATGAACGCCGTCGAAATTGCCCATGGCGACCACGGCACCCCTTGCAATGGCGGAGTCCGGCGTGGTGTCGCGGATAACGGTAAAATGCGGGGCCATCAGGGGAATCTCGAACCGGCGGGACCGGCCGGGACCGTGGCGCGACGGGCCGGATGAAGTCAAGCAGGAGGGGGCGGCCGCATCGAGTGCGATTTCAGTCCACCGGGGGCGTTCCCAGTTAACGCGCTGTTTAACGCCTTGGTGCTAGTCCTTGGGCGTGGAACCGCGGGGCTCCGGCCCGGCAGGTCCGATCGTAATATTTCCTGGGTTTGCGTTGGGGGAGTCGAGATGGCGGTTGATTTGTCGATGTCGGTTCTGGTGGTTGACGACTTCAGCACCATGATCCGTATCATCAGGAACCTCCTGAAGCAGCTTGGCTTCGAGAATATCGATGATGCAAGCGACGGTTCGGCAGCGCTGAACAAGATGCGTGGCAAGAAGTACGGGCTCGTGATTTCCGACTGGAACATGGAGCCGATGACGGGTTACGACCTGCTGCGCGAAGTGCGCGCGGATCCGAACCTCGCCACCACGCCCTTCATCATGATCACGGCCGAATCAAAGACCGAGAACGTGATCGCGGCCAAGAAGGCCGGCGTGAACAACTACATCGTCAAGCCGTTCAACGCGGCGACGCTGAAGACCAAGATCGAGGCGGTCTTCCCGGACATGGCGAGCGCGTAAGGCGCGATCGAAGCCATCAGTTGAATTCGGAAAGCCCGGGCGATTGTCCCGGGCTTTCTGCGTCGGGTTCGTCGTTCCGGAATCGACGCCCCACATCAACCGGGAATGACGATCAACTCGCTACCACTTCAGTTCGCGCATCAGCGCCTTCGGGGGATGGCCGAACAATTCCAGCACCGACGCCGGGTCGAGCTGGTCGAGACCCTCGAACTCCTCGGCATGGATGCCGCGGGTCACGAACAGGCAATCGATGCCGAACTCGCGCGCGCCGGTGAGGTCGGTCCGGACGGAATCGCCGATCGCGAGCACCTTTTTGCGGTCGATCTGGTGGCCTTGGCGTTCGCCGGCGAGCGCCATCGCGCGCTCGTAGATCGGCCGGTGCGGCTTGCCGTAGAAGATCACCTCGCCGCCGAGCTCGCGATAGAGCTCCGCGATCGCGCCGGCGCAATAGATCAGGCGGTCGCCGCGTTCCACCACGATGTCGGGGTTGGCACAAACCAGCGTCAGCTTGCGCTCGCGCGCCTTCAGCATCATGCCGCGATAGTCTTCCGCCGTCTCGGTCTCGTCGTCATAGAGGCCGGTGCAGACGATGTAATCCGCCTCTTCCAGCGGCGCGGTCACCGCATCGAGGCCGCGATAGATCGAGTTGTCGCGCTCGGGGCCGAGCCAGAACATCTTGCGGCCGGGATGGTCGGCGACATAGAGCCGCGTCAGGTCGCCTGAAGACACGATCGCGTCATAGGTCTCGTCGGCGACGCCGAGCTTGCGCAATTGCCGCTGCACGGAGTCGGCCGGGCGCGGCGCGTTGGTGATCAGGATGACCGTACCGCCGCGGCTGCGGTAGGTGTGCAGCGCCTCGCAGGCTTCGGGGAAGGATTCAAGACCGTTATGGACCACGCCCCAGATGTCGCTGAGCACGACGTCCACGCCCGCCACGAGTTCACGCAGGCTTTCGGCGAAATGCAGTGTGGTCATGATGCGTGCGGCCGATCAGATACGTCGCGCGAGCGCGGCGTTGCCGGTGACGCGCTGTGGCGCAGACGCAGCCGACGTCGCGCCTGAGCTGGATATGCCGGAGCCATTGGATCCCTGAATGTCCTGTGCCTGGTTCGGCGCGGCGGTAGCAGATGACCCCTCCGGCCGCAATGGCCGGGGCGGCGCGAACAGGAACCCCTGGCCGAACCGCACGTCATAATCGAGCAGGTCGATCACGGCGCGCTCGCCCTCGATTCGCTCGGCGATCAGATCGATGCCGAAGCGGCCGAGCAGGTCGGAGAGATCGGACGGGTGGATGTCCGAGGCCGAAGCCTGCCTGGGGTCGAGCAGGAGCGAGGCCGGCACCTTGATGAAGCGCACGCCGCGATCGGCGAGCTCGCGCGGTTCGATGCGCAAATCGGTGACATGGTCGATCGAGAAACGGAAGCCGCGCTGGGCGAGCGCCGCGAGATTCTCGGTTTCGGCCGGGCCGAGATTGCGGAAGGTGGATTGCTTGAATTCCAGCACCAGCGAGGGCGCCAGCGCCCGATTGGCTTCGAGGAAATCGAGGTATTGCGCGAAGGTCGTGGAATTGCCGAGCGTGGAAGCCGCGACGTTGCAGAACACGCCGACTTCCTTGTTGCGTACCATCAGGCGCCGCAGCACCTGCACGCAGCGCAGCATGACCATGTTGTCGATGCGCCCGATCAACCCGGAGGCCTCCGCGATGCTGATGAACTCCTCGGCCGCGACCAGCTGGTCACGCTCGTCGCGCAGGCGCGTCACGGCCTCGTAGAACCGGACCTTGCGCTGCGGCAGCGACACCATCGGCTGGAGGAAGATGTCGATGCGGTTCTCGTCGATCGCGTTGCGGAGCGTCGCCAGCAATTGGGTCTGGTTGCGGCCGTTGGCGGTCTGAACCGGATTGGCGGTCTGGGTCTGGATCGCCGGTGCTGCCGGCCGCATTGGCGGCGGCGCGGGCGCCGGGGCAGCCGGCCGTTCCTCCTCGAACGTGGCCATCAGGTCGAGCGGCGCGTCCGGCTCCTGCCTTGCGACCGGCGCGGGGGCCGACACTGGCGCGTTGCCGGCCATCAGATCCTCATGGGCCGACACGGTGGTGGCGAGTTGCCTGACCAGTCCGCCGAGTTCGTTGATCTCGCCGACCACCGACTGGATGCGGTCGGAGTTGGCCGAATTGGAAGAGGCGATGCGTGCTTCGATCGTGGCGAGCCGGCGGCCGAATTCGGCGACCTGACGGGCGAGGTCGGCGGTGCCGCGCGAAAGATCGGCGATCTGGCCGCCGACGTCGCTGCGGTCGCGCAGTCGCATCGACACTGCATTGTAGAGGATCAGGAAGGTCAGCGCCGTCAGCGCCACGATCGCGGATTCGGTTCCGCTGATGCCGGCGACCGCGTAGAGCAGGAGCCCGAGCGAGGCGGCGACCAGAACCATGCAGATCGCGATGAAGATCGTCGAAATACGAATCATGCCGCGCGTTACGCCTCAAGAGCTGACTGCCTGACCGGGAAAACACGGGTGGCGTTTCGAACCCGTCACGCCGCATGCTCCCCCAAGCGGCATGACCTTAACATCATTGTTGATTCGAGGGGATAGCGGCCCAATCGCAGAGTCAGGACGGCGCCGCGGCGCCGACCGTGTCGGCCGAGACGGCCTCGCGGGTGCCTAGCGGCTTGGGCGGCCCGGTGGTCGTGTCGCGCAAGGTCTGCCGTTCGATCTCCGAATTCAGCTCAGCCCCGAACATGATGACGATGGCCGACATCCACATCCACATCATCAAGCCGATCGCAGCGCCGAGCGAGCCGTAGGTCGCGTTGTAATTTGCGAATTCGGACAGATACCAGGACAGCAGCGCCGAGCCGGCGATCCAGAGGATCGCGGCCGTCACAGCGCCGGGGCTCAGCCATTGCCAGCGCGGGGCGTCGCGGCTGGGCGCGAAGCGGTAGAGGACGGCGAGCGCCGCAAGGAGAATGACGAACAGCACCGGCCATCGCGCCAGCGCCACGATCAGCTTGCTTTCGGGCGCCATGCCGAGGTGGTTGAGCGCGAGCGGGAAGGCGACGACGGCGCCCACCATCAGCAGCAGGGCAACGATGCCACCGACCGTGAAAGCCAGCGAGACCGTGTTCAGCCGGATGAAGCTGCGCTTTTCACGCTCCTCATAGGCGACGTTGAGGGCGTCGAAGATGGCTTTGACGCCGGCATTGGCGCTCCAGATCGCGAGCACGAGTCCAAACAGGAAAGTGAAACCAAGGGTCGCGCCGCCGTTCGACACGACGCGCGCCACCTGGTCCTCGACGATCTGGAACGCGCCCTCGGGCAGCATCATCGCGAGCGATTGCAGGTTGGAACTGATCGTCGAGGGATCGGCGAACAGGCCATAGAATGAAACCAGCGCCGTGATAGCGGGAAAGATCGCGAGCAGTCCGAAAAAGACGACGCCGCCGGCGGTCGCGAGCAGGCGATCCTCGTCGATGCGCTGATAGGTGCGCCAGAGGATGTCCTTCCAGCCTGCCCACGGGATCGCGAACGGGCTTTTCGCGCGGCGGCCGCGGCCGGGCTGCGAGGCTGCGCCCGTCGGGCTCGTTTCCGGCGAATTCGCCTCGCCGTTGCGGTGGTCTTGCGGAGGTCCCGGCCGGATCAGGCCAGAATCCTGGAAATACCGTTCCGCGGTGAGCACGAACACGGTCGTGGCTGCGACTAACAGCCAGCTGTCGAATTGCTCGGCGCGCCGCATACGCATTTTCAGGTATCCGCTCCGTGGCCGTGACGCCGCCTGCGCGCGGCCGTGATCCCGACCAGCCCAACGGCCGCGAGCATCAGCCCGAGTTGCACGGGCCGGTTGGACCGAGCCGGCCACGTGCTGCCGCCATGTCCTGACTCATGTCCTCGTTCGCCCGGCGCGAGCGGCGCCAGGGGAATTGTCGTCGCGACCTCTTTCACCGCCTCCTTCACCGTTCCGCGCGGGATGCGCGGGGTGGCGATAGCCACCCGTAGGCGGCTGGCGAGCGGCACGATCGGCTTGGTCTTGCGCTTCATCTGGGCCATGGCCACGCCGGCGCAGGCGGCGGCCAGGACCAGGAGCACAGCGCCGACGGCGCCGAACCCCCAGAATTGCCCGTAATGGATTGCAATCCAGCGGTACAGGGCGATCAGGCCGACGAAGAAGGCTGCGACGACGAACAAGCCCGCAACCGCGAGCAGTCCGGCCGCAGCCGCGTACGACGTCATGCGCCCTGTGGCCTGGTTGCTCCGGTCGCGGGCATAGGACTGGGCGGCGCGCTTGAGATGGTTGAGCTTGAGCGCGACGCCGGCGCGCAGCAATTCGCCCGATGGCGCAAGCATGCAGTTATCCTCCGAGTGCGAGAAAATTCGTCGGGGGATGAACGTGGCGGTATTTGACTTGTTCCGACGAGGTCTGCCCGCCGTGATGGATCAGCCGAGATCGGCTGCCGCGATCCAGAACACTTCGCCCTCGGAGTCCTCGGTGTCGAGCCAGAGCAGCGGCAATTCAGGAAAGGCCTCGTCAACCAATTCGCGGCCGCGGCCGATCTCGCAGATCAGCCCGCCATGCGGCGTCAAATGGCCGGGCGCATCGCGCAGGATCCGGCGCACCACATCGAGACCGTCGGCGCCGCCGTCGAAGGCGAGCTTCGGCTCGGCCCGGCACTCGGGCGGCAGCGCCGCCATGCCTTCGGCGTCGACATAAGGCGGGTTGGTGATGATCAGGTCGTATTTGGTGTTACCGAGTGGGGCGAACAGGTCGCCGCGATGCAGGCTGATCCGGCCATCGAGCCCGTATTCGCCGACATTTCGTCTGGCGACGTCGATCGCGCCCTTCGAGATATCGACGGCATCGATCGTGGCGTTCGGGAAATGATGCGCGGCGAGGATCGCGAGGCATCCCGATCCCGTGCAGAGATCGAGCACGCGCTCGACGGCGCTGGAATCGTCGATCAGCGAGCCGGCTTCGCCGTCGCCGCCGAAATGCGACTCCAAGAGTTCACCGATGAAGGAGCGCGGAACGATGACGCGCTCGTCGACATAAAACGGCAGGCCGCGCATGTAGATCTTGTTGACGAGATACGCGGCCGGTTTGCGCGTGGTGACGCGCTGATGAACGAGATCGATGATGGTCCTGCCCTCGGCGGTCGTGACGCGCGCGTTGGCAAAAATCTCGAACTGCTCGGGATGCAGATGCAGGGCTTCACAGACCAGGAAAGCCGCTTCCGCGACCGGATCGGGCGTGCCATGGGCAAAGGCGAGCTTGGCCTCATTGAAGCGGCTCACTGCATAGCGGACGAAATCGATCAGCGTGAGAAGCTCGCCGCGGCCCACCTTCGCGAGCTTTGGCGCGGCGTGGCCGCGCACGGCCTTTTTGGATGTTGTTGCCATCAGGATCGGGTCCAGCGTGCGGCGGCTTCGTCGTCGCGGGCCTGGGCCTCGACCCAGCCGGTGCCGGTGGCGCTCTCTTCCTTCTTCCAGAACGGCGCGTTGGTCTTGAGATAATCCATCAGGAACTCGGCTGCCTGGAACGCTGCCTGGCGGTGCTGCGAGGCGGTCAGCACCAGCACGATGTTCTGGCCGGGCATGAAACGGCCGACGCGATGGATCACCGTGACGCCGCTGAGAGGCCAGCGCGAGATGGCCTCGTCGGCATGGCGCCTGATCTCTTCCTCGGCCATGCC
Source organism: Bradyrhizobium sp. 23 (assembly GCF_023073295.1). Lineage (NCBI taxonomy): Bacteria > Pseudomonadati > Pseudomonadota > Alphaproteobacteria > Hyphomicrobiales > Nitrobacteraceae > Bradyrhizobium > Bradyrhizobium sp. 23. The sequence continues at coordinate 245,955 of NZ_JADPJF010000037.1, read as the reverse complement.
GGGATAATGCTCCAGCGAGAGCGCGGCGATCTTCGCGCTGTCTTCGTCGCTGCGGCAGATGCCGGAAAAACTCACGACCGCACCGATGTCGGTGCGGTTCCCGGTCAGCACCGCGATCTCGCGTGCGATGTCGAAATCGTCTTGCTGGATACGGATGGTGACGGGGCAGGTGGTGACGGGCATGGCCTAGCCGCCGGTCATCGGCGGGAAGAACGCGATCTCGCGAGCGCCCGCGATCGCGGCGTCCGACTTGACGTGGGCATGGTCGATCGCGGTGCGGATCACCTTCGGCTTCTCGAACGCATAGGCGTAGGCTTCGCCTTGGCCGGACAGCCAGGCGATCAGCTCTTCCACGGTGCGCACGGTCGCAGGCGGCTCGATCGTCTCCTCGGCCTTGCCGATGCGCTCGCGCACCCAGGCGAAGTACTTCACCTTCATCCCTCATCCTCCTTGATGAGGTGATGGATGCCGGCGCCGAAATAGTCGTAGCCGGTGTACATGGTGAGGATCGCCGAGGCCCAGAGCAGCGCCAGCCCGATCATCGAGACCATGGGCACGACCTCATCGCCGGCCGGACCAGCCAGCAGGAAGCCGATGGCGATGAGCTGAACCGTCGTCTTCCATTTCGCAAGCTTGGTCACGGGCACGCTGACACGCAGCGCGGCAAGATATTCGCGCAGGCCCGAGACCAGGATCTCGCGGCACAGGATCACGATGGCGGCCCACAGCGACCAGCCGTGAATGATGCCGTCGGCGGCCAGCATCAGCAGGCACGAGGCGACCAGAAGCTTATCGGCGATCGGATCGAGCATGCGGCCGAACGCCGATTGCTGATTCCAGATCCGTGCGTAATAGCCGTCGAGGTAATCGGTGACCGCAGCCGCGATAAAAATGGCGACGGCGACCCAGCGCAGCCACAGCGGGCCGTCCATGATCGACTGTGCGTAGATGCACCCGACCACGACCGGGATCGCGGCGATCCGGCCGTAGGTCAGGATGTTCGGGAGGGACATCGCGCGGCTGGTCGTCCCTCGTGTCGTGGCGATGTTCATCCGTCCTACCAATACCGCTGCAGCCTGAAGGTCAACCGTTCCGCTCCCCAAATGGGGTGCGGGATGCGACGACCATATGACCGCGGCCCCCCTTTTATTTCACCCCGGCTGGGGATGGAAATACTCGAAAATCCTGCGGGCGCTCTCGGCGCTCACCCCCGGAACCTTACCGAGATCGGTGATCGAGGCCCGTTCGATCTCCTTCAGGGTTCCGAAATGATGCAGCAAGGCACGTTTGCGTGACGGACCGATGCCAGGAATCTCCTGCAAGCCGGCCTCGCGGATGTCCTTCTTGCGCAGCTTGCGGTGCGAGCCGATGACGAAACGGTGCGCCTCGTCCCGCAGCCGCTGGATGAAATAGAGCACGGGGTCGCGCGGCTCCAGCTTGATCGCCTCGCGCTCCGGCATGAACAGGGTCTCGCGGCCGGCATCCCGGTCCGGCCCCTTGGCCACCGACATCAGCGCCACCTGGGTCAGGCCGAGATTTGCAAAGATGTCCCGGACCGCGTTGAGCTGGCCGCGGCCGCCATCGATGATCACGAGATCGGGCCATTGCGGGAAGTCGTCGTCCTTGGCTTTGGCCGCATTGTCCTCGGGTGGATTGATCAAGCGCTTGAAACGGCGTTCGAGCACCTCGCGCATCATCCCGTAATCGTCGCCGGGCGTCAGGCCCTCCGACTTGATGTTGAACTTGCGGTACTGGTTTTTCACAAAACCGTCCGGGCCGGCGACGATCATGGCGCCGACTGCGTTGGTGCCCTGGATGTGGCTGTTGTCGTAGACCTCGATCCGCTTCGGCGCATGCGTCAGGCTCAGGGTCGTGGCCATGGCGTCCAACAGGCGGCTCTGCGTCGCGGTGTCCGCGAGCTTGCGGCCCAGGGCCTCGCGCGCGTTGGTGAGCGCGTGGGTGACGAGCTCCTTCTTCTCGCCGCGCTTCGGCATGGACACTTCGACCTTGCGGCCGGCCTTGATCGACAGCGCGTTGGCGAGCAGCTCGCTCTCCTCGATCTCGTGCGAGAGCAGGATATTCCTCGGCGGCGGCTTGTCGTCATAGAACTGGGCGAGGAAGGAGCCGAGCACCTCTTCCGGCGTATAGGTCTTCTCCGCGCGCGGGAAATAGGCGCGGTTGCCCCAGTTCTGCCCGGTGCGGAAGAAGAACACCTCGACGCAGGAGAAGCCGCCCTCCTGGTGGATGGCGAACACGTCGGCTTCTTCCACCGTGCGCGGATTGATGCCCTGCTGCGACTGGATCGCGGACAGCGCAGCGAGGCGGTCGCGGTAGAGCGCGGCGCTCTCGAATTCGAGCTCGCCGGAGGCCTTCTCCATCTCCGCGGCAAGCTCCTGCTTCACCGCATGGCTCCTGCCGGACAGGAAGTCGCTCGCCTCGCGCACCAGGGTCGTGTAGCCGGGGAAGTCGATCTCGCGGGTGCAGGGGCCGGCGCAACGGCGGATCTGGTAGAGCAGGCAGGGCCGCGAGCGACTCTCGAAGAAGGAATCCGTGCAGGAGCGGATCAGGAACGCGCGCTGAAGTGCGGTGATGGTGCGGTTGACGGCGCCGGCGGAGGCGAACGGGCCGAAATAGCGACCCGGCCGCGTCTGCGCGCCGCGATGCTTCAGGATCTGCGGCGCCCAATGGTCGCCCGTGATCAGGATATAGGGAAACGACTTGTCGTCGCGCAGCTGCACGTTGAAGCGCGGCCGAAGCTGCTTGATGAGGTTGGCCTCCAGCAGCAGGGCTTCGGTCTCGGTGTGGGTCGAGATGATTTCCACGGTCACCGTGGCGGCGATCATGCGCAGGATGCGCGCCGGCTGCGGCGCACTCTGGCGCGCATAGTTCGACAGGCGCTTTTTGACGTTCTTGGCCTTGCCGACATAGAGCACGTCGGCATTCGCATTGAGCATGCGGTAGACGCCGGGCGAGGTGGGGGCGAGGCGCACCGCGCGTTCGATCGCCTCGTGGCCGGTCGCCAGCGGCTCTTCGCCGACGGTGCCGCTCTCTTCCAGGATGTCCGGCAGCCGCGCATCGTCCTCGTCGTCGCCATTCGCAGTGGCGGGATCGAGGTCCGGCGGCGCGGCTTCCGTTTCCTGGGGAGGGACGTCGGGTGCGTTGCCGCGCACGGGTTTGCGTACGCGTGCGTCGTCCGGATTGTCGGGGGAATCGTGAACCATGGTGCGAATTTAAGCGCTGCGGGTGTCGATTTGAAGCTCCGGCCGAGCGGCACGCACAGGATGGCGGCGCAGTTCCCGGTAACGCTTGCTTAAGCCTGTTAACAGCGCAGTAACCCGGCTTAACAGGCCTTTAACTTAAAACTCTCGATAAATCTTACGCGAAAAATGGTGGTTCCGTAACCATGCGGTTTTGCCTCGCGCGGCGACGCGGGCATCGCAGCGGTGACGGGAGTTGCGTTGGAGTGTGTGATGAAGAGGCTCGTTGTGGGCGCAGCCGCATTGGCTGCAGTCGGCTGGACGGCTTCGGCAGAGGCCGCCGATCTCAATTACGGGCAGCGAGCGCCGTACACGGTCAATCAGCCGCTCAACGCCTATAGCTGGGCCGGTCCGTATCTCGGTGGCAATCTTGGCTATGAATGGGGTTCGGTGAACAACAATCCCGCAAAACCGTCGGGCTTCGTCGGCGGCGTTCAGGCCGGCTACAATTTCCAGAACGGCCCATGGGTGTTCGGCGTCGAGGGCGACATCCAGGCCGCCGGTGCCGACGACACCTTCGCGCCGTGGAAGTTCTCCAATCCGTGGTTCGGAACCCTGCGCGGCCGCGCCGGCTACGCCTTCAGCAACGTGCTGTTCTACGGCACGGCGGGCCTCGCCTTCGGCGAGCTGCGCGCGCAGACGTTCGGCTGGACCGAGTCGCACACCAGCGCCGGCTGGACCATCGGTGCCGGCGCGGAAGTTATGTTCGCGCCGAACTGGAGCGCCAAGCTCGAATATCTCTATATCGATCTCTCGACGAGTCAGTTCGCGATTACGGGCGTGTCAAACGGCTATAGCGCCAGCGTTGTGCGCGCAGGCGTGAACTATCACTTCTGATAGCTAAAGAAGAAAATACCGGACCAACCTCCCGGCCGCTTGCGGCCGGGATTTTTTTGACGCTTGGCTCGCTAGGGAAGGATGACCAAATCGACCGCCTTCGGCCCCTTGCCCTTCTTGTCCGGTTCGACTTCGAAAGTAATACGCTGTCCTTCGGCAAGGTCCTTCAGTCCGGCCCGCTCCACAGCAGTAATATGTACGAAGACGTCGCGGCCCCCGTCGTCCGGTTTGATGAATCCGTAGCCGCGCTCACCGTTGAAAAACTTGACCGTTCCCGTCATGGCCATCGGGAAACTCCCCCTCATTGCTCCTCCGTCGTGACGCAGACGCGCGTCACGACATGACCGGGCCTTACGAAGCCCGGGAGCTGGCCATCCTTCGGCAGACCATTCGGTCCGACTGGATCTTTCTTAGGCCTTCACTCCGCCGCAACCATTCGCGGAAGCGGAACGTAAAGCCAGTCACTGCAACAGCATAATACGGTTCTCTGCAGATTGACTACCGCTCCTGCATATTTTTCCCAAGAATGCCGGAGTGTTACGGTCTCGGCACCTCTAACCGGAATCTGGCAGCGCCACCCTGGCCGAGCGGCATTTCCAGCTCCGGCAGGATCGTCTTGAGTTCGCCGTGCAGCGTGTAAGGAGGATTGACGATCAAGAGCCCGCTGGAGGTGAGGGCTGCGCCGTCGGCTTGCGGCGCCACGCTGAATTCGAGGCGCAGGCATTTTCCCGGCGGTTTTGCTGCGGCTGCGAGCCGCGCCACTGATTGCACCAGCGTGTCGGTGGCGCGTCGGCTCTTGGCGGGATACCAGATTACATAGATACCGGTCGGCCATTTCGCGAAAGCCGCCGAGAAGGCCTCTGCGAGCTTTTCGAACTCGTCCTTTGCCTCGAAGGGCGGGTCGATCAGAACGAGCCCACGCCGTTCCTTCGGCGGCACGAAAGCCGGCAGCGCCATCCAGCCGTCGAGGTCGACCACGCGGGCCTGTTCGTCGCGGCGCAGTACGCCGATCAGCGCCTTGCGCGCCTTCGGCTCGAGCTCGCAGAGCAAGAGGCGGTCCTGCGGCCTCAGCAGGCCGCGTGCGATCAGCGGCGAGCCCGGATAGGCCTTGAGCTCGCCCTTCGGATTGAAGGCGCGGACGATGTCGAGATAGGGCTTGGTCAGCGCCATGGCGTCGTTCGACAACCGCGCCTGCATCAGCCGCGCAATGCCCGTCAGCCACTCGCCGCCCCGGCGCGCTTCGTCGCTTTCGAGATCGTAGAGGCCAGCGCCGGCATGGGTGTCGATGACGCGGAACGCACCCGGCTTGTCCTGGAGATAGGTGATGATGCGCGTCAGCACGATGTGCTTGATGACATCGGCGAAGTTGCCGGCATGGAAGGCGTGGCGGTAATTCATGCAAGAGCACTACGCCACGTGACGGCCCGAGCAAAGAGGCACGACGCCTGGGCTAGCCACCCCGGATCGGCGGCATCGTCACCTGGTCGCGGCGGCAGGCGCGGCGGTCGATCTCCTCGCAGGCGCGGAATTGCAGGTCCTTGCTGAGGCAGATGCGGACTTCCGATAGCCGCGTCCGGTTGCAGGTGATCGAGACGGCGGCATTGCTGAGGCCCGGATTGGCCTTGATGAAGGCTTCCTCCACCTCCGCCGGCGCCACGGTCTTGGCCTGCGATAGATCGAGATATTCGGCTGGAATCTTGATCGCGGCGCGCGCCTTGCGGATCGTCTCGAAATAGCTGCGGTCAGCGAGCCCCGAGCAGGTGCCGTGCTTGTCCCACTCATTGAAGATCAGCCCCGGCGCCGGCATCAGATCGAGCATGGAGGAGACGATGCTGCGGTTCAGCCGCGGCGAGGGCCGCTGGCAATATTCCGGAAATCCGCTCTCATATTGCGGCCACAAACCATGCACCACGAAAGCGTAGGGCCGTCCGCTGCACTGGGTCTGCGAGCGGCCGCCGCGCTCCGCCGCCTCCTCGCAGAAAGAGGGCGACCAAGACAGTGACAGCACATAAAAATCGAATTCGCCGGGCGTGTTCTGCCGCTTGTCCTGGGCCTTTGCGCCATCGGCCAGCGCAGCCAGCCCGGCCGCAAGCGTCAGCGAGATCATCAGGCGGGAGAACGAATGCAATCTGGAATGAAACATGGCGACGCCCCTCAACTAGACTGTGCAGACAAGCCTAGCAGGCGATAAGAACATTTCAAGAACAAAATGCGGGTGACCGTCGTTCGGCCGCCTGATCGGTCCGGATCAGAACGTTTCAATTACTGTTTGGCGGCGCGGCAGGCCGGGTTGTAGGCCCAGTTGCGGTCGAGCCCGACCACGCACCATTCGACGCCTTGGCCGTAGCCGGCGAAGCCGCCATCCTCCACGATCGAGAAATGCACCTTGCGCATCTTGCCGTCCGTGAGCATGGCCTCGCCGGTGCAATAGCGGCGCGGGATGTTGTCGGATGCCCAAGGCCGGAACGCGGTCTCGTGAACTGCGGCGAAGCCGGTGATCTTCAACGAAGAATTCCAGAACGCGCTTTCTTTCTCCCAGAACTGGGTCGCGATCGTCGGCAGCGCCCTGTCGCACTCGGAGACGTTGCCGTCATAGCGCGGCCCGCTCAGCCAGAAATTCAGCTCCAGCGGATTGGCGGCCCTGGCCTCGCCGAGCGACAGCGCCCCGAACAGGAGGCCGAGCACGGCGGCAAAGCGGAGCGATTTCAGGAAGGTCGAGGCGCGCATGGATGATCCAGACAGCATGATCTGCAAGGGTCGGACGGTGCCGTGAAGGCCGGGGGAGGTCAAGTGCAGCGCGGCAACACTTGCCGACGAGTTGACCGCAATGCTGCGTTGGACCGGCCATCCGTTCTTTCCACCGCCGCGCCGACACCGTAAACTGCCGCCAACCAATCGGAGTGACGGGAATGCGAATCATTGCGGCCGCGGGCCTACTTGCCTTGGGTATGATGGCGAGCCAGTCGGCGCATGCCGATCTGCTTCCGGTGCCTCCGTTCAAGGGCAACGACACCGGCGGCATCATCGCCTATTCGATGGCAACCCAGGTCGATGCGCGGCAGGTCGCGGTCGATCACTGCGCGCGCTATGGCAAAGTCGCCAAATTCCTGGCGGTGCAGGCCTATGAGGGCGGCTACATCTCGTTCTCCTGCCGCTGGGTGCCCTATGGCGCCGCCGACCAGCCGATCCGCACGCTCTACTGAGGCGCTTTCGCACGCCGCTACCTCTCAGCCGGGAACTTCCCACATGACGCGCAAACTCGCTTTGCTCGGCTCCGCCCTTTGCCTCGTGTTGTCGGCAGGCAGCGCTCGCGCTGACGACCTGCCGGTGCGTAAGGCAGGGCTGTGGGAATTGAAGATGGTCCGGACCGGCACGCCGGTGCCCGAGATGACCATGCAGCACTGCACCGACGAGACCGTCGACAAGGAAATGAACAACAACGTCTCGCCGATGGCCAAGCAGATCTGCGCCAAGCAGGACATCAAGAAGACCGCGACCGGCTATGTCAGCGATTCCGAGTGCAATGTCGCCGGCATCAGCACGACTTCGCATGCTGAGATCACCGGCGATTTCAATTCGGCCTATACGGTGAAGACGTCGTCGCACGCGCAAGGCGGCGCCGCCGGCGCGGCAGGCCGCGACACGACCGTGCAGCTCGAAGCGAAATGGCTGGGAGCCTGCAAGCCGGACCAGAAGCCCGGCGACATCGTGATGCCCGGCGGCTTCAAGATGAACGTGCGTGACATGGACAAGCTGAAGGCGCTGCTGCCGAAGTAAGGCTCTTCCCCTCTCCCCTTGTGGGAGAGGGTGGCTCGCCGCGCAGCGGCGAGACGGGTGAGGGGTTTGTCTCCGCGTGTGACTCTTTTCGCTTTGAATTCGCGGAGAGAGACCCCTCATCCGGCGCTTCGCGCCACCTTCTCCCACAGGGGGAGAAGGGAAGAGGCAGCTACACCGGTATCCGCACGCTCGCCCTTAATCCGCCCATCGGACTGTCGCCAAGCGTGATGTCGCCGCCGTGCGAGCGGGCGATGTCGCGGGCGATCGCGAGGCCAAGACCTGTGCCGCCTTCGTCCTGGTTGCGGGCGTTGTCGAGCCGCAGGAACGGCTTGAACACCTCTTCGCGCAGATGGGCGGGAATGCCCGGCCCGTCATCGTCCACCGTCACGGTCAAATAACGGTGATCGCGCTGGCCGGTGATGGCGATGCTCTTGCCGTAGCGGGCGGCGTTGGTGACGAGGTTGGCGAGGCAGCGCTTGAATGAGGCCGGCTTCACCGTGACCACGGGCAGCCCGTTGAACGCAACGGTCGCCGTGTGGCCGTGGCGCTCGGCGTCGCTGCGCAGCTCCTCGAGCGCCTGGGCCATGTCGGTCGGCTGCGACTGCTCGCCGGAATCGCCGCGGGCAAACGCGAGGTAGTCCTCGAGCATCATCGACATCTCGTCGACGTCCTTGCGCATGCCCTCCATTTCGGGGCTGTCGCCGATCAACGCCAGCTCGAGCTTGAACCGCGTCAGGATCGTGCGCAGATCATGGCTGACGCCGGCTAGCATCGCGGTGCGTTGCTCCATCGTTCGCTCGATGCGCGACTTCATTTCGAGGAAGGCGACCGACGCGCGCCGCACCTCGCGCGCGCCACGCGGGCGGAAATTCGGCGCCTCGCGGCCCTTGCCAAAACTTTCGGCGGCGTCGGCAAGTCGCAGGATCGGCTTGATCTGGTTGCGCAGGAATAGCACCGCGACGATCAGCAGGATCGAGGACGTGCCGACCATCCAGAACAGGAAGATCTCCGAGTTCGAGGCATAGGCGGCGCTGCGCTGCGCGAACACGCGCATCACGGCGTCGTCGAGCTGGATCCGGATCTCGACGAGGTTGGAGCGGCCGACCGTGTCGATCCAGAAGGAGCGCCCGATCTGGCGGCCGAGCTGCACCGACAGCGTCTGGTCGAGCAGCGAGAAGAACGGCTTTGGTCCCGGCGGCGGCATGTCGCCGGCCGGGAGGAAATCGACGACGAGGCCCAGGCGCTGCTGCGCGATGCGGCGGATCTGGTCGCGATCCTTGTCTTGCGGGTAGCCCTTGTAGACGTCGATCAGCGCGGCGATGTCCTGCACCACCGCGGCCGACAGGCGGCGTGTCACCGTGTTCCAGTGCCGCTCCATGAACACGAAGGCGACCACCGATTGCAGGATCACCATCGGCACGATCATGATCAGCAGCGCACGCGCATAAAGGCCGGTCGGCATCCAGCCCTTGAACGCATTGCCCATCCAGCCATTGGCGGCGGAGACGCGGCCGGCGGCGCTCTTCAAAAGCGTCAGGCCGGTATCGATCGTGCTCA
>NZ_JADPJF010000037.1:233708-236458 GCF_023073295.1 Bradyrhizobium sp. 23 | reverse complement strand
TCGGTGGCGGTTCACTCTTTATGGCGAGGCTACCAGCCGGTAGCCGATGCCGCGCACGGCCTGGAGGAACAGCGGATTGGCGGGATCGGTCTCGATCTTGCGCCGCAGGCGGTTGATCTGCACGTCGACGGCGCGCTCGTTGACGCTGCCATTGCCGGTCAGCGCGCTGCGCGGCACGGTCTCGCCCGGTGTCTCCGACAAAATCCGCAGCATCTCGCGCTCGCGGTCGGTGAGGTGAATGACGTCTTCGCCCTGGCGCAATTCGCCGCGGTCGAGGTGATAGATGTACGGGCCAAACGCGATCTTCTCGACCGCAGCGGCCTGTGGCGGCGGCGCGGCGCGCTTGAGGATGTTGTTGATGCGCAGCGCAAGCTCGCGCGGCTCGAACGGCTTTGCGACGTAATCGTCGGCACCGATCTGCAGGCCCTCGATGCGCGCTTCGGCTTCATGCCGCGCCGTCAGCATCACGATCGGCACCGAGGACGAGGTCCGGATGAAACGGGCGAGATCGAAGCCGGTCTCGCCGGGCATCATGACATCCAGGATCAAGAGGTCGAAGTGCAGGCCCAAAAGCTTGGAACGGGCATCGCTAGCGCTCGCGGCGGTCGAGACGCGATAACCTTCGCCGGCAAGGAAGCGCGAGAGCAGATCGCGGATGCGGCGGTCGTCATCGACCAGCAGGAGATGCGGGGCATCGTCTGCGGGACGTGCCGGCGGGCGTGCGAGCGTGGCAGCGAGCGGCACGGTCACTCCTTGTCCTGATTGACGGTGGCAAAGATCGTCTCGAGCACCTTGTCCGGATCGTCGCGGTCGATCATCGCGCGCAGGAAGCGCTTGACGGTCTCGGCATCCTGCGGCGCCATCTCGGCAAGCGCCTTGGTGATGCGCGTGGTCTGGAGGCCGGCGAGCTTCTGCACCAGCGCCTCGCCCTTCGGTGTCGCAAACAGCAGGCGTTGGCGGCGATCATTGTCGCCGGTCTTCTGCACGATATAGCCCTCGTCCAGGAGCTGCTTGAGCACCCGGCCGAGCGATTGCTTGGTGATGCGCAGGACGTCGAGGAGGTCGGCGACCTTGAGGCCGGGATAACGATAGACAAAGTGCATGACGCGGTGATGGGCCCGGCCGAAGCCGAACGCCTCCAGCTCCTGGTCGGGATCGCCGACAAAATCGCGATAGGCGAAGAACAGCAGTTCGATGATATCCCAGCGCAAATTGCCTCCGTCGTCTGCGGCCGGCCGCGGCCCGGCTGCGTCTTGAGAAGGAGTCGCGAAATTTATGTCAGGCATATTGACGTATCTTGGTCTCAATGTTACAAAACGATCAGCCCGCACGAAATTTTAGATCGTTTCGCGTCGGGTGGGCGTCGAAGCAAGGCGGCCGCAGTGGGCCGGACAGGCGGCAACGGCCGGAGCAGATCTACCGTGCGATGTCGAACGGCATTTCGGCAAAACATACTGGACTTCCGTCTTCCGCAAAAGCATGTCCTCCGTGACATGCTGGCCACGGAAACCGGCCGTAACAAGGCTGGCGGCGGTCCGGCCAGAAACCAATCGAGCCAGCCGGGCCCAAATCGGGGCAGGCGGGTGCCACAACGGCGCCGCTACCGGCAGCGGGAGGCAAGGACATGAGCATGAAATTCGACATCCAGCCCGCATCCAATCCGACCTCCGAGAAGGATCGGGTCGCCAAGCTGGTCGACCCCGGTTTCGGGCGGGTCTTCACCGACCACATGGCAGTGGTCCGCTACAACCAGGCCAAGGGTGGCTGGTACGAGGCGCGTGTCGAGGCCCGCGCCAATTTCCAGCTCGATCCGGCCGGCGCCGTCCTGCACTACGCCCAGGAAATTTTTGAAGGCCTCAAGGCCTACAAGCGCGACGACGGCGGCGTGAACCTGTTTCGCCCCGATGCCAATGCCCGGCGCTTCAAGGACTCGGCGGACCGCATGGCGATGGCGCAGCTCCCTGAAGACGTCTTCATCGAGGCGGTCGAGCAAATCGTGCGCATCGATCGCGCCTGGATGCCGGGCGGCGAGGGCAGCCTTTACCTGCGCCCCTTCATGATCGCGAGCGAGACCTTCCTCGGCGTCAAGCCGTCGTCCGAATACATTTTCGCGGTGATCGCCTCGCCGGTCGGCTCCTACTTCAAGGGCGGCCCCGCGCCGGTCTCGATCTGGGTGTCGGAGAATTACACGCGCGCTGCCGTCGGCGGCACCGGCGCCGTCAAATGCGGCGGCAACTATGCCGCAAGCCTGCGTGCGCAGGCCGAGGCGATCCAGCACGGCTGCGACCAGGTCGTCTTTCTCGATGCAATCGAGCGCCGCTACATCGAAGAGCTCGGCGGCATGAATGTGTTCTTCGTGTTCGACGACGGGTCGCTCTCGACGCCGCCGCTGGGCACCATCCTGCCCGGCATCACCCGCGACTCCATCATTGCGCTGGCCAAAGACGCCGGCAAGACCGTGCGTGAGGAGCCGTACTCGCTCGACCAGTGGCGCAAGGATGCGGCCAGCGGCAAGCTGAAGGAAGCGTTTGCCTGCGGCACCGCCGCCGTGATCTCGCCGATCGGCACGGTGCGCTCGGTGAGCGGCGATTTCGAGATCAGCGGCGGTGCCGCGGGCCCCGTCGCCATGGGCCTGCGCAAGCAGCTCGTCGACATCCAGTACGGCCGCACCAACGATCCGCACAACTGGATCCGGAAGGTGGATTGAGGCCCTTCTTCCTTCTCCCCTTGTGGGAGAAGGTGGCGCGAAG
>NZ_JADPJF010000037.1:231847-233578 GCF_023073295.1 Bradyrhizobium sp. 23 | reverse complement strand
ACCCGTCTCGCCGCTACGCGGCGAGCCACCCTCTCCCACAAGGGGAGAGGGGAAAAGGGCATCGCTGGTTGGCTTTTCTCGCCATGAACGCGACACCATGATCGTGCGACAAAGTCCAAGACCTCGCATACCCAGACATCGAGTCATCCGGACATCGCGATCATGACATCCACTCTTCCCCAGTCCCTGAAATGGGTCGTTCTTGCCGCGGTCACCGGCATCACCGTATTCGGCATTCTGACCATCGGCCCCAAGCCGGACGTCTCCGCTGAGGGCCGTTCGCCCGTCGTCGACGTGCGCACCACCGATCCGGAGATGAACACCGCGATCGCGCGCGCCCGCGGCACGCTGCCGACCTTTTGGGCCTCCTACGAGGCGCCGAAGCCGTCGGAGACAGGGCATGCCCTGAAGGTGCACTTTTCGACCCGCAAAGGCGGTGAGCACATCTGGATGGCCGAGGTGAAGAAGCTACCCAATGGGGCCTATTCCGGCCTCTTCGCCAACGAGCCACGCGATCTGGCCGGCAAGCGGGCAGGCGATAAGGTCGAATTCACTGAAGCCGACATCTCGGACTGGATGTTCATGCGCAACGGCAAGATCGTCGGCGGCGAAACCATCAAGCCAACGCTGAAGTCGCTGCCGAAAGCGGATGCCGACGCGCTCCGGGCGCGGATGGAGCAGCCGTAAGCGATTACCCGGCAGTTGCCGCATCACGCGTCGGCTGGTAAATGCCGCGCATGGCCGAAAAACCCAAAAAATCCCAGAAACTGAAGGCGCGCCTGCCGCGCGGGCTCGAGGATCGCGATCCCGCCGCGATCCGGGCGACGCGCGAGATGGTGGAAAAGATCCGGACCGTGTACGAACTCTACGGGTTCGAGCCGGTGGAAACGCCGGCGATGGAATACACCGACGCGCTCGGCAAGTTCCTGCCCGACCAGGATCGTCCGAACGAGGGCGTGTTCTCGTTCCAGGACGACGACGAGCAGTGGATCAGCCTCCGCTATGATTTGACCGCGCCGCTCGCCCGCTATGTCGGCGAGCGATACGGGACCGACGGTCTTGTGTTGCCCTACCGCAGCTACCGCGTCGGCTACGTCTTCCGCAACGAGAAGCCCGGCCCCGGCCGCTTCCGCCAGTTCATGCAGTTCGATGCGGATACGGTGGGATCGGCCACGCCGGCGGCGGACGCGGAGATCTGCATGATGGCCGCGGACACGATGGAAGCGCTAGGCATTGCGCGCGGCTCGTATGTCGTCAAGGTGAACAATCGCAAGGTGCTCGACGGCGTTCTGGAAGCCATCGGGCTCGGCGGCGAAGAGAACGCAGCACGCAGACTGACGGTGCTGCGCGCGATCGACAAGCTCGACAAATTTCCCGCCGAGGAAGTTCGCAAACTGCTCGGTCCCGGTAGATGGGATGGCGGCGAAGAAGGCAAGGGCGACTTCACGAAGGGCGCCAATTTGAGCGCGTCGGAGGCTGACGTCGTTCTCGCCATCACCAAACCGCGCGACGATTGGAAAGAGGCGATCGCCGCGGCGGAGGTCTATCTCGCCAAGAGCGAAGTCGGTCAGGCCGGCGTGAGCGAGCTGGAAGAGATCGCGAAACTGGTGACGGCGTCGGGGTACGGCGCGGACCGCATCAAGATCGATCCCTCCGTGGTGCGCGGTCTCGAATATTACACGGGCCCCGTCTACGAGGTCGAATTGCTGCTCGAGACCAAGGATGACAAGG